>NZ_JARCCY010000061.1:0-22093 GCF_039907775.1 Arthrobacter sp. CC3
CGATCCGGGACCACTGATCATCACTCAAAACAGAAGTTCGCGACACCCCTCAAGCATTCCAGCCAGCACGCCACCGACTTAGGAGACACGCCCTACGTGGATCCTTCGACGGCATTGGGTGGTCACCGAAATTCCAGGTCCACACTGTGGCCCTAAATGGCGCCCCAGTGACCGGGTTCGCATCCGCCGGAGCAGGTCGAGTGCTGGTCGGCGCAATCGACGACGCACAACGGCTGCGCCTTGACCTGACATTGGACCTGCTTCCCGGCGGGCTGATGCGCAGCCGGGCGAAACTGACCAACCTGCACGAAAAAACGTACGCGGTCGACGATGTCTCCCTGGCCTTCCCGATTCCTGCTGAGGCAACGGAATTGCTGGATTTCGCGGGAAGCCACAACTGTGAACGGGTTCCGCAGCGCGGAACCCTGCGCACAGGGACGCACCTCCGTGAGAATCGAAAGGGCCGGACCGGCTCTGACAGTGCCTTCATACTGCACGCCGGAACTCCTGGATTCGGATTCGGCAACGGTGAAGTCTGGGCCGTCCACACGGCATGGAGCGGAAACCACCACCATTTCGCCGAACGCTTTTTCGGCGATCAGCTGCTCGGCGGCGGAGAACTGCTACTTCCCGGCGAAGTCCGGCTGGGCCTCGGCGATACCTATCAGAGCCCCTGGGTTTACGCCTCCTACGGGACGGGCCTTGACACCGTCGCCAAACGTTTCCATGCCCATGTGCGGAGCCGCATTTCTCCGGTCTCCGCAGATCGCCCCGTGACCCTGAACGTGTGGGAAGCCGTCTACTTCGACCACGAAGAAGAAAAACTCATCGACCTGGCGGAACGTGCTGCTGCCGCCGGCGTTGAGCGCTACGTGCTCGACGACGGCTGGTTCGGTTCGCGACGCGACGACACCTCAGGGTTGGGGGACTGGGTTGTCTCTCCGGATGTGTGGCCGGCCGGACTGCACCCGCTGGTGGACCGCGTCCACGAACTGGGGATGCAGTTCGGGCTATGGTTCGAACCCGAGATGGTCAACCCGGACAGCGATGTGGCCCGCGACCATCCGGAATGGATCATGGCGGCCCGCTCCGACTGGCCCGTTGAATCGCGCAGCCAGCAGGTCCTCAACCTCGGAATCCCCGAGGCGTACGAGCACGTCAAGACGCAGATCCTCGCGCTCCTGTCCGAATACAAGCTGGACTACATCAAATGGGACCACAACCGGGACCTCATCGAGGCCGGAAACCAGCTGGAGGGCGGACGTCCAGGTGTGCACCGGCAGACCCTGGAGTTCTATGCGCTGCTTGAGGAAATCCGTTCGGAGCATCCAGGGCTGGAAATTGAGTCATGCTCTTCCGGCGGAGCCCGCGTGGACCTCGGCGTTCTGGAGCACACTGACAGAGTCTGGGTGTCGGACAACATCGACCCCCACGACCGGCAGGCAATGCTCCGCTGGACCACGCAGCTGCTGCCGCCCGAATACCTGGGATCACACATTGCATCAGGCCGTTCCCACACCACTGGTCGCCAGCACGACCTCGCGTTCCGCGCAGGCACCGCCGTCTTCGGCCACCTCGGTGTCGAATGGGACCTCACCACCGCCACCGACAAGGAAATCGACGGCCTGCGCCGGTGGATCTCCTTCTACAAACAAGAACGCGGCTTGCTGCTCAGCGGGGACGTGATCCGCATGGACGGTCCCGATTCCAAAGTGGTGGTGCACGGCGTCGTCAGTCCTGATCGCTCCGAAGCGATCTTCGCGCAAGCGGCCCTGGACAGCCTTTACCCGGACCCTGCCGGGCGCCTCCGCTTCCGGGGACTTGACCCTGAGGCGAGGTACCACGTGGCACCAGTCTTTACCGGGCCCACACCATCCGGACTGGCCCCGCCGGAATGGTGGGGCCAGCCGAAGGCCGCCGGCGTGCACATTGAACGGACGTCCCTGCGGGCAGCCGTCCAGAATGGCGTCAGTTTCCCGGGCGCCGTGTTCGCAGGCAGTTCGCTGGAAAAGGTTGGTGTCGCGTCGCCCAGAATTCACCCCGATCAGGTGGTTCTGTACCGGCTTTCCAAAGTCGCCTAAGCCAGTCACTCACGGAAGTGCGACGGCGGCACTCACCTGAGTGCCGCCGTCGAAGCGCGCCACGCGTGCCGAACAGCGGCGCGTGGTCGAGGACGCCGGTGATGGAGCTAAGCGGCGAGATTGGCGTGTGGACAATGGCCACTTTGGGCCTCGGACTGGTTCGTACATGGTTCGGATCGGGCGCGGATTCCGCATGGATCCGGGAGTTCCCAGTGTTTGCAGGGGGAATGCAGTTCGAGTCCCACCTCGGGCACGCATAACTCCTCGTCAGAGGGGTTTTGCTTCAAAATTGTCAGCATCTGGCCCGGCACGCTGCGGGAATTTCGGTCTGGGCCGGCGTTAGGTTTGAGTATGAAATCAATCGTGTACCGTGCCACTGGCGATCCGTCTGTTCTCGAGCTCGTCGACCGCGAGATCCGCGACCCGGGGCGTGGGGAGGTGCGCGTAAGGGTCGTGGTGTCCGCCGTGAACCCCACCGACTGGAAGTCGCGTCGCGGCGCCAAACCGGGTGAGCCTTTGCCCTTCGCGGAGGTCGTGCCGAACCAAGACGGCGCCGGCGTGGTGGACGCCGTCGGACCCGGCGTCGAACGTTTCCACGTCGGTGACCGGGTTTGGCTGGCCCTGGCCGCCTACCAGCGTGCCGACGGCGGGACAGCCCAGGAATTCGCCGTCCTGCCGGTCGAGCGAGTCTTTCCGCTGCCGGAGAACGCCGGGTTCGACGTCGGCGCGAGCCTGGGCGTTCCCGCGATCACCGCCCATCGGGCCCTGACCATCGCCGAGGACGGCCCGCGGCGGCTGCACCCGGGAGCCTTGGACGGCAAAGTGGTTCTGGTCGCGGGAGGGGCCGGCGCCGTGGGCCATGCGGCGATTCAGCTCGCCAAGTGGGCCGGCGCCGTTGTGATCACGACCGTGAGCGGACCGGCGAAGGCTGCGCTGGTCACGGCTGCCGGCGGCGATCACGTCATCAATTACCGGGAAGCCGACGCGGCCGCGGAAATCCGTCGGATCGCTCCCGACGGCGTTGACCAGATCGTGGAGGTGGCACCTGCGCAGAACGCGGAACTTGACCTGGCAGTGATCCGCAACCGCGGCTCCGTCGCCGTCTACGCCAACAACGGCGGCGACTCGATGAGCCTGGACGTGCGCAGGCATTTCAGCCTCAACGTCCGCTACCAGTTCGTGCTGCTCTACACCGTAGGCATGGCGGCGGTGCAAGCCGCCGCCGAGGATATCAATGCGGCCATCGCCGACGGCGCCCTTCCGGTGGGCGAGGCCGCAGGCCTGCCGCTGCATCGCTTTGACCTGGCTGACACGGCTGCGGCCCACGCGGCGGTGGAAGAGAGCATCGTCGGCAAGGTGCTGATCGACGTGTCAGCGGGCTAGCCGATCGCTCGTCTTTCGCCTCGGCGGGATCATCAGGCCGAGCAGCCAAGGGCGCTCGATCTGGCAGAACCCTGTGCTGAACCGACTGCCCTTTGGTGTCTCGACGTCGGTGACGAGCGCGTTGTCCGGGACGCGCCCTGTCTCCAAGCGGGCCTCGCCGGCACCGTCATTGTCGGCGTGTATGGTGGCCTCACTATTGCAGGGATTGAGAGGGCGGCGCACATTGAACATTACTGACCTGGCTGCGTCGGATGTCGGACGGAAAATACGCATCGTGGGTTTCGGGGGAGAATTTGAAATCCACGGAATCTTGGAACGGGTCACTTATGAATGGACCGTGCCTCACCCTGAGCAGTGGGGGTCCTCGCCGGAGATAGCGTCAGTCGGTTTAACTGTTAGCGGGTGGGAAGCGACCCTAACCCCGACAACGACCTGTGAACTCCTGACGGCTAAGGTGACCGACGGTCGGACTACGGAATAGCAACGTAAAGAGAGGGGCCCGATCCAGCAATGATTCGGGGCCCTCGGCCGCTTGGAAAATGGATGAAGGCCCCGCGGCGGCGGGACCTTCATCGTCATCAGCGCTGACGCTGGATTCGGAGAGTAGCACGGTCAGTTGAACTAAAAACTGCTAAAAACATGGTGCAGACGACTCCTGACATTTCGTGCGGACGACTGCAGACAGGGCAGACGGCGGGCCAATTCTGCTGATCGCTGCAGATGGGCGCACCATCGAAAAGCCCCCGATCCGGACGCAATGCGTCAGTTGGGTGCGTCCGCAAGCACACCAGGTGCGGCTGATCCGGTTGCTTGCTGCGCGAGCCGCGGGCTGAATCAGGGGTAGCGTCCCCAGGGCCAAGTCACGGTCTGACCACAGTTTCTCAGTCCAACTTCCGAGTGAAGTTCACGTTGTTAGCACGAAAGTCAGCCGCCAGTAATTTTCAGCATTGTCAAATGCGCTGCCGGCTCTTAGCATGACACCCTGGGGAACCCGTCGAGAGTATCTCTATATGAATCAGGGGTTTCGAATGAAGAAGCCAAGAGGGCGAACTGTTGTTCCGGCCGGATACGTGCCGTACTCGTCCGGGGTTGGCGTGAGCTAAGCCAGCGGTACAGCAATGCATTCTCAAAAACCTCCCAGCCCAGTGACGTGATCGCGCCGGGGAATGGTCTATTCGTTTGGCGCCTTGCTGACTAAAGGGAAACAGCTTGGGAGCCACATCGCCAAAGCTGACATGTCTTCGGAAGTTCCCGCCAGGGCATTGCCAAGAGATCAGAGATCCACAGTGAAAAACCCAGCAAAACGGATTGGCCTACTGTTTAGCCTGGTTGTCACCCTCTTGCTGACCGTGGGTGCGGCCCCAGCTGCTGCCAAACCAGAGTCGTGTTATATATTTCAGTACATTGCCCAGCAGCATGTCCACGGCGGGTGCTGGGCAGGAACCGGAGAATTCAAGATCTGGGCTCAGTGCCATGAACCCTGGGGTCACGTTCATCGCGAGAGCGCTTGGGTCGCAGCCGGATTCCCGAACGCTGCTGATGTGAGGTGCGCGGGAAGTCTTTACCGCTACGGCATGGTCAAACGGAACTAATTAGCTTCGGACCGTTCTTTTCGCGCCACCTGAAAACTCCTAACCAGGCGGGCTTGCGCCCAAGAACGCGGTGGCGGCCGGATTGCGGCGAAGATGCGATCGCATCAGACCGCCCGTTGTGGGCACACGTCAGGCGACGTCGGGAGGAGACCACCCGACGTCGCCTGAGGTGCGGCATGTTGTGTGTCAGAGTTCGCTCGGTGCTCCGGGGTCGCCGACGGCGGGGTCGATTCCGTATTTTTCGAGGACCTTCTTAATAGTGCCGTTTTCGCGGAGCTTCTTGATGTCCTCGTCCAGCGCCTTGCCGAGCGAGTCGTTGTCCAAAGCCGACGGAAGCATGACTTGGCCGACCGCAGCAAATTGAGGGACATTGGCATTCGGCTTCACATCCACCACGGTTGCACCCTCGATGGGGGCATCTTTGAATCGGTACGTGGCGGAAGCAGAGGACGCCACCAGGGCGTCGATACGGCCTGCTTTGAGGTCGCCGTAGATGGATTCGTCGTCCTGGTAGATTTTGAACTTGTCCCCGAGCCACTTTTGCATGCTGGCGTTCCAGAGGTTGCCGGCCACCGAGCCGATCGTCTTGCCCTCAAGATCGTCGCTTGTGAGGCCCTTCGTGGAGACGATTGCCTGCGGGTCGCTCCATAGGGGTGTGCTCATGTAGACAATCTTGGTCCTCTCCTTAGTGCGGAGCCAGTTTCCCGATCCGATGTCGACGCGCTTTGACTGTACGGAGGGGATCACCGCTCCCGCACCGCCCGAGGTGCTCACGGTGACTTTCAGGCACTCGAGTTTGGCGATCTCGTTGATCAGGTCTCCTTCCATGCCGGTGACGTTGTCGCCGCTCAGGATGGTGGCAGGAGCATAGTCGTAGCTGGCGACTGTGAGTTCGCCCTGGGTAAGGGTCTTGAGATCCTTGTGCGCCGGGGTGCAGCCGCCCGAGCCGCTTGCGGCTTCGCTGCCACCGCAAGCGCTCAGGGATAGGGCGAGCAGACCGGCGGCGGTACCTGCGGAAAGCGCGCGCACGAGTGTACGACGAGATCGTGACATGGTTTCTCTTTCTTTGATGGGGTGCTGAGGCAAACCCCGGGATGATGTAACGGAACGGGTCAGTTGCGTTGCAGGTGGCGGCCGAGTCGCTGTTCCAAGAGCCTCACAAGGCCGAGGAACACGAGCGTCAAGGATCCGTAAATCACTGCGGTCAATGTGTAGACGCTGAGGTATTCGAACGTGATGGAGCCAATTTCGAATGCCTTAGACATCAATTCGGGCACCGCGATGACAAAGGCGAGTGCACTGCCCTGAAATACCAGGACTGCGAGACCGGCCAACGGCGGGGTGGAAATCCGCAGTGCCTGCGGCAGGATGATGAACCGGAATCCCGTCCAGCCGCGGAGCCCTGAGGTGAGGGCCGCTTCTTTTTGTCCCAAAGGCACTGCGGCAAGTCCGGCGCGGAAGTATTCCGAGGCGTATGCGCCGGTATTCCAGGTCAACGCGATAATCGCGGTGGTCAGGGATGTCAGGGTGATGCCGGCATCCGGCAGGCTGAAGTACAAGAGGTACAACAGCACAAGGGCCGGCAAGCCCCGTCCAATCTCAACGAAGAAGAAGGAGATCCACTGCAGGGGTGCGAGTTTCGCCGCTGCCATCACGGCGAACAGGAGGCCGAGGGGGAATCCGAAGAGCAGCGAGAGTCCGGTCAACTGGAGGCTGACAAACAGACCCGGTGTGAGGTTGGGCAACCAGCCGAGCCATTGCGTGAGGATGTCCATTACGCCACTCCGATCTTCCTGCGCAGCGTGAGGTCTACACGTCGGGCCACGAGGGCGACGACGAGGCTGATCACGATGTAGAGCGCCCCGGCAACGACGAAGGAAAGCAGGCCTTCGTGCGTCTGCTTCGCGCTTTGCTGGGCGTAGTAGGTGATCTCACGCACTCCGATGGTTGACGCCAGGGCGGAGTCTTTGAGGAGCCCGATGCCGTACGTGGCGATCGCGGGCAGCGCGACCCGGAAGGCCTGCGGTGTGATGATGTGTGCCACTGTGGTGACCGGGCTCAGCCCGAGGGCGTGGGCAGCTTCCCGTTGGCCGTCGGGGATGCTGAGCAGTCCTGAGCGGTAGATCTCGGCCATGAATGCCGAGGCGATGATGGAGAAACCTATTATTGCGGCCTGGATGGTTGACAGCCGCAGCGAGTACTGGGGCAGGCCGAAGTAGATCAGGAACAGCCAGGTGATCGGCGGGATGACGCGGACGAAGTTGATGTAGAGGGTGGCAATGGTGCGGATGATCGCGATGGGTGAGCGGGCGGCGCCGACGAGCACCAGGCCGATGACGCCTCCGATCAGGAGTGAGGCGCCGGTTACGTAGAGCGTGAGTCCGACGCCTTGGGCAATCGAGGTCAGGAGTTGGGTAATCATCGCCGTCTCACCTGTCCAGCACGGCCTTGAGGAACTGCCGGGTGCGTTCGTTTTGCGGGTCCGACATCACCTGCTCGCTGGGTCCGATTTCGAGGACGCCGCCGTTGCCCATCACCATGATGCGGTTCGAGACGTCGCGGGCGAAGTGCATTTCGTGGGTAACCACTAGCATGGTCATGCCCTCGTCTGCGAGGTCCCGCATGACGGCGAGTACCTCCAGGCCGATCTCGGGATCCAGGGCGGAGGTTGGTTCGTCGAAGAGCATGACCTTGGGTGAGAGTGCCAGAGCCCGGGCGATGGCGATGCGTTGCTGTTGCCCTCCCGAGAGCCGGGCCGGGTACGCCATGGCCTTTTCAGGAAGTCCAACCCGCTTGAGCAACTTGTTGGCAACCTCCTCCGCCTGTTCTTTGCTTGAGCCCAGCACCTTTCGCTGGGGCAGGGTGATGTTCTCCATCACGGTCAGGTGAGGGAAGAGATTGAAGCTCTGGAACACCATTCCGGTGACTCGCCGGAGGTGGTCCAGGCTCGCCTTGTCCGGCAATTTTCCGCCGGCAACAACGTGGGCTCCGCCAATCGCGATCGTGCCTTCGCTGGGGGTTTCCAAGTAGTTCAGGCATCGTAAGAACGTGCTCTTGCCGGCGCCTGATGGGCCGATGATCGAGACTACTTCGCCCTCGGCCATAGAGAGATTTACACCCGACAAGACCTGGACGACTCCATATCGCTTGCCAAGCCCGGACACCTCGACCGTGCCGGAGAGCGCGGTTGGGGGAGCTTTTGTGCCAAAACTTAAGCCCATTTTTGGTTCCTTCGATTAACTGACGCATACAACCCGCACTCATGGACGGAGCGTTGATGTGAACTGGGCCGCAGGTGCTTGTGGCCCTTGTCACACCTAAAGCATACATCCTTGTATGATTAAGGCAATAGCTTTTACGATGATTGCGCGGTCATCCCTGTTGTTACGCCGGTGAGGATGTCGTGGCTGACACGTCTGGCCTCCGAATACGCCCCATGCGTACCGGCCGTCTCGGAGGAGTAGTCGCCTGCAAAATGCAGAGTGCTGGCAACCGGAGCCTGGAGCAGCGGAAGAGCGGCGGCCCGGGTCGGTGTCAGCAACGAGAAGCAGTGCTGCCACGACTGGATGCTGGCCCCGCGGATGTGCCCCCGCAGTTGCGGTGCCACAGTCAGGAATTCCTCGATCCACTGTTCCAGCACGCCTGAGGTGGGGTCGTTGGCTTCCGGGATGTATCCGGCCGAATTGCCGTAGCAGACAAATTGGGCCTTTCCGTCCTTGCGTCCCGGCCTTGGATTGATGACCACGTCGAACATGCGCCCGGCGGTGGCGATGAACGACCAATCGTCAATGCCGGCCAGTTCCGGTGCGCTGATGTCCACAACAACGCCAAGCTCGGTGGAGCCGGGTGTCTGCACGGACTCCAGGGCCTGGCTCTTCCATTCCGGCAGCCGGACCATTCCGGCAATCCGTGGGGCAGGAACCGCCATAATCACGTGCCTCGCGGTCACATCCTGGGGTTCGATGGCGGGCCCCGAGCCTTCATCAGGCCCGGCCGCAGAGATTCTTGCGCTCCACAGTCCATCAACATCCTGGTGAATGAAGTCCACGCGATGATGCATTCGCACCTCGGTGCTTTGCAGGGCGTTGGCTAGTGCGGCGGGAATGGCCTGCATGCCCTTCAGGCAGACCATCCGGTTCTTCTTCTCCCGCACCAGATAACTGGCAAAGTACCTTAAAGCGTAGGTCGCGCTTAGTTCTGAAGGATGAGCTACCGAGCCGCCCCGGATTGCTGCGGTGAGAATTTCCTGGACGTTTTGGGGTAGATCGCTGATTCGCGACTGGGCGGATTCTTCGCCAAAGCCCGGCGTGGCCGGACGAAGTTGTCCATCCACAGTGTTCGCGTAGTACTCCGAACTCGCCCGCTCGATGAACGCCCGGAGGCCGTTTCGCGACTCCTCTTCGAGCGGGAGTCGCTCAACCAGGTCATCGTGGTCGGTCGATACGATGGTTGTGCCGTTGGTGTGGATCCCAAATGTCGTCGGTTCGAAGGGTTCCAGGGCTACGCCCAGTTCCACTGCCAACTCATGCGAAGCCGTGCCGGTGTACACGAACATGGCACCCATGTTGACCGGTTCCCCGTTGATGTCCACGGTCTTTGCACGCCCGCCAAGCCGGCCTGTTTCCTCCAGGATGATCACTTTCTGGCCCGCGCGCTCAAGGTTGTAAGCGGCGGCCAGCCCGGCGGGGCCTCCACCAATGATGGCGACATCGTACATTTGCTCTCCTTTGGGAGTTGGTTGGGGTGCGGTCCGGGTGATCGATAGGACCCTTCGGTCTCCATGATTGGTCGCACCTTCGATGATGGGAATACCAACGCGGGGAAGCGGTGCAGTATTGAGTCTTTGAGTCAGGCCATGGGCCTAGACTTGCCGCATGGGAAGTGCAAGTGATCGCGCAGAACTCAAACGTGCCGTTTTGACGGCGCCACTCTGGATGCAATCAACCAAAAGTTCCAGTCGCCATGTTGCTGAAGCTGTCGGCCTGAGCCAATCGTTCGTGGCGCGGACCTGGCAGGAGTTCATGACGCCCGACCAAACAACCAAGTCGATTAGTGCCATGCTGGCGGAGCGGCAGATGGTGTTGGTCGGATTCGCCGTGGGACCGTCGGGCTCCTGCCTCGTCTTGAGTCCCTCCCGCGCGTCGCGTGCCCGGTACCCAGCCGGTCTGTCAGCCAGCAGCAAGAGACGACTGCGGGCGGTGCTGGCTGCGGATCTGCTTCTGGGTGTCCCCCCGGATCGGGAAACCACGGGTCACAGCCAGGACCTGTGGATGTCGCTGGAATCCGCAGGGCATAGCCTTACCGAAGCCATTATTCTGGTGAGCGGCAGTTTTGCAGTACCCGCCGGCGCGAGGCCGGCAGCGCACCTGGCCGATGCGTGGCAATGGCAGAGGCTGCTAGCTGCCCTTGACCTCCTGCCGGAAGTGCCATCCGGGACGCTGTTGGCGGACCTGGAGGGGCGTATCCGCCGGTGGTTCCAAGGTGGGCGGACACCCTTCGCGTGGACGGTTGATCGCAAAGAGTCCACCTCTATGGGTTCAAGTTCGGCCGAAGTCCTGCGGGCCGGGAATTTATTGGCCGAGGATATTCTTTCGGTAATTCGCCAGGGGCTTGTCGACGGAACATTCTCCGGCGAGAGCGAAATTTCGATGGGGGAATTGGGCCGTTTCCTGGGCGCACCCGTGCGGGACATTCGAGCTGCTGTTCGCGCGCTCACCGAGGATGGGTTGGTTACCGCCGCCAGGTCAGATTCCGTGGTGGTGCGAGTTCCTTCCCTTGATGACGTCGCGGAGACCTACATGGCCCGGCGTGCTTTGGGAGCGATCGTAGTTCGGGCGGCCAGTCGTTGGAGTCCCGAAGGGCGCTCCCGGGTCAGGAATCACCTGGATGAGCTGGGCGATTGTGCTCGGCGCAACGATATAACCCGGGCCCATTACCTGGATATGGATTTCCAAATCGCACTGTTTGAGGCATCAGGCCTGAACCGAATACCGGCAATGTTGGAGACGCTTACT
The DNA here is from genome assembly GCF_039907775.1 of Arthrobacter sp. CC3. Taxonomy (NCBI): domain Bacteria; kingdom Bacillati; phylum Actinomycetota; class Actinomycetes; order Micrococcales; family Micrococcaceae; genus Arthrobacter; species Arthrobacter sp. CC3. Next base: position 11,071 of record NZ_JARCCY010000061.1, read on the forward strand.
AAGCAGGCATTCATGAACTTTGCAGTCCTCGGGGCACGATACGCATTTTCACCACAAACAATCCTTGAACAAAATACGGAAATCTTTGAATCGATCGATGCGGCGGATCTTCGAGGAGCCACCTTGAGTTGGCAGAACAAAATGGATGACGGCCTCAACTACATGGCCCAGCACATCGCCGCCATGAATGCTGTGAATCAGGGCAAAGGCCTGAACCGAAGCTAACCCCTCGGGGAAGTTCGCCCGTCATGGCGCTGGGCAAACGCGCCGAGGTCGTGGTCGATCACTCCATAACGGGCCTCTCGTGCCGCAAGTTCTGCCTCGGTTTCCACCACATGTTCCCGTTGCAGTTGAACGGCAGGCTGGAGCGCGGGCTCCGTGGGCCTTGCGGCGAATCCGAACGATGTTCTCCGCCGCCACTGCACGGCCCGTGTAGAAGACCCGCGTCTCAGGGCCGAGTCCCGCTTCGTGCACATGTGCCAAGGCCATGTCCGAGGTTCTTCGGTGACCGCACCGCAGCCGGCCTGCACTCACAAAGCGGGAAGACCGGATTGCGGGTCTTGTCGCCGAGGTTGCAGCAACAAGGACATCGCCGCCGAGCTTGTGGTTGCGCCCCACACGGCCGACGGCCATGTCGAGGGCATCCTTGCGAAGCTGGGTTTCACGTCGCGCACGCAGATAGCGGTCTGGCTCGCCGGCCAGACCGGGCCGGGACTAGTGGCTGCTCTCTGACCTGGCTCCTTGTAGCGGATTTCGGCTGTGACGCCCGGCAGCCCAAGGGGGCGGGAGCGCCGAAGTCGATGTAGGTGCCCACTGCCAGACCTCCCGTCCGCGAAGACCCCGTTGAGGCTGGAGGAGATGGCGTCAGCCCCGGTGAAGGGCCGCGTCCAGGGTGTACATGTCACGCACCTTCTTCCGGCCGCATGGTCAACCTAAGATGCTGCTCAATCAAGAATTCAATCTCGCTTCGGCTATGGCGCTCCGCAGCGCGGGCTGCAACATCCCCGTCCCGGCCCTTGATCGCCTCGACGATCGCCATGTGCTGTTTGACCAGTTCGTCCGCGCTGCCCGAGTGAGCCGGCACGCCCCACCATAGCGTCATAAGTTCGGCCTCAAGTTGGAGCGCCGCCGAGGTCAATCTGCTGGATTGCGCGGCGATACTGATGGCGACGTGAAACCGACTGTCGATGCGACGCCGGGCCCGTTCCTCCACGGTATTGCTGTGGTGACTTACCAAGGCTTCCAAATGTTCAACATTCTGAGGATCTGCCCGTCTTGCGGCTAGTCGGGCAGACATTGCCGCGATGGCCGCACCGAGGTCCCCGAGGTCCCGGAGCGATTCCGTGCTTGTTTTTCTGAGCTTGTGCTGCAACTGACTGTCGGAAAGTTCTACTTGGCGGCGGATAACGCTCCCGCCGCTGCGGCCGCGGCTGGTTTCGATGAGGCCCTTGGCCCGGAGGGCGGCCAGGGACTGGCGAAGGGTGATCGGCGAGATGCCCAGTTCGCCGGCAAGGACGGATTCCGTTGGCAGCCGATCACCCTCGGTCAGAATGCCCATCAAGATTGCCGTCTCGATCTGGTACGACACTTGTTCTGCGCGGCCCAGCCCTTCCGGTTCGCTGCCGCGCAGCAGCAAGAGCAGGTCCAAAGCGCGAGTGGAGATAGCCATACTTTGCATCTAGGGGAACCGTCCTGCCACTCATCAACGGGAGCGGGCCGCAAGCACGCTTTCCTATTACATTGAATCTTTACATATTCAAAGTTGTTTCGTAAGCACCCAGCCCAGCTACGCGGACCAAACGTTTTCCTCACATCGGAAATGCGGTGCCGTGTGTCGACGATGCACGCTTGTGGTCCTCGGGTGGGCACAAACTGGTTTAGATGAGGCCTTCTACGGGGGGCTTTTGAAGGCCGCGGCCGGACTCAATAATGATGAGGGCCGTCGCTACCTCAAGTGACAGGCCATCAACGTGATACAGCCTGCGGAGCCGTAGCCTTAATTCCCTTAGAACAGCGGCCAGGGTACCGCCGGCATCTCACCGCTCGGAGCCGGAAACCGCCCTGCCCGGCGCAACCGGGCGCAGCGCGCGGCGAGCGATGCGATTTCTTCGGCGCTGAGCAAGTCCGCCAGTTTTTGGCCCAGCCCACCGTGGAGTCCTTCACTGACACGATCGATGCCCTCGCGTTCCTCAGGGGTGAGGGCGTCTCCTATCCATCCCCACAGCACCGTGCGCAGCTTGTGGTCACGGTGAAAGGTGAGCCCATGGTCCACGCCGTGCCGGTGTCCGTCCGCCATGGCAAGAATGTGATCGCCCTTGCGGTCGGCGTTGTTGACCACCATGTCGAACACCGCCATGCGCCTGAGCGCCGACGAGTCTTCGTGAACGAGGGCGACCATCCGTCCGGTCTCATCACGTCCCTCGAGGACTTGCTTCCAGCCCGTCTCCGGCACCTGGTCCGCCGCGACCAGGTTCACCGCGCTTTGGGCGGGGTCTTGCTCCTGCCAGAGCTGCACCATTCCTTCGCCCAGGGGACCATCGCGCAGCCAGGTGCGCGGCACGACGTCCCAGCCGAAGGCCTGCGAGACCAGGTAGGCGGCCACCTCCCGGTGAGCCAGGGCGCCGTGGGGAAAATCCCACAGCGGACTTTCGCCAGCTATCGGCTTATAGACGACCATCACGTCGCCGATGTTCCCCAAAAAGGTGGCGTTTGACGCCGTCGTGATGCGGCCGGTGAGCGTCAGCTCGGCGGTCACGAGGTCCGGCGCCGGCATCAGACCTCGGGAAAGGTGCAGGTGTGTCCGTCGGCGTCTATGGGGTAACCGCAGAGCGGGCACGCCGGACGCCCTGCGCCCACGATCTCCCGGGTGCGCTTGGCGAATGCGCGGGCGGTGCCGACCGGCATTCGCACCAGCAGCATTTCGGGCTCGTCAGCGCCGTCATCATTTAGCGATTCGTCGTTGTCATCGGCATCGACATCGGTGATGGGGTAGGCCTCTATTACGACCTGGGCAGTGGTTGGGTCCCAACCTAGGCTTATGGCGCCGGTACGGAACTGCTCCTGAACGGCTTCGAGCTGGTCATTGTCGACAAGTTCAATGGGAGTGCTTGTGGGAACGCTGAAGGGGTTGCCCTCGACCGTGATGAGCTGGTCGAGAATTTCGTCGATCTTCTCTGCGAGCAGGGCCGACTGCTGCTTCTCCAGGGCAATACTCACGATTTGCTTACCGGCGCGCACCTGCAGGTAGAACGTGCGCGCCCCCGGAAGGCCAATGGTGCCGACGACGACCCGATCAGGCCAGGCAAACTCGTGAACACGTGTAGGCATGTCAGTATTCTAGGCACATAAGGTTCATGGCGCCTTCTGCCCTGCACCGCCGCCCACCGGCGCATCGCCAGAGTGGATGCCTGTCGACAGCCAAGACAGATCACCCGCGTCGGTGTTGGTCGCGTAGACGCTCGGCCGACTCGCGCCGTAGCTCACGATCGATACGGAAGCTGGGCCCACGTTAATTCGCTGGAACAGGTCAAGGTGCATGCCGAGCGCGTCGGCGAGGATTGACTTGATGATGTCACCGTGACTCACCGCGACCCACACAGCCCCCGGCCCGTACTCGGCTTCGAACGCTGCATCGTGGCGTCGAATCGCTGCCACAGCCCGAGACTGCATCGCGGCCATGGATTCACCGCCGGGAAAGACGACGGCGGACGGTTGCGACTGCACAACCGGCCACAAATCCTCGGTCGCGAGATCACTGAGCGTGCGGCCTTGCCACTGGCCGTAATCGCACTCGGTGAGATCGAGATCGACCGGCGCGTACGGCGTGCCTGCCTGGCGGTCGAGGATGAGTTGGGCGGTCTGCTGACAACGCTCAAGAGGGCTCGACACCACCCCGACCACGGGCACGGCCGCGAGCCGGTCCCCGGTCAGAGCCGCCTGTTCGCGCCCGATCTGGTCCAGGCTGACGCCGACGGCCCGCCCGGCCAGCAGTCCAGAGGCATTGGCTGTGGTGCGGCCGTGCCGCACGAGAATAACTGTCGCCATGCACCCAGCCTAACCACAGGCTCGATGGGTGTGTGAACCGTACCGGGGCGCGCGTCGAACAGGGAAACGTTCACGTGAGGGCCCCTCGGCGGGTGACATGAGCGGTTCCGGCTGGGGAGGTGTTCTCTGCTTTTCAGTCGCTTCCCTGTGGGCCTTCACGATGTGGTCAGGGTCAGCTCCCGTCCTGCATGCATTCCTGCTGGCCCGGGGAGCTGGGTTTCCGTTCCTTGCAGTGGCTCTGGGCGGCCCTCTGTTTTGGCATGGCCCTTTGTCAAATTCAGAGCGTTGATATGCAAGTCAAGACTTGCCTATAGTGTTTCCATGGTCGATGTCTTCCGAGCTCTCGACGATGAGACAAGGCGTCTCGTCCTCGATGAACTGCTAGCGCACGACGGCCAAACCCTGTTCGAGATTTGTTCCGCGCTCACGATGCGGCACGGCATCAGCCTCACGCGACAGGCGATCTCGCAACACCTAGGCGTGCTCGAGTCGGCCGGCCTCGTGGTGACGGAGAGGCGAGGACGTTCCAAGTTCCACTACTTCAACCCAGGGCCACTCGCCGAGATCACGGAGCGATGGCCCACCAGAAAGAGGACCGAACAATGAAAATTGCCCTAACGAGCCTATTCGTCGACGATCAGCGAGCAGCCCTTGCCTTCTACACCGAGGTGCTCGGCTTCACGAAGCGCCATGACATCCCCCTCGGTGACAACTTCTGGCTCACCGTCGTGTCGCCCGACTCGCCTGACGGTCCGGAGCTGCTTCTGGAGCCCTCGAGCCACCCTGCCGTGAAGCCTTATCGGGATGCCCTTGTCGAAGACGGCATCCCACTCGCTCAATTCGCCGTCGACGACATCGAGGCCGAGCACGCCAGGCTGACCAGCAAGGGCGTGGTGTTCACACAACCACCGACGGACATCGGCACCGCTGTTGTGGCCGTCTTTGATGACACCTGCGGCAACCTCATCCAGCTCATCGAAATGAAGCCGGCCACCTGATCTGATCGCGGAGCTGTCGCCAGCACGCCAATCTCCTTGGACCGCCCGGCACATCATGAGCAAGCGGACCACCGGCCCAAGCGGCTCCGGAGCTGACGGGGGCATCAGGAGAAGGTCAATGGCATACCTATCCATTCCAGCTGACCTTTGACTGCCATGACATCGAGACAATGGCGCGGTTTTGGACGGTGGCCCTCAGCTATGACCTCCAGGAACCGCCGGAAGGATTTTCGAGCTGGGCGGACTTTGCCACGAACCAAGGCATCCCGGAGGAGCTTTGGCGTGTTGCTCTCGTCGACCCTGCCGGCAAAGGCCCCCGCCTGTTCTTTCAGCCGGTTCCCGAAGGAAAAAAGGCGAAGAACCGGGTACATCTGGACATCAATGTCAGCCAGGGCGGCGGGTCGCAGTGGGAGGGACGCCGTCTTGCCCTCGCCCACGCCGATCGCTGTGTGGAGGCACGCTGACGGACTCGACGCGGCAATGAGGAAGAACGTTAGACGCAAGGAGCGCTGGTTCAGGCTCGCCTTGGTCGAGCGGTTGCTTGCGGGCGAGTCCGCCCCGTTTCTGGCAGTGCAGGCCGCTTTGGCCCGCGGGATCGAATAGCGCCGTCGGCTCTCCGGGCGGGCCAGCTGTCGAGAGTGCTGGCCGCGGCACCGCGTGCAGTGTCAGGATGGGAGACACGACAGACGCGCAGGCCAGAGTAGGCTCGTGGATGACTGAGGAAACGACAGCCGAACCCGAAACGGGATACGCGTCGGTGAACGGGCTCCGGATGTACTACGAGCTGCACGGCGACGGCGGCACGCCACTGTTGCTCCTGCACGGCGGGCTCTTCGACATCGAGCTGCAGTTCGGCGCGCTGATCCCGAGCCTGTCAGCCGGGCGTCGGGTGATCGCGACGGATTTCCAAGGGCACGGACGCACCAACGACACCGACCGGCCGCTGGGCACTGCCGACCTGGCATCCGATGTCATCGGGCTTCTTGAGCACCTCGGTGTCGGGAACGTCGACGTGTTCGGTTTCAGCGTCGGCGGTGCGGTCGCGCTTGATCTTGCCATCCGCCACCCGGGACTCGTTCGCAAGCTCATCGTGTCGTCGGTGTCGTTCCGGCCAGAGGGTGACCGTGGCGGCAACGCCGAAGCGGTTGCGGAGCTGACGGTGGACATGATCGCGGGAACCCCGATGGAGAAACGCTACCTCGCCGTGTCGCCGCATCCCGACCGCCAGCACCTGCAGGGTCTGCTCGACAAACTCGCACGCTACGGCGCGGGGGAGAGTGGATGGAGCGACGACGAAATCCGCGGAATCGCGGCCCCGACACTCTTTACGGTCGGCGACTGCGACATGGTCAAGCTCGAGCACGCGGTGAAGTTCCTCCAACTGCGCGGGGGAGACGTGAACGGGGACTTCGAGGGCGTGCCTGCATCGCAGCTTGCGGTGTTCCCTGGCACAACCCATTTCTTCGGGCTCGCCCGGACTGAACTCGTGCGCGACGTCGTGATCACTTTCCTCGATGCACCCGCGCCAACCGGCTGGGCCGATCGGTGAGGGCTGCGCCACCAACGTTGGCAGAGTCTCCGCACCCCGCCCGGACTGCCTCTTAGGAGGGGCGGCCCACCCTCGACACCCGCCAAGAGCTCCTTCCGAGGCCCGCGACCTGGGACATATGGTCGCAGCACTGGAAGGGGCAGTGCCCGAGCCGGATCAGCCGGCCACGGATTGGCGGCCAACCAGGGGGCAGGCGAAGTCAGATCTATGTCGGGCTCCGGGGCACCTCCGGGAATCAGCGCCGGCGGATCCACAACATTTGTCAGCGGTTCCGCGTGCTGTGCTCGGCGGGTGTGCTGTCCCGTGCGTTCCCGAGGCGTCCTGAGGTCTTCGCAAGTCAGCACATACAAATGGCAAGGGGAATATATCTCCTTCCCATTTTCAGAATACAGCGCGCCGGGGGGCTTGCCGCAAGACCCCTCACCTCGACGAAAATGGTTGGCCGCGGCAAGAAAATCTTGCGGAAATGCGGACTGCATTGGGCCGTTCAGCGCGGGAAAATGATTTGGGGTTTATATGTTCGACGTGATCATTAGCGGCGGCGGGCCGACAGGGATGATGCTGGCCAGCGAGCTGCGACTCCACGACGTGGACGTGCTCGTGCTGGAGAAGGATGCGGAGCCAGGAACCGCCGTCCGTTCGCTCGGCCTGCATCCGCGCAGCATCGAGATCATGGACCAGCGCGGGCTGCTGGAAAGGTTCCTCGCACACGGGCAGCAGTATCCCGGTGTTGGCGGCTTTGCCGCGATCGACAAACCCCGAACGGCGAACCTGGACACCGCACACGCTTACGTCCTCGGCATCCCCCAGCCGGTCACCGACCGCCTGCTGGCCGAGCGCGCCGGCGAGCTCGGCGCCCAGATCCGCCGCGGCTGCGAGGTGACGGGTGTTGAACAGGACAGGGACGGGGTGAACGTCGGGCTCGGCGACAGCACACAGTTGCGCTCACGCTGGCTGGTCGGGTGCGACGGCGGACGCAGCCTGGTGCGCAGACTACTCGGCATCGGCTTCCCCGGCGAGCCCGCCAAGACCGAGTGGCTCCTCGGCGAGGTGGAGGTGACCACGCCGCCGGACGAGCTCGCGGAGGTGGCGGGCGAGGTACGAAAGACCCACAAGGGGTTCGGCATCGGCCCCACCGCAAACGGCCTGTACCGAGCTGTCGTGCCGGCGGCGACGGTGGCCGAGGACCGTTCGGTCCCGCCCACACTGGAAGAGTTCCGGACGCAGCTGCGGGCGTATGCGGGAACCGACTTCGGCGCCAACTCACCAATCTCGCTGTCCAGGTTCAGCGACGCCACCCGGCTTGCCGAACGATATCGAGTGGGCCGGGTCCTACTCGCTGGCGACGCAGCGCACATCCACCCGCCCTTGGGAGGGCAGGGTCTGAACCTCGGAATCCAGGACGCCTTCAACCTCGGATGGAAACTGGCTGCCGAGGTCAACGGGTGGGCACCGGAAGGGCTGCTGGACAGCTACTACACCGAGCGTCACCCCGTCGCCGAAGACGTTCTGACCATCACCCGCGCCCAAAGCGAGCTGCTCTCCACCGAACCCGGCCCGCAGGCTGTACGCCGGCTGCTGACCGAGCTGATGGACTTCGAGGACGTCCGCCAATTCCTGGCCGAGAAGATCACCGCGATCGGGATCCGCTACAACTTCGGCGAAGGGCCCGAGATGCTCGGCAAACGGCTGCGCGACATCCCGCTCTCACGGGGCCGTCTCTACGAGCTGACCCGCGAAGGCCGCGGGCTCCTACTGGACCAGACCGGAAAACTCTCCCTGACGGGATGGACGGACCGGATCGACCAAGTCGCGGACGTCAGCGGAGAACTGGACGCACCCGCGGTCCTGCTCCGACCGGACGGCCACGTCGCCTGGATCGGCGAAGACCAGAACGACCTGCACCACCACCTGCCGACATGGTTCGGAGCCCCCTCGGAGGACGCAGGGAGGATGTCGCCGGGAGAATGAGGTGCACTAACCGCCAGCGAAGGGCGGCAGCACGTCCACCACATCTCCCGCACTAAGCGCCGCACCGCGGTCCCGCAGTGCGACCTCGTTCCGTAAGAACGTGCTCCGGGTGATGACCTCGGCCAGCGAAAGAGCGGGGCCAGCCGCTCCCGCCATTCCGCGGTCGACGGTCAGCATGACTGCGATGAGTCCGTCCAGGGTGGTGCCGTCGGGAACATCGAGGTGTTCCTCTTCGACGCCTGCCGCTGCGCAGGCGGCGGCAAAATATCGAACGAGCATTCGTCTTATCCTCCGATGGCGCTCATGCTGCGGTCAGGCTGCACAAAGTCTTCAGTTCCAAGACCAGCGTGGTCCATGCCGTGCGCTCGCGGCTTCTTCCACATGGCATCCTGCCAAAGGTGCATGAGTTCGTCGTCCTCCGCACCAGCCCGCAGGAGCGCCAGGATGTCGAACTCCTCCCGTGAAAACAGACAGCTCATGATCTTTCCCTCAGCCGTGACGCGGGTACGCCGGCAGTCCGAACAAAAGGGTTCGCTGACTGAGGCAATGATCCCTACGGTTCCCAGAACAGTTCCGGACGCTTCGCCGGTAGCCGCGTGCCGTCGTCGTACTTCAAACCGTTCGGCCGGCGCGCCGTCCCGCTGGCGGCGATCCCGTTCCAGGACAAACTCTGCGGACAGCAGGGCGTGTATCTCAGGGGCCGTGATCATCCCGTGCTCAGTCCAGCCGCGTTGCGCGTCCAGCGGCATTTGTTCGATGAAGCGGAGCTCAATGTCTCGCTGCAAGGCCCACTCCAACAGCTCCGGGGCTTCCTGGTCGTTGACACCGCGCATCAGCACTGCGTTGATCTTGACCGGTCCAAGGCCCGCAGCGCGGGCTGCCTCGACGCCGGCGAGCACTTTGCCGAGGAACGGGCGCCGGGTCAGTTGGCTGAAAACCTCCTCATGCAGGGAATCCAGAGAAATATTGACCCGGGTAAGCCCGGCTTCCTTGAGCGCCTCCGCCTTCTTATCGAGCCCGACGCCGTTGGTGGTCATGGAGATGGGGAGCTCGGGATGACGCGCCCGAAGTGTGGCGATTACCTCGACAAGGTCCGGTCGGACCAGAGGCTCTCCTCCAGTGATTCGGAGTTCCCTCACACCCAGTCGCTCGACGCCGATGCCCACGATTCTCTCGATCTCACCTGCTGTCATGACGGCTTCCTTCGGCAGCCATTGCATGCCATTCGCCGGCATGCAGTAGGTGCACCGGAGGTTGCATTTGTCTGTCACGGACAGCCGCATGTCGGTTGCTTGGCGGCCAAAACGGTCCAGCAACTTCGAAGGCAGTCCGGCCGGCCGTGATGTAGGCGCGGGCCCCTGGCTATTGTTCCTGGCCAGGCGCAGTACTGGGATGCCCAGTTGAATGGTCATGGGTATATGGCTGATGCGGTGTGGCCGGTGCAGCCGCCGTCAGCGGGAACCGAGGTCGCTGTCAATATACGAGCCGGGGCGGTTGTCGTTGTCGTGGCGGCAGTTGCAGCCCCCATCCAGCTGCAGCCGAACGGTCACTGGACTTGAGGACTGCAACTGGATATCCACAAACTCCTTCCCGTGGCTGCTGATCCGGAGAGTCTGTTCTTGGTCGTGGAGCTGGGACATGTAGATAACCTTTGCTGTGCGTTGGAGGTGGGTGTGCCCGCCGGGTGGCACGGGCCAGGAAGCCGCGTGCCACCCGGCGGTTGGGACTGGTGGTGGTTTTAGTTGTTGTTGGGGTTTGTGTGGCGGGTCTGGACGGTGGGGATGCTGCCGGTGTGGGTGCCGCCTTGGTGGGAGTCGGGGTCCGGGCAGGTGTCGGCGCAGTCGTGTTTTGTGACGAGGTCGAATTGGATGCCGCCGTGTTGTTCTACGCCGGTGCGTATGGCGCGTTCGACGACGGATGTGGCCAGGCGTCGTCGGAGGGAGAGGGGGTCGCGTCGGAGGTCTTTGGTGAGGGCGAAGCAGAGCAGGAGCATGACGATGATGAATGGTAGTGCTGCGACGATGGTGATGCGTTGGAGGCCGGCCAGGGCTTCCGAGGGTTCGTCGCCGCCGGCCAGCAGCATGACTGCTGCCACGGCGCCTGTGAGGGTGCCCCAGAAGATCACTACTCCGCGGCGGGGGTGTTCGGCGCCGTTGGAGCTGAGTGATCCCATCACGATGGATGCGGCGTCGGCGCCGGTGATGAAGAAGATTGCTACCAGGATCATGGCCAGCACGATGACGGCGGCGGTGAGCCAGCCGGGCATGCCAAGGTTTTTGACCAGGTCGAAGAGTGCGCCGTCGAAGTTCACGGACGGGACGCCGTTGACTGTTGTTACCAGTCCGGGGGTGCCTGTTTTATCGGCTTCCTGTTGGACGTGGAAGGCGGCTCCGCCGAAGATGCCGAACCAGATGACGCTGACGACGCTGGGGACCAGCAGGACGCCGGTGACGAACTGGCG
>NZ_JARCCY010000062.1:0-20844 GCF_039907775.1 Arthrobacter sp. CC3
CGGCCGGGAGGTAGGCGGAGAGCCAGGCCATGCCGTCCCGGTCCGGCTGGTACTGGACCCGGCGGTCGGCGGCGCTGCTGGTGTGGCGGGTTTCAATGCTGACCGGGTGGTGCCGTTCCCGCCAGGTGCGTGCCTTGGCCCGGAACCGGGACGGAACCAGTTCCCCGGCCGGGCACCCGCGCGCAGCGGAGGGCGCATCCGAGTCCAGGGAGTGCGCCTCCAAGGCAGCTGCCCCGGCCAGATCCAGGCCGGAGGTTTCGTCCACCATGATCCGGGCATGCTGCCACGAAATCGTCCCGGCCTGCAGAGCGGCCAGCGTCAACGGCAGCGCCGTGCTCAGGGCCAGGGCGTCGGAGATGAGGACACCGGCGGTCCGTTCGGTGACCGTCAGGACGCAGGCAACCTCGGCAATGATGGCCATCTCCCGGGCGGTGCTCTCCTGCGGGGACGCCGCCGGTGGTGCCAGGGCGTTGGCCGCCCGCAGGTACTCGGCAGTCAGCCGCACTTTCAAAGCAGCGGTCCGGGCTTCCTGCCGGGCCAGCTCGGCCAGGGCGTCCAGGCAGTCATCCGCCAGCTCCCGCAACGGATCAGCGCCCGGCGGCAGGCCGCCGTCGGGCCCCTCAGCGCGTTCCGCGCCGGAACCGAAATACGACGCCAGCACGGCAGTGGACTCAGCGACGGCCGCCATCGCCTCCCTGCTCTCCACGCTCCACGCCGTGATGCAGTCCATACCCACAGCATCTCAGCAGGCACCGACATTCTTTGATGCAGCCGCTGGAACCGTCAGGGCGGCCGCATGCGGACTAGGTCTCTTCGGGCCGGGAATATGAGGACCCGGAGCGCGTCCGTTCCAGCAGGCCGAAGTCCACCATGTAGCGACGAAGCAACACGACGTCGTCCGTATAACTGAGGAGCCGTTCATTGACCTGCTTTTCCGTCAGGTCCTCACCGGCCTTGATGGCATCACTGACGATCCAGGCCAGGAGGTCCCGTCGCTCCGCCTTGTTGGCCGGATACCTCTCGATCCTGCCCAAACGCATAAACCGGGCCACGCCCTCCTGCGGCTGCCGCCGGGGTTGCTGCGTGAGAAGGTCACGGAAAACCGACTCCGAAGCCACCAGTTCGCCGGCAGCATTCCGGTCAACAAGCCCGGAGTCAAGAAGGGCGGCGACGGCACGGTTACGCCGATGATCCTTCAGCTCAGCGACGGCATCTGGAAGTTTGGCGCCCAACACAATCCGGGCGTAAGCGGTCCGCGCATCGTTGTTGGCGAGGGCCGCCATGACTCGCCGCCAGTGGGGTCCGCCGTACCCCGTTCCTCCGGTCACGTCGTCACTCGTTCACGGTGTCGGCGTGCCGATGCGCCACCCTCCATTCGCCGTCCTCGCGGCGATAGATCTGGGTGGCGCGAAGGGTGTAACTGCGCGGCTGACCGTCGACGGAGGTGGAAATATGCTCCAGGCCGGCGGTATAGGCCATGGCGCCGGCCACGTCGTACGCCTGCAGTTCGAAGCTGTAGGACGTGCAGTCGGAGAAGGCTCTCTCGAGCATAGCGAAGGCCTCGTCCACCTCCCGCTGCCCAAACGCATTCCGCCACGCGCCCAGGATGCTCACAGGCTCGTGCCGGGACCACAGCGCCCGGCGCGGGGCCGAATCGCCGTTATGGAGGGCCAGTTCCGCCTCATGCAGCGAGGATTTAACCCAGGCCAGGAAGTCGTCGGCGTCGCTCATACCTTAGTATGCCTCCGGCCGGGTGCTGATGAGTATGCCTCCGGCCGGGTGCTGATGGCGATCAGCGGGTTCAGCCCGCCCACCACGTCACCGGAAGCTCCTTGAGTCCGTAGACAATGGTGCTGTCCATCCGTTCCAGCCGGGACCCTGCGGCGACGGTTAGGCCTGGCAGCCGCGACAGGGTAGCCTCCAGCGCGATTCTGGCTTCAAGCCTGGCAAGTGGGGCGCCAAGGCAGAAGTGAATTCCCTGGCCGAACGCGAGATGCCGGGAAGGGCCACGATCGATGTCGAACTCGTCGGGCTCCGTGAAGTGCCGCTCGTCGCGGTTCGCCGATCCGATCCATGCCACCAGCGGGGCGCCGGCCGGAATCTGAACGTCGCCCAAAGCAGTGTCGGCGGCCGCGACCCGGTACATGGACTGGACCGGTGAACGGTAGCGCAGCACTTCCTCGATGGCCTGCGGCAGCAGCTGCGGCTCGGCGAGGAGCCGTTCGAAGGTACCCGGCACTTCCGTGAAGGAAAGGACCGCGTTGCCGATCAGGTTGGTGGTCGTTTCGTTGCCGGCAACCAGCAGCAGGCTGCAGAAGCCCAGTAGTTCGGGCACGCTGAGCTTCTGCCCGTCAATCTCGGCCGAGAGCAAGTTACTGATCAGGTCGTTTCCAGGCTGCCTCCGGCACTGTTCGATCAGGTCCAGGAAGTACCCGGTCATCTCAACGTTGGTGGCGTGGTGGTCAGCATCCTCCGCTCCGGACCGCGTTTGGCTAACGATGACATCGGACCACTGCTTGAAACGGTCGCGGTCACCAGGGGGTATGCCCATGAGTTCCGCTATGACGATCACCGGCAGCGGGTACGCCAGGCCCGCGATGAGGTCGGCCGTGCCCGCAGGAGCGATTCTGTCCAGCAGCTCATCCGTGAGGGCTGAGATGCGGGGAGCCAGCGCATCCACGGCCTTCGGGGTGAAGGCTTGGGTCACCAGCGAGCGCAACTGCCGGTGCCGGGGCGGATCCGTGGTGATCAGGCTCGCCGCAAACAGCTGGCCTGTCTCCGACGGATCGTCCCCGCCCATTCTTGAGGAGAAGGTTGCATGTTCGGACAGCACACGCTGGACGTCGTCATATCGGAAGACATGCCAGCTCCCGGATTGCTCGTCCTGGAAGACGGGTGAACTCTCCCGCATCGCCCGGTACTGGGGGAACGGGTCAAGCGATCGCGAATAGTCCGCTGCAAAGTCCATGACTGGCCTCTCTGCTCAGCCCGGCAGTCATTCGGCCCTGGCCGAAGCGTCGGGGCGGTTGGGCCAACGGCCCGTGAGAACCTGAGCTTATCCAAGAAGGCCCGGCACGTCAGTAGGGAAGCGGTCCCGGGCTCTCGGCGTCCCGGGAGAGCAGTTCAACAGTCCGCACGATCGACGCTCGCCGGCGCGTCCCGTCCGCTGTCGGGGTAATCACGGCACGCACGTTCGGGATGGCCACCCAGGCGTGGCACAGCGTCACGATGGTCAACAGCAGGTCTTCGGCCGCAGCCTCACTGATCGCCGGGAGCGCATGACGGATCTCAGCAGCCTTGTCCGCTGCCAGCAGCGCCCGACGTGCTGCGTCAACGGGATCGCCGCGCTCCAGTCCTTCCCAGAACGTCAGCCGGGCCAGACCGGGGAAGCTGGTCGGGAAGTCGAAGTACCTGCCAGCGAAGTCGGCAACGGCCCCGGGACCCGAGCCCACTACGGGGAGGTCCGCCAGTGCCGACACGAGCTGACTCCCAAGTGCAGCTTCGAAAAGCTGTGCCTTGCCGCCGTAGTAAAAGTAGATCCGTTCGCGGTTGCACCCCGACGCCAGGGAGATCTGGTGGATTCGTGCCCCCGCGAAGCCGCGCTCCGAAAACTCGGAGATGGCGGCATCAAGCAGCTTCTCCCGTGTCGCATCCGTGTCCCAGGCCATCGCGTCATTCTATCTCCAACTGTCCGTTTGCTTTTGCGACAAACGGCTCGCAAGCATCAAGTCCAACTAAACGTTTGGAGAATGGGTGGAACACGATGGCAGGGCCCTGGCGGCAGATGAGACGGACGCGCACCAACATCGATCCCCGGGCCTGGCGTCCATCCACACGAGGGCATTCATCACCTGGGTGGCGATCTTTCCCATGGCGGCCCTGGGAATGTACGTGTTGGGAGTCGTTGCTCCGGAATGGCCTTCGGTCCTTCGAGCCTTCGTCCTGACCTTGGTGGTGGTCCCCACGGCCGTCTACTTTGCCGTTCCCCGGCTGTTGATGGTTCAGGGCCGGATCAGCGGTGCGGCACGCCAGCGCAGGCTCCGCCGCGCTGAAAGCCGGTAGCGTTGAAGGTTCCGCCGCGCTGAAGTCGTCCAGTCACAAGCCTGAACAAGCGCACGACGGCGGCTGGTTGCCTTGCGTGCCAGTCCGCCTTACGGTGTGAGCGGCTCCCGCAGAACGCGCAGTGCGAGGGCTGCGTCGCCGTCGATGACGGCCTTCTCCTGGAGGTTGGAGCGGCCCCAGAGCCCGAGGTACATGTCCGGTAATGCTGCGGTGACGGATGCCGCAGCGGTGCCGCTGCCCACGGTCCAAGCGCCCGCGCCCGCGCCGGTACCCGCTGCCCGGCCTCCCGCGCCGGGCACGCGGAACGAGACTGCCTGCTCCGGTGGCTGCATTCGCCCCAGCCTCACCTGGCGCGGGGTGAACATCGCGAGGACCTCGTCGACGCCGTCGAGCAGGAAGTCCTTGCCCAAAGCCGGTGCCGCCCGTCCGGACGCCTGGCAGACGTCGATGAGGTGGACGGCGTGCTCGTGTGCCTGGCGCCGGAGCCAGAAGCCCGCGGTGCGCGGCGGCGGTCCAAAGTTCCAGCACGGTGCCCCGGGATCCAGGGACGCCATCGTCGCGAGGAACGGCTCGGCGCCCTCGATGAACCATGCGGCCGCACCCGTGGCCGGAGGCGCCGGTTCCTCGACGTACTGCCCGCTGCGGACCACCGCTGCCGCCCAGCGTTCGATGGAGCCAAGGTGCCCGAACAGCTGTTCCAACGTCCACCCGGGGCAGGCCGGTACGGAACGGGACAGCACGTCGTCGGGCTGGCGGGCGAGCGCGGTGAGGCCTTCCAGGAGGCGGGCCAGCTCGGCGAGGTAGCGATCGGGCGACATGGGATGAGCCTAACCCGCGGGGCATCTGTTCTCCCCAAGGCAGATGTTGCTATCGTCGGAGGTGGACTGCCGGCCTGCGGTGCAGCTGGCGAGCCCTTCCGGCTACAGGACGAAGGTTCATCATGAAGCGCACACGTCTTTCCGCTATTGGCCTCATGGCAGCTGCAGCCCTTGCCCTTGCCGGCTGCGGTTCCGGGTCCACCACACCGTCCGGCTCAGCCCCGGCGGGCGGCGCAGACACCTCCCTGAGCGACGTCAAGAGCGCAGGTGAGCTCAAGATCGGCACCGAGGGCACGTACAAGCCCTTCTCGTTCCACGCAGACGGCAGCGGCGAGCTGACCGGGTACGACGTCGAGATCATCACCGCCGTCGCTGAAAAGCTCGGCGTCAAACCCTCCTTCCAGGAAACCCAGTTCGACGCCATCTTCGCCGGGCTGGAGGCCAAGAGATTCGACGTGGTGGCCAACCAGGTCTCCATCACCGACGAACGCAAGGCGAAGTACGAATTCTCCGAACCGTACACGGTGAGCACCGGCGTCATTGTCACCAAGGCCGACGACAGCAGCGTCAGTTCCTTTGACAGCCTCAAGGGCAAGACCACCGCGCAGTCACTGACCAGCAACTGGTACAAACTGGCTCAGGAAAGCGGCGCCAATGTCGAGGCGGTGGAAGGCTGGGCGCAGGCGATCACACTGCTCAAGCAGGGCCGTGTTGACGCCACCATCAACGACAAACTGACGTATCTGGACTACCAAAAGACCGCGAAGGACAGCGGCATCAAGATCGCCGCCGAGACCACGGACAAATCGCTCAGCGCCCTCGCCTTCCGCAGGGGGTCAAGCAGCCTGGCCGAGGCCGTGAACAAGGCCCTCGGCGAACTGCAGACCGACGGCACGCTGACCAGGATTTCGCAGAAATACTTTGACGCGGACGTCACGAAGTAGCGGGGTGGCGGCCGGCGGCGAGCGCAGCTTCAGCGCATGACTATCAACTGGGACCTCGTCTGGAGCTCGCTGGGGCCCATCCTGACCGGCGCGGTAACGGGCACGATTCCGCTGGCACTGGCGTCCTTCGTCCTCGGGCTGCTGCTGGCACTGCTGATCGCGCTGATGCGGCTGAGCCGGAACCCCGTGTTCTCCACCGTTGCGCGGATGTACATCTCGGTCATCCGCGGCACACCCCTGCTGGTCCAGCTGTTCGTCATTTTCTACGGGCTTCCGTCGATCGGGGTCACCATCAGCCCGTGGCCCAGCGCCATCATCGCCTTCTCCCTGAACGTCGGCGGGTACGCGGCCGAGGTCATCCGCGCAGCCATCCTGTCCGTTCCCAAGGGCCAGTGGGAGGCGGGCCACACCATCGGCATGTCCCGCCGCCAGTCGCTGGTGCGCATCATCCTGCCGCAGGCCGCCCGGGTCTCGGTACCGCCCTTGTCCAACACGTTCATCAGCCTGGTCAAGGACACGTCGCTGGCGTCCCTGATCCTGGTCACCGAGCTCTTCCGCCAGGCGCAGCAGGTGGCGGCCTTCAGCCAGGAATTCATGCTGCTGTATCTGGAGGCAGCGGTTATCTATTGGATCATCTGTCTGGTCCTGGCCGGAGGCCAGTCCGCCCTGGAGAAGAGATTGGACCGCTATGTCGCCCACTGAATCCGCTCTCCCGGACGATGCCGCGCTGCTTTCCGTACGGGGATTGCGCAAGGCATTCGGCAGCCATGAAGTGCTGAAATCCGTGGACGTGAACGTCCGACGCGGCGAAGTCGTGGCCCTGATCGGGCCGTCCGGGTCCGGTAAGACGACGGTCCTGCGGTGCCTCAACGGGCTCGAAATACCCGACGACGGCGTGGTGGACTTTGTCGGCCAGCTCGCCGTCGACTTTTCAGCGCCGGTGACCAAGAAGCAGCTGGCCGCCTTGAGGGACCGGAGCGCCATGGTGTTCCAGCACTACAACCTCTTTCCGCACAAGACCGTCCTCGAAAACATCATCGAGGGCCCGGTCCAGGTGCAGAAACGCCCCAAGGCCGAAGCCATCGCCGAGGCGAGGGAGCTGCTTGCCCGCGTGGGGCTGTCAGCGAAGGAGAAGAGCTACCCTTTCGAACTTTCCGGGGGGCAGCAGCAGCGAGTGGGCATTGTCCGTGCGCTGGCGCTGCGGCCGCAGCTCCTTCTCTTTGACGAGCCGACGTCGGCCCTGGACCCTGAGCTGGTGGGCGATGTACTGACTGTCATCAAGGAGCTGGCGGACGAGGGCTGGACCATGGTGGTGGTTACCCACGAGCTGGCATTCGCCCGGCAGGTGGCCGACGAAGTCATCTTCATGGACGGGGGCGTCGTGGTGGAACGAGGCCACCCGGACACTGTGCTGCGCGACCCGCGGGAGGAACGCACCCGGCAGTTCGTGGACCGGCTGCTCAATCCGTTCTAGGGCAACGCCCTGAGCCACAGCGCTGCGGCAAACCCAGCTGGCCCTTGCCCCGTGATGGACCGCGGGGGAGGATAATTGGCAGACGGCAGGAGGCGCTCCATGACCCAGCAGCTCGGCAAATTTGAGAAATACCTCATCGAGGAACTCTTCGACGACTACCGTGCCGGTGCCATGAGCCAGCACACGTTTACCCGCCGGGTGGCGTTCATCACCGGGAGCATGGCCGCTGCTGCGGCCGCCATGGCCCTGGTAGGCTGCACGCCGCAGGAGCTTCCGCGCAGCACCGACCCGATGCCCACCCCGTCCGTAGCGTCAAACGGCACCGGCACGGCCACCGGCACCGCTTCCTCAGGCGCGGTGCCCGGAGCCAAAAGCCCGCTGTCCGTACCGGAGGGGGCGGCCGGCATCGTGGCTGCAACCGTGCGGTTCCCTTCCGCCGGCACCGACGTCAGCGGCTACCTTGCCCGGCCGGAAGGCGGCAAACCCGGAGCCGCCGTGCTCATCTGCCATGAGAACCGGGGGCTGACCCCGCACATCCAGGACGTGGCACGACGCTTCGCCAAAGCCGGCTACGCCGCCCTGGCCCTGGACTTGCTCAGCAGGGAGGGAGGAACGGCGAGCCTGGACCGGGACGCCGTCCCGGGTGCACTGACCCAGGCCGGAGCGAAGCGCCACGTCGCGGATTTTTCGGCTGCCTTCGAGTACCTGAACTCACAGGACTTCGTCGATTCCGGGCGGATTGCCATGACGGGCTACTGCTTCGGCGGCGGCATCACGTGGCAGGCGGCGACGGAACTGTCCGGGTTGAAGGCCACCTCGGCGTTTTACGGTCCCGCCCCGGACCTGGACAAGGTCCCCGCCATCAAGCCGGCCGTCCTGGGCGTCTACGCCGAACTCGATGACCGCATCACCGGAGCGATGCCGGCCCTCCGCGATGCCCTTGCCGCCACTGATGTCCGGCACGAGCTGAAGGTGTATCCCGGCGTCGACCATGCATTCCACAACGACACCGGCGAGCGCTACAACGAGACCCAGGCCACCGCCGCCTGGAACGACACCCTGGCGTGGTTCAGCAAGTATGTCTAACCGTTCGCCCGCCGCCGGAACCGGAGCAGGGGCCGGCCGCCGGGCCGGCATCCGCGGCTCTCTTTCGACGAAACTGCTCCCCGCGACGCTTGTGTCGCTCTCCGGCTTTGTCCTGTTCGTCCTGGAACAGAGAATCCCGGGGTACGGGCTGTTGGCGCTGGCCCTCGTCAGTGCCGGACTGATCGACCGGGCGCTCCTGCGCGATCTTGCCCTGATCGCCGCCGGGCTCGTGGCCATCAGCCTGGTTCCGATCACCACGGACATCAGCACCGAACACATGCTGGTCATGGGCACGGCGATGATCCTCGCCGTGGGCGTTCCCTACACGGTTTCGCGATTTGTCTACAAGGACCATGCGGTGAAGTTTCCGGTGCTGACCGGGCACCCCTGGACCCGGGCGGAGAAATGGTACCTGGCCGCCGTCGTCGTGATGGGGTACGCGGTGCTTCCGGCTTACATGGTCAACACCGGTGTGTACAGCAACTGGCCCGCGGTGTCCGACCCGGAGGGGATCTTCCGGCTTTTCCTGGGCACCAACGTGCTGGGGATCTGGGATGAACTGTTCTTTATCTGCACCGTGTTTATCCTCCTGCGCCGGCACCTTCCGCTGGCCCAGGCCAACGTACTGCAGGCTGTCCTGTTCACGTCCTTCCTCTGGGAACTGGGCTTCCACGCCTGGGCGCCGGTGTTCATCTTTCCCTTCGCCCTTCTCCAGGCGTTCATCTTCACCCGGACCAAGTCACTGTCCTACATCGTGTCCGTGCACCTGCTGTTCGACTTCGTGCTGTTCCTGGTCCTGCTGCATGCCCACAACCGGGCCTGGATCGACATCTTCGTCTACTGACGGTGTTCCCCGCCCGCAATCCAGGGGGCCCGCTCCCGCCTGGGCAAGGGGATCCTGTCCAGGTCCTGCGCGGCGACGACGGCGGCCCGGCCCGCGCGGGCACCGGCCTGTTCCGCCAGCACACCGACGTCCCCGTAGCGGGATGAGAAATGCGTCAGGACCAGTAGTCCGGCCCCGGCAGCGGACGCCAGATCGCCGGCCTGCCCGGCGGTGAGGTGAAGATACCGGGCAGCCAGCCCGGCGTCGTCGTCGCTGAACGTTGACTCCGCCACGAGGAGGTCCACGCCTTCGGCGAGTTCCCGGGCGCCGTCGCATTCCGCGGTATCCATCACGAACGCGAAGCTCTGGCCGGGACGCGGAATGCTCAGGTCTTCCAGCCGCACCCCGGCCAGGTTCCCCTCCCGCAGCAGCCGCGCGATGTCCGGTCCCGAGATCCCTGCTGCCGCAAGCCGGTCGGGCAGCAGCGTGCGGCTGGCCGGCTCGACCAGCCGGTATCCGAACGTCTCAATGCGATGCCGCAGTGGCTGCACCTCGAGCCCGGGCGCGATCGGCCCCGGTGCGGAGTGCGGGTGCAGCCGCAGGTCGAGGCCGGGTGAGGCGAGGGACACGAGGCTACGGACCACCTCGCTGCCGGAAGCCGGAAAATGCAGGTCCACCGGGTGCTGCACACCATCGAGCACCATGCGCGACAGGACGCCGGGAAGCCCGAAGCAGTGGTCGCCGTGGACGTGGGTCAGGCAGATCCGCGTCACCTGGCTGGCTGAGACGCCGGCGTGGATCATCTGCCGCTGGGTGCCTTCGCCGGGATCGAAGAGCAGGCCCTCGCCGTCCCAGCGGAGCAGGTACCCGTTGTGGTTGCGGCTCCGCGTGGGAACCTGCGAGGCGGTGCCGAGAACGACCAGTTCACGCATGGGACCGAGCATCTCACGCCGCAGGACCGGAGGACCACCTTGTCCCTAGCGGCCGCATCGGTTGCCCGCGGTAGCCCGCACCGAAACGCCTTCCGGAGTTCGGTCTTCCACCGGCGGGAACGGCAGAATGGTGGGGTGACTGATGCCTGTGACTTCGTGGATGCCGCGCTGCAGCGCGAGAGCTCCTGGCTTCGGGCAGAAGAAGCGCAGGCCCGGTTCGGCGACGGTCTTCAGTACTATGGCGCCTCGGTGGGTGCCGTGCGGGGGACCGTCCGCGACATGCTGCGCCGCCACCGCGACCTGGCGCACGATGACATTACCGCGCTCAGCACCGAGCTGTGGTCGGTGCCCGTCTTCGAACGCCGGCTGGCGGCGGTTGTCCTGCTGCAGTCCCGGGTTGCCCTCCTGGACAACTCCGACCTGACCCGGATCGAGGGCTTTGTGCGGGAGGCGCAACTGGGCGAGCTGGCGGACCCCCTCGCACACGACGTCGTCCGTCCCTTGATCGCAGGGCTGGAAGGGCAGGCGAGGGCGAGGGCGGATGTTGTGCTGGACCGCTGGGCGGGGGATCCGGATCCGTGGCTGAGGCGGGCGGCCGTGCTGTCGCGGGCGGATGCCCCTCAGCCGCCGGCCCGTCGCTCCACCACCGCGTAGGCCCTGCCTTCCAGGAACTCCCAGTCGGTGACCACCATGAACCCGAGGGCGCTCACGCGGTCGTTGAGGACCAGGACGTCGAAGCCGCCGTCCCGCGGCTCCGCGTCCCACGTCGCCACATGGAGTTCCTTGCCCTCAAGGACCAGGAGCTCGGTATTGACGTCGAAGTCCTCCGGTGGCTGATCGCTCAGCTGGCAGATCGCCACGCAATAGTGTTTCACCTGGAATTCCGCTCCATGCCGTGTCCTACCTTGGGAAGGCGGTGTTGTAGCGGTACATAAAGGCCGCCATGGCATCCCTGCTCACGGGCTGGACGGGACGGAACGTCTTGGTGCCGTTACTTTCATCCCAGCCGGTGGAGATGTTCATTGACGCGAGCCAGGTGATCTCCTTGTAGAACTGCGTCTGCGGGACGAGGTCGCTGAACGGGGAACTGGCCGGCGCGTTGTAGGCGGGGCTGCTGGCAAAGCGATACATGAAGGCAGCCATGGCGTCCCGGTTCACCGTCTGTAGCGGCCGATACGACCTGGCGCCGTTGCCTTCATCCCAGCCGGTGGAAATGCCCCTCGACGATAGCCAGGAGATTTCCTTGTAGAACTGCGTTTGTGGCGTGACGTCGATGAACGGCGAGGTGCCGGGCGGTGTGAACGCCGGACTTCCGGCGAGACGGTACATAAAGGCGGCCATGGCATCGCGGTTGACGGCGAGCGCCGGACGGTAGGTGCTGGTTCCGTTCGCTTCAATCCAGCCGGTGGAAATCCCCTGCGAGGCGAGCCAGCTGATCTCCGTGAAGAACTGTGCGTTCGCCGGAACGTCCGTGAACGAGCCCGACGGCGACGGCGACGGAGACGGAGAAGGTGAGGGCGAAGGTGAGGGTGAGGGTGAGGGTGAGGGTGAGGGTGAGGGGGCAGGGGACTGGCCCAATGCCTGCGCGACTGTGCGGACCGACGTCGTACCGTTTGCTGTCCGCGCGGCCAGCCAGACGACGAACGATTCAAAAAGGGCAGGGCTGATTGTCACGCTGGGGTCGGTTCCCACAGCGATTTGATGGAAGGTCAGCTGCACCCACCCGCCGGTCGTTTCCGCATCGGTCACACGAGCCTGCAGATCCGCCAGAGTCCACGTGCCGTCGACCTGGTCCGGAGCCTTGGTGACCATGGGATTTTCCGGCGGTAGCGTCTCCGCAACGGGGCAGGTGGCGCAACTGGCCGGCGAGCGCAGGTCACCCAAGCCCCTGGAACTGGCGTAGTTGCAATCGCGGACCGCCGACTGGGCGGTCGCATTTTGCGCGGCGAACGGATAAGCGAAGTTCCTGACGGTGAAACCCCAGCCTTCAAGCGTCGTCTTGCTGTTGCAGACTTCCGCACGGACGTCTGCGGCGCTGAGTGTGGTTAGGTCCGGATGGGTCACGCTGATGCTGCCGATCTCATTGCCGTCAGCGGCCAGAGTGTTCAGATCCGCCTGACTGAGAAATCCGGATGAGCCCACCCAGGAAGTTGTGATGAAGAACGTTCCCACGAGCCCGTGGGTTTTCATCACCTGCGCGGCGGCGGCCTGGTTGCCGATAGCGTCGTCGAAGGTGAGGCTGACGATGGTCGGGGCCGCCGCTTTCGTTGTGCCAGCGACACCCGCCACCGTGCTGACGGCCAGCAGCAGCGCTCCGAGGATGGCGACCCAGTGCCTATGGCTGTGCCTAGACCCGGCCACAGGCGCCGGGAGTTCCGCCACATGACGTGGCTGGTGTTGGATAAAGCGATTTGACCAACGCATGATTCCTCCAGGCATGTGAGTCCCCCCGCAAGAACATGCACGTAGACTACGCCTCGCGGGGTCATTGGAAAACACTCGAATTTGACAAACCGCAGATCCAAGTATATGTGGAGTACCGCTACCTGCGGGGGGTCGCCTGTGCCGGGCCGCAGGGCCGCCGGGGGAGCGCCCGGCGGCCCCGTTACCTTGATGTGACATTCCGGCGGTGACCCACGTACGGTGGAACGGTGCCCGTTGTCTCAGATACCGGCACTCCCGGGCGGATTGCCTAACCCTGCCGCGGTCCGGGATCCGATCAAAACCATCCGGCAGGGACGGGGAAACCACTTTTGACCTGCATAGTTTGGGCAGGTCTTCGGGGTGAAGCCGCACGCCATCCGCACTGCGGACGGCCGCTGCGGCCGGGTGTCTCCCATCCGAATCCGACAGCTAACCTCGCAGGCATCGGGAGAGGTTAATTCATGCTTTCACGTAAACTGCCCGCTCATCATCGCTCAACCGCGCCCGCGGGGCGCTCCGGGGCCACTTCGGCCGGCGGTCGGAGCAGGGCGGGCCGGCAGGTTGCGGTCATAGCCGCTGCCTCGGGCCTGGTTCTGTCCAGCGGCATGGCTGCGCAGGCCGCTGAGGCCCCTGCGGAACGTGACTCAGCTCCGGCGCCTGCTGCTCCCGCTGTTTCCGTGCAGGTCCAGGCCGCGGTGCCCGCTTCCGCCCCTGCGCCTGCTGCCGGCGGTGTCAATGCGGCCATGGTTTCTGCCGCCTACGCGCAGCTGGGCATCACCCAGGACTGCACCGCCATGGTGGAAAAGGCCCTTGGCTCAGCCGGTATTCCGGTGGGCGACCTCGGGCCCATGCAGTTCATGAACTACGGTTCCGTGGTGGGGGAGCCCCAGCCCGGTGACATGGTGGTGCAGTCCGGCCACGTCGGCATCTACATCGGCGACGGCCAGGTGATCAGCGGCGGAATGAACGGCGTAAACGCCACCGTCACGCACCCGCTCTCCTGGCTGACGGCCACCGGCGGCGTGACCTTCGTCCGCGCCGGAGCCTAGCCTCCCCGCCGCTTCATCAAGCGGGCGCACCAGCGGGGGCGTAACCCGCACACAGTGCGGGCGCAACGGCCGGCGATCAGCTGCCTTGGGGGCAGCAGGTCGCCGGCCTTCCGCGTATTCACACTCCGACCGGGCCCGCGGTTTCCTCAGTTTCCTCAGTTCCTCAGTTTCCTCAGGGCGGCGAGACGGCGAGCCGGGCCGAGCTCTCGCCTTCCGCAAATTTAATGCGCAGCAGCGCCTCGCGGGTGTCCGCCGGAACGGTGAATCGGACGTCACCCGACTTGCTCGAATCGCCCGCCACCAGCTCGTTCAGGCCGGGATCGGGGGAGTAACTGACGCCACCGACGTTCAGCCTGAACGTTGAGTCCCAGAAGTTGAGGTCATACCGGCCGTGGTTGGTGCACCTGAGCGTGAGGGTCAGTGCAATTTTGCCGGACACATCGGGGCGCGCACTCGCGCCGAGAATTTCATATTCGACGTCGGCGGCCCTGTACGTGCGCTCGGTCGGCAGGGTTACCTTCCATCCCGCGCCGCTTCCTGTGCCGGACCCGGACCCGGACGATGACGCACCAGCCCCTGGCTGTGCGGTGCCGGCAGAAGCGCCCGGGGAAGCCGTACCGGAGGCGCTCGCCGTCGAAGCCGCCGGCCGGCCGGCATCGAACACCCCCAGTTGTCCCAGCCCGAGCAGCAGCCCCGTCAGAGCGGTGATCACAGCTGCTGCGGCGGTCATCAAGCCGGGCAGCGTAGCCCACCAGTTGGTGGGTTTCTCCTCCGCCATTGCAGGTCCCCCTCGGTCCCGTGACATGGCCAGTTCAGTCGTTTCCCCAGCCGTGCGCCCTCGAACTTCCAGTGCGCAACGGCCCTGTTATCCCCGCCCCGAGGCTCGTACTCTGGTTCTTGGAGGTGATT
Organism: Arthrobacter sp. CC3; assembly: GCF_039907775.1. Classification (NCBI taxonomy): domain Bacteria; kingdom Bacillati; phylum Actinomycetota; class Actinomycetes; order Micrococcales; family Micrococcaceae; genus Arthrobacter; species Arthrobacter sp. CC3. The sequence goes on from NZ_JARCCY010000062.1 coordinate 14,522, forward strand.
GCCATGAAGGCAACCCAGGGAGACCGGATCACGATCCGGGGCAAGACGGTCGGATCGTCGGAGCGGCACGGCCAGATCGTTGAGGTTCACGGCGCGGATGGAGCGCCGCCGTACGTGGTGCGGTTCGACGACGGCCATCAGACCACTGTCATCCCCGGCGGGGACTTCGTGATTGACAAGATCCACCCGCAGCAGTGAACCCGCACTAGTGCTGCGGTAGTTGCGCCGATGCGGTAGTTGCGCCGCAGCCAACCGGGCTGTTTAGCGCCTGGCTACTCCGGCGCGGCCGGCTACTCGCGGCCGGTTACTCGGGTGACTTGGCGAAGACTGCGGCGCTGACGAACTCCACACCGGTAAAGGGTTCGTCCCCTTCGACCCATGCGTCATGCCCCGGCGGGATGCTGTAGGAGTCATGTGCGGCGATGTTGATCTGGTTGCCGTCAGCGGTCTGGACGGTGAGTTTGCCGGAAACGCAAAAACCAACATGGCTCAGCTGGCATGATTCGGTCTTAACAACGGGTTTGATGCACTCGGACCAGCGCCAGCCGGGTTCAAATTTGAACCTTCCGATGGTGTAGGCGTCGACGGAGACAAGATCCACTTCCGTCTTGTCGGGGCGGCGCTGTTCGTCCGGAGAATTGTGCGACTTCACTGCGAGTTGAGCGACAACATTCGTGGTCATGGCTCTCTCCATCAATCAGAGTTGCGGATGGGGCTGTCCGGGCCACAACGGCGACCGGCCAGCGGAGTCGGTTTACCGGGCCTGAACCCATGCGGCGAACCGATGTAGCGATCGACTTACGATGCCCAGCTTCCTCCGATCCCGGATTCTTGTCGAGACCCCGAGGCGGAACACCGGCGGCCGCCCGCCGACATTCCCGGGCCTAGAAACTGGACGAACTCCCGGACCCCGAGAAACTGCCGCCGCTTGCGCCATAGCCGGTGGTGCTCCCGCCGCCCCGGGCGGTGCTGACGCTGCCCACGCCGGTGCTGAATCCGGTATTGAAAGCCGGGACCGAGAAAAAGTAGTACGACGGATAGACAGTGCCCAGGATGCTGGGCTCGTAAGCGCGGCCATCCTTGGCCCTGGTGCCGGCCTGGGCGTTGTCCATTCCCTCGCGCATCAATTTGGCTTCACGCTCGTTCTTCGCGAAGCCCGCGATCACTGTGTCCGCGTGGTCCTTCAGCAGTTCGGTCAGGTGGGTCCGGGCATCGCGCAGCCGGTCCAGGGCAGTTTCGGGGCTGATGCTGCCCTCGGCGAGTTCGGCCGACCAGCGCTCGATGTCACGGTGGCTCTGGTCGCGGAAAGACCGGAGCGCCGATGCCGTCGCCGAGTCGCCCCTGGCATGGCGCCTGCTGAGCATCTGTTCAATGCCGGCCAGGTCGCTGCGGAACGGCGCCAGCTGCCGGTCCCACGCCGGCGCCCACGCCGACCCCCGGTTCAGCAGGGCGTTGGTGTCCGCTATGACGTCATCGAGCGCATCCAGTTCCGCAGACGCATCGGCATAATTCCGCACCAGCTTCAGGTTCGGCCGGCGTCCCAAGGCGCGCGGAGTCAGTGCGTGTGCCTGGTTGGACAGCTGCGTGGCCGCGTCGTACTTGGCCAGGAAAGTGCGGTGCTTCTCCAGGACGGTGCTGCCGTAGCGTGAGGACTCCGGGATGGTGCCGGCGTTCAGCTCGGTGACCTGCAAATCCATACTCACGTTGGCGTAGCTGGCGTCCCCGCGGGCGAGTTCCCGGCGGCTGTCCACCCTGGTCCACCACCGCACGATCAGCCACGTGGCGGCGCCAAGAACGGCCGCCGCCACGGCCCCCCATGCCGTCACAAGGAACGCCGTGGACCGGTACCAGGGCTGGTTGATCAGTTCCGCTCCGCGCCTGATGCCGGCGATGGTTCCGTCGGTCCACTGGGCATCGCGGAGCAAATCCTTGGAAGCGTTCTGGATGTCCTCCCGTTGTTCCAGGAAAACCTTGCGGTCCTCGCCCATGTAGGTACCCACATGCCGGCCTACAGGGTCCAAAGCGAAGATGAAGAGGCCGTCCGCCCATTTCTGGCCGTCCGGGCTGATCCATTCCGGATGTTCGGCGCGGGCGAAGCGAAGGACTTCCTCGTTGAGGTTGTCCGCCGCCGCACCGCGGTAGGTGAAGACGGCAACCCGGGTGGGTTCGTAGAAATCGATGGCTTCCACCGCCGGGAGCAGCCGGCCGCGGTCCAGCACGCCGGCGCGGTCCTCCACCAGAACCTCCACCGGCGGCTCCGCCAGGGCGGCGCCTGAACCGCAGAGCAGGCCGAGCAGGACAAGCAGTACGGCAGCCAGGACCCTGCGCATGATTCCCTTTTCCCGTGGAGAAACATTTGTCTCCAGCCTTGTTGATGCCCATCACCGGTGATAGGGCCGAAAGTACCGTAGCTAGGGGATGGGCAGTGCGCCATACTGACCACATGAACGCGGCGGCGGGAAGACCTCACAGGATCCTCGTGGTGATCCTGGCAATAATTGGTGTCCTGGCCGTGGCTGCGCTCGCCGTGGTCTTCTCGCGGGGTGAACCGGCCCTGCTGGACGAGTCCACGCCGCAGGGCGTGGTGCAACGCTACTCGGCGGCTGTCATCGACGGCGATGAGGCGGCGGCCCAAGCCTACGTTACGGAAACTGCCCGGACCCAGTGCGTCGACTTTGAGCGGTCGTCCACGGAAAACCTGCGCGTCACACTGGTGTCCACCACGGAACGGGCGACGTCCGCGGACGTGAGGGTACTGATGGTGGTGTCCAACGGAAGCGGACCCTTCGGGAACTCCGAATACGAAACCGAGGACGTGTTCGATCTCGTCAAAACGGACGGCAAGTGGCTGATCGACTCCGCTCCCTGGCAGCTGCGGGTCTGCACGAACCGTGGAGTGAAGCCGTGACCGCTGCCCAGACGGTGCCTGCGCCCGCAGCCGGATCCGCCCAGCCGACGGTCCGGCGCCTCATCGTTTACACGCTTCTTTTCGCCCTGGTTGTGGTGACCGCCGTCGGCCTGAGCGGCCTCTTGGGCAGGCTGCTGGGCGCAGGCACGGTGCTCGTCGCAGGTGACGTGGCAGGCCTGGCGCGTTCGCTCGCGTTCACCCTGATCGGCGGCCCCATGGCGGCCGCGCTCTGGTGGTTCGTGTGGCGGCTGCTCGACGACGCCGTTGAGCGCTCGTCCGCAGGCTGGGGGCTGTACCTGACCGGCATGTATGCGGTCTCGCTCATCACGGCGGCCACGGGGGTACTCAGCGCCCTTGCAGCCGTTATCGGAGGGGAACGGCTGGGCTGGCAGCTGTCATTGTCCAACGGACTGGTCTGGGCCGGAGTGCTGGCATGGCACCGCTGGATGTGGCGCCACCCGCGGAAGAGTCCCTCGCTGATTCCGGACGTTCCCACGGTTGTGGGGGCGGCTTTCGGGCTCATCATCGGTGTGGGCGGATCGGTCACGGCGCTCGCGAATCTCCTGGACACCGCAATCCAGGGCTTTACCGCGTCCGCGTCCCTCGGGGATCCGTGGTGGAAGCTGGTGCTTCAGGCGCTCGCCTGGGGTGTCGGCGGCGTCGCCATCTGGTGGTGGCACTGGATCCACGACGGCGGACGCCGGCTGACGACGGATTTCGCCGACGTCGCCCTGGTGGTTATCGGAATCCTCGGTGCCGTCCTCCTGACGGTGGGCGGCGTCGGCACTGTCCTGTTTGTCCTGCTCCGGCTTGCCTTCGACCGCACAGATCCCGTAAGTGAAATCCTGGAACCGCTCGGCGCCGCAATTGCTGCAGGCGCAGTGGGTTCCCTCGTCTGGGCGTATCACCGGACCGTCTCCGCCGGGCGGTCCAGCACCACGCTGCAGGCGGCCAAGCTTGTGACGTCGGGGGTGGGACTGGCAGCGGCCGCCACCGGAATCGGCATTGGGGTCAACTCCGCCCTCAGCATCGCGGCAACACCGTTGGCCGGCGACGGCATTCGTACCCTGCTGCTGGGCGGAATCAGCGCGCTGGCGGTTGGCGGACCACTGTGGTGGCTCACCTGGAAACCCGGGGTTCCTCCCGAGCCGACCGAACTTGGACGCCGCGGCCGGCGGGTGTACCTCATCGCCGTGTTCGGCCTGAGCGCGATCGTCGCCGTTATCACCCTCCTGGTGATCGGGTACCGGGTCTTCGAATTCCTGCTCGACGACGTCAGCGGAGGCAGCCTGGTGGACCGCACCCGTGCACCGCTCGGCCTGCTGGTGGCGACGGGACTCGCTGCCGGATACCACTTCGCGGTCTGGCGTCACGACCGTTCCCTCACTGCCGCTGCCACGCCCCGGAAGCGGATGGTCCGGAAACTGATCCTGGTGGCCGCGGGTGATCCGGAGCCATTGGTAAAGGTGGCAGCGGAGGTCACCGGTGCGAGCGTCACTGTCTGGAAAAGGGCCGACGCCGGAACTTCCGGTACTGCGCCTTCCGGCGCTGCGTCCTCCGGCGCGTCGTCCGGTACTGCAGAGGAGGCTGCGGACGGGTTGTCCGGGCAGCTCGCCCGGGCCTTGGAAGGTGTCGCGGCGGACCGTGTCCTGGTGATCACGGGCCCGGGGTCCCGGATCGAAGTGATCCCGCTGGGCTCGGATTGAGCCGGGCCTGAACGGGCCTGCGGGCTTGGATTGAGCCGGGCCTAGATTCCGAACGTCCGCTTGTAGGTCCGCACCGCGTTGTTGACCGTGGGGAAGAAATGGTCCGGGCCGAACCTGCTGCTGACCCCGAACTTGAGCAGCCGGTCCTTGACGGGCCCCTTTAACTCGGCGAAGACCAGGCTGATGCCCTGGCCGGCCAGTTCGTCGTCGAGTTCCACGAGATCGTCCAAGGCTGTGGTGTCCAGGTCCGTGATGGCCTCCGACGCCACGATGACCCATTTGACCGGTCCAGGGGCGTTCGCCACAAGGCTGCGGATGTGCTCCGCAAATACTGCTCCGTTGGCGAAGAAGAGCGGCGCGTCAAAGCGGGCGATGACCAGACCCGGGACGCGCTGGCCCTCCGGGTGCCGGCTGAGGTCGTGGTAGCCCGGGACGTCCTCCAGGCTGGCAAGTTCGGTGCGGTAAGGATCCCACGCCCGCCGGACGAACGCGATGAAAGACAGCGCAATGGCAATGACGATGCCCTGCAGCACGCCGACGAACGCGACGCCGAGGAACGTGGCAATCAGGAGGGCAGTTTCTATCCGGCTCATCCGGACCAGCCGGAACATGGTTTTGATGTCGACTAGCGAGGCCGCTGCCACAATAACGACGGCGGCCAGCGTGGTGCTCGGGAGGAACGCTGTCACTCCCGGCGCTGCCATCATGAATATGACCACCAAGGCCGCGGCAACGATGCCGCTAAGGGGGGTGCGTGCCCCGGCGTCGAGGGCGATGGGCGTCCGGGATGAACTGCCGGAGACCGGGAAGCCGCCCAACATCCCGCTGGCCACGTTGGCGATCCCCAGCGCTCCCATTTCCTGGTTGCCGCTCGTGTGGATGCCGCGTCTCCCCGCGAGGCTTTTGGACAATGCGGACGTATCGGCGAAGGCGATCAGCGCAATCCCGGCCGCCGGACCGATGAGCCCAGCAAGATCGTGCATGGCGATCCCTCCCAAGGCCGGCGCCGGAAGGCCTTGCGGGAGGGCTCCGACCATGGGCATCACGTCTTTCAGGTCAAGGGCAGCGGCCGCTCCTGTGGAGGCCGCTACAGCCAGTAGTACGCCGGGAACCTTCCAAGGAAAGAAGCGGCCGACAACGATGATGGCCACGGTGGCAACGCCGAAAAGCAGGGCCACGGGATTGGCGGCTCCCCGCAGGACGGCTTCGACGGTCTCAGTTGCCTTCGCGGGCAGGGAGTCTCCATCGACCGTGATCCCGAGCAGCCTGGGAAGCTGGCTGATGATGACGGCGAGGGCGATGCCGTTGAGGTAGCCCACCCGGATCGGCTTGGACAGCAGACCCGTAACAAAGCCCACCCTGAAGATCCGGCCCGCGATGAGGAAGACACCGATCATAATGGCCAGGACGCCTGCGAGCCCCACGGCATGGGCAGGATCCCGTCCGGCGAGCGGGAGCACAGCCGCTGCGATCATAGGCGCAAGCGAAGAATCAGGTCCTACGATGATTACCCGGGCGGGGCCGAAAACCGCGTAAAACAGCATGGGAACTACGGAAGCGTATAGTCCGGTGACGGCCGGCAGGCCGGAGGCTTCCGCGTAGGCCATGCCGGCGGGTATCAGTGCGGCACTAAGCCTCGATCCACCGGTCGGTTTGAGGTTGTAGCGGCGGTTTAAACGGAGAATGCCTGTCGGATCGGGAAAAATGGG
>NZ_JARCCY010000063.1:0-19857 GCF_039907775.1 Arthrobacter sp. CC3
CAGGAACGTGGCCAGCGTGACGATAAAGCTGGGCAGCTTGGTCTTCACCAGGATCCAGCCGTTGATGAAACCGATGGTGAGTGACACCACCAGGGCCAGGGCAACACCGACCCAGACGTTGAGCGAGAAGTACCACGCAAACATGGAGGCGGTCAGTGCGGAGCTGATCACTGCAACACCGGTGGAGAGGTCGAACTCGCCGCCGATCATCAGCAGTGACACGCCCACCGCCATGATGCCGATGGTGGAGGATCCGTACAGCACAGTCGCGAACGAGCTCGGCTGGATGAAGGTGGATGAAACCACTGAGAAGAAAACGAACAGGACTATTGCGCCTACCAGGGCGCCGACTTCGGGCCGCCCGAGCAGCTTCTGGAACGGGCTGCGGCGGCCGATCCGCTCATCCGGTGCCAGCGGGGCCGGCTTGGCTAACGTCTGTGTCATGGAAACTCCTTGTTGGTCTGGCTGCGGGAGAACCGATGGCCGGCCCTCCCGCGGCCAGGGATGCCTGCTGGTTAGCGGACGCCCTGCTGGGCGAATTTGAGGACGTCGGCGGCGGAGTCCTTGTCCACAACAGTGGGGCCGGTCAGGACAGGCAGTCCGCCGCCCACTTCGAAGCCGCCACGGTTGAACTGCCACAGCGCATCGATGGAGCCGTATCCCTGCAGCCAGGGCTGCTGGTCCACCGTGAACAGGACCGTTCCGTCCACGATCTTCTGCGCCAGGTCGGCATTCATGTCGAACGACGCCGCCTTCGCGGAGCTGCCGGAGTCGGCGATGGACTTCAGCGCGGTCAGGGTGATGGGGGCGCCGAGGCCGATAATCGCGTCAGCGTCCTTGGTGGCCTGCAGCTTGGCCGTGATGGTGGAGGAAACTTCGGTCATGTCGCGGCCGTTGACATACAGGATCTCGGTGCCGGCTACCTTCGCCTTCACGCCCGCGCAACGCGCTTCCAGGCCCACGTGGCCCTGCTCCTGGATGATGCAGATGGGGTGCTTGAAGTTCAGCGAAGCCAGCTTCTCACCGACTGCCTGTCCGGCGAGCTTTTCGTTTGAGCCGAAGTGGGTGAAGGCTCCGAGCTGCTTGGAAGCGTCTTCACCCGCGTTGAGGCTGACGACGGGGATGCCGGCGTCAGTGGCTTTCTTCAGGGCATCCTTCAAGGCGTCCGGCTTGGCCAGGGTGACCGCGATGCCGTCCACCTTCTGGTCCACGGCCTGTTCGATCAGCTGGGCCTGGCGGCCGCCTTCCGGATCGGAGGTGTAGAGCAGTTCCACGTTGTCCTTCGCGGCGGCTTCCTCAGCGCCCTTGCGGACGATGTCCCAGAAGGTGTCCCCCGCTGCGGCGTGGGTGATCAGGGCGATCTTGATGCGCTCGGTGGTGGCCACCTGGCCGCCGCCTGCGCCGCCACCGCTCTCGGCAGGCTTTCCGCCTGTGCTTGAGCAAGCGCTCAGCGCCATCATCGGCACCACCGCCGCAACGAGAGCCGCCTTGCGCCAGGAAAATTTTGCCACGTTAATCTCCTTTGATCTCAGGTTCCGGGCTGCCACTCTGCAGCCGCCGGAGCACTGTCTACCTAGATCATGGTGATTCAGCTCACTAATGTCAATAGTTTGTCCTGACATTAGGATGTTTTGACGTGAAACGGCGCCCTGAGACACCAAAAAACGCCGGGGATGACGGCTGATGCCGCCATCCCCGGCGCTGCGGTGAGAGCCCTTGATCAGCCCTGGGGGCACGCTCCTCAGCCGTGGAAGCTGGCGGGATGCGGCCCGGTGCGCCCGTCCCGTTCCAGGGCGTCAATGGCTTCCAAATCCTCCACGGTGAGGGTGAACCCGAAGACATCCAGGTTCTCCCGGATCCTGGCGGGGGTCACCGATTTGGGAATGACAACCCTCCCCTGCTGCAGGTGCCAGCGCAGCACAACCTGCGCCGGGCTACGGCCATGCCGTGCTGCGATATCGACGACGGCGGGGTGGTCCAGCACCGCACCCTGCGCCAGCGGGCTCCAGGCCTCGGTGGCAATGCCGTGCGCATCACCGAACGCCTGGACGTCGCGCTGCTGCAGGGCAGGGTGGAGCTCCACCTGGTTGACCGCAGGAACTGTTCCGCCCAGCTCAATCACCCGCTGCAGATGCTCAGGGAGGAAGTTGGAGACTCCGATGGCCCGGACCCTGCCGTCCGCCAGGAGCTGCTCCAGGGCCAGCCACGAGTCGGCGTACCTGCCGGATTCCGGAGCAGGCCAGTGGATCAAATAGAGGTCAAGGTAATCGAGCCCGAGCGTGGCCAGGCTTGCGTCGAACGCGGCAAGGGTGGCCTCGCGGCCGAGGTCGTCAATCCAGAGCTTGGAGGTCACGAACAGCTCCTCGCGGGGGATGCCGGACCCAGCCAGCGCGCGGCCGGTGCCTTCCTCGTTTCCGTAGATGGACGCCGTATCGATGCTTCGGTAGCCGGCGGCAAGGGCGGCGCTGACCGCCGCGGCGGTTTCGTCGTCGGGCACCTGGAAGACGCCGAAGCCGAGCTGCGGCATTTCCACGCCGTTGTTGAGCGTGACGGAGGGTATGGAAGTCATGGTTGCTCCTGTGTTGGTGGGTTTCAAGTCAGCGGGCACCGGCGGGTGCTTCAACAGCGGCGGGTGAGTCGCCACCAGCGGGTGCGGAGACTGCCGCCGTCGTACCGTTGTCGGCGCGCCTGCCGGCCTTGGCGGCGGCGAAAGCCATCACACCGAGCCCGAGGACGGTGATCGCCGCACCGGCCCAGATCGGCGAGGTGTAGCCGAGCCCGGCCGTGATGGTCACGCCGCCGAGCCAGGCGCCAAGGGCGTTCCCGACGTTGAAGGCACCGATATTGGCACCGGACGCCAGGGTGGGGGCGCTGCTGGCGTACTTCATGACGCGCATCTGGAGTCCGGGGACCGTGGCGAATCCGAAGCCGCCCATCAGCACGATGGAGGCAATGGTGAGGGGCTGGTTGCCGGCAGTCAGGGCGAAGGCCACGAGGACCACCACCAGCACCGCAAGGACAACCAGCAGGGTGCGGTCCACATTGCGGTCCGCGGCCTTGCCGCCCACGGTGTTGCCGACGAACAGTCCGACGCCGAAGAGGATGAGGAGCCAGGGCACCGTGGAGGCTGCGAATCCGGAAACTTCGGTGAGGGTGAAGGCGATGTAGGTGAAGGCGCCGAACATGCCGCCGTAACCGAGGATGGTGACCAGGATGGACAGCCAGACCTGGCCGGAGCGGAAGGCGCGCAGCTCGCCCCGGAGGCCGCCGGAGGAGGCTTGGGCAGCCGCGTCGCCGTGGCCGATCGTGGGCACCAGGGTCAGGATGCCGATCAGGGCGAGGACGCCGATGCCCGTGATGGCCCAGAACGTAGAGCGCCAGCCCGCGGCCTGCCCCAGCATGGTGCCGAACGGCACGCCCAGGACGTTGGCGGCCGTGAGTCCGGTGAACATAAAGGCGATGGCACCGGCTTTTTTGGTGGGGGCAACCATGTCAGCGGCCACCACGGCACCGATACCGAAGAACGCACCGTGGGCCAGTGCGGCAACGATCCGGCCGACCATCATCATGGAGTAGCCGGGGGCGATGGCCGAGATCAGGTTGCCGGCAATGAACAGCACCAGCAGGACGGCAAGCATGGGCTTGCGTTCAAAGCGCGTCACTGCCGCGGTGAGCAGCAGGGCGCCGACGACGACAGCGAGGGCGTAGCCGGAGATCAGCCAGCCGGCCGTGGCCTCGCTGACACCGAAGTCGGCAGCAACCTCGGGCAGCAGGCCCATGATCACGAACTCGGTGAGTCCGATCCCGAACCCGCCGAGGGCGAGGGCTAACAGGCCAATAGGCATGGCGAAGCTCCTTCAAAACTGTACGGAATGGGGTAGGGCGCGTAAGCTAGTAGTTGCAGACGCGTTATTTATTGTTGCACAAGCAGATACAGCGCGCAAGCAACTATTATTTGTTGTGTCCCGTTTCACACATCCGCGGGGTACGCCATTCGAAGGGAAGTACACATGGGCATCAAGGACGACGCCGTTGAAGTCCGCGCGCAAGGGTGGCGGACCCTCGCGGCCCTGCACGGACTGATCGAGTCGGAACTGGAACGCTCGCTGCAGGCTGAAGCCCAGCTGTCCATCGTCGAATACACCGTGCTCGATGCCTTGAGCCGGCAGGACGGCTGGCACATGCGCATGCAGCAGCTGGCCCGTGCCACCGCACTGAGCGCCAGCGCCACCACGCGGCTGGTCAACCGGCTCGAGGACCGCGGCCTGCTGACGCGGATCCTGTGCGCGGACGACCGCCGCGGCATCTACACCGAACTGACGGAGAGCGGCATCAAGCTGCTGGACGAGGCACGTCCTGCCCACGACGCCACCCTGGAGCGGGCCCTCGCCGAAGCCCAGGAGATCCCGGAGCTAGCCCCGCTGGTCGACGCCCTGCCCAGGCTGCACGCACACGCCTAGGCAGACAACACAAAAGCCCCGCGCCGCGCCGAAGCGCGCCCGCGGGGCTTTTGCTGTGTGGCCTTGCTTCCGTGCGTGGACTTATTTCACGTCGGCCGGATCCTTGACCGCCGTTTTCTCGGCAGCGGCGTTCTTGAAGTAGTGCTCCAGGTCCTCGAGGCTCTTGTCCTTGGTTTCCGGCACTACCCGTTTCACCCAGACGATGGCCGCCAGCTGGATGGCAACGAAGATGAAGAAGGTGGTCGAAACGCCGATCGAAGCCACCATCTGCGGGAAGAAGAACCCGATCAGGAAGTTGATCATCCACAGCACGAACACGCAGATGCCCATGCCGATGCCGCGGACATGCAGCGGGAAGATTTCGGACATCGTCAGCCACGTCACCGTGCCGATGCAGGACTGCATGGAAGCCAGGAAGGTCACCATGAACAGCAGCACCAGGTAGCCGCGGAGCGTGCCTTCCGGGATCAGCATGGAGATCAGGCCGATCGCGAGCAGCGACGATGCCGTGCCGGCCAGGCCCACGACCAGCATGGACTTGCGGCGCACCTTGGTCATCAGGGACATGCCGATGATGACGGCCACGACGGACGTCACACCGTTGACCACGTTGGCCAGGAGGGCGCCTTGATCACCGAAGCCGGAGCTGGAGAGGATGGAGGTGCCGTAGTACATGATGGCGTTGACGCCGCTGATCTGGTTGATCACCGCCATGCCCAGGCCCACCACGAAGATCCTGCGGATCCATGGCACGGTGAGGTCCCGGAACGTTCCGAGCTTGGACTGGTAGTCCTCGCGGGCCGCCTGCCGCACCTCATCGAATTCGGTGGAGACGTCGGCCGAGGCGCGGGTCTTGCGCAGCACCTCGAGGACCTCGCCGAAGCGTCCGGCGGACGCCAGCCAGCGGGGGCTCTCGGGGAGGAGGAGCATGCCGAACCAGAGGACGACGGCGGGCAGCGTTGCGATGACCAGCATCCAGCGCCACACGTGGGAGGCTTCCGGGAAGGCGTTGCCCAGGACTGCGTTGAAGGTAAACGCCAGGAACTGTCCCGTGACGATCATAAGCTCGTTCTGCGTCACGATCCGGCCGCGCTGGGCGGCCGGCGACATTTCCGCGAGGTACACCGGCACGATCACCGATGCCCCGCCCACGGCCAGGCCCAGGACCGTGCGGGCCAGCACCAGCAGTTCGGTGGTGGGCGCCAGGGAACAGGCGATGGTGGAGAGCGCAAAGATGATCGCCAGCGCCATGATGGTCTTGCGGCGGCCGAACCGGTCGGACAGCCGGCCGGCGGTGATGGCGCCGAACGCCGCGCCGAACAGCAGGGTCGAGGTGACCAGGCCCTCGGTCAGAGGGGTCAGCCCGAGGTCCCGCTGCATGAACGGCAGGGCACCGTTGATGACGCCGGTGTCGTAGCCGAAGAGCAGGCCGCCGAACGTCGAAAACAGGGCCACCCGCCGCATGAATCCCTTGGGATTGGGTGTTGCTGCGGCAGAATCCGCCGGGCCGGCCTGCGGCCGTGCCGAAGTACTGGGAAGTGTATTTTCCGTTTGCTTCATAGGGCGGCCGCTACCGGGCTTTCGCGATGTAGTTGTTCATCGTGTCCAGCTGGTAGCGGGAAACCTCGGCGGCGTTCTCGTCCTCGGCGAACACGCTGGACACCATCACGGTGTCTTCGCGGTCCAGGAAGCCGATCTCCTGCAGGCCGCCGAAGAATTCTTCCCAGTTCACGTCGCCGTCGCCGATCTTCAGGTGCTGGTGGACGCGGACCGCGTTACCGGGCGGGTTGGTGATGTAGCGCAGGCCGTGCGAGGCGTGGTGGTTCATGGTGTCTGCCACGTGGACCAGGCGGAGCTTGTCCCCCGCGGCGCGCATGATGTCCAGGGGTGCGTTCTTCATGTGGAAGCTGTGCGATGCCACGTAGACCAGGCCCACGTTCTTTGAGTTCAGGCCGCGAATGACGCGGATGGCGGCCAGGCCCTCCTCCACAAAGTCATCCGGGTGCGGATCGATCAGCAGGTCGATGCCCTCGCGTTCGATGATGGGCAGCAGCTCTTCCATGGAGCGGTAGAAGGCGCGCTCGGATTCTTCGGCCTTCTCCGGGCGTCCGCTGAACTCGGTGTTGATGGTGCTGACCCCGAGGTCCACGGTGATCTGGATGACGCGCTTCCAGTAACGGACGGCGGCTTCGCGGGCATCCTCGTCCGGACCCGACCAGCGGAGCACCGGCAGGACCGAGGCGATTTCGATCCCCACATCCTTGCAGGCCTTGTTCAGCTGGCCCACCAGTTCGTCGTCGGCCTTCGGGTGGTTGTAGAACGGGATGAAGTCGGCGTGCGGGGTCATCTGCATGTACTTGTAGCCGAGGTCCGCCACCACCCGGGGAAATTCGAGCAGGCCGTGCGAGTGGTGGAACGGCGTTGGATCAAGTGCGATTTTCACGTGGAACACTCCATTGTGGATGAGTCAGGTTGTGCGAGGGACGGGACGGAAAGGGAAGGGAGCCGCGGCTCCCTTCCCTTTCCTCCTAGCTGTAGAGGGCGGGCTTGGCGTTCAGCTTCACGGCGACCTTTTCGCCGTTCTTCTGCGCCTCGACGCCGGCCTCGCAGCATGCTGCGGTGGCGTAGCCGTCCCAGGCGGTGGGGCCGCCGATTTCGCCGCGGAGGGCGGCGTCCACCCAGGACTGGATTTCGACGTCGTAGGCCGCGCCGAAGCGCTCTTCGAAGCCGGGGGTCACGTTGCCGCCCCACCGGCCGGCGCTGCGGGTGTAGGGGCCCTTGTCGCCGCCGATGCTGACGATGCCGTCTTCGAAGGAGGCCTGCGTGGCCACTTCGTAGCCGAACTTGGCGTTGACGTAGATTTCGACGTCGGCCAGGACACCGGACTCGGTTTCCACCAGGACGTGCTGGGGATCGTGCTGGCCGGCCGGAGCGTTCTTCGTGGCCTTGCCCAGACGGACCTGGACGCTGGTGATTTCCTCTCCGGTGAAGTACCGGATGGCGTCGAATTCGTGCACCACCGAGTCGTTGATCAGCATCTCGTTGGTGAAGCCGGCTGGGGTGGTGGGGTTGCGGTGCTGGTGGTGCAGCATCAGCAGTTCGCCGAGTTCCTGGTCGCGGATGACCTGGCCCAGGGCTGCGTATTCGGCGTCGAAGCGGCGCATGAAGCCCACCTGGATGCGCTTGTGGCCCAGCTTTTCCTCGGCCTCGACGATCTTCCATGCCGATTCGGCGTCCGGGGTGAGCGGCTTTTCGCAGAGGATCGGGATGTCCTTGGCGAGGGCCTTCAGCAGGATGTCCTCGTGCAGGAAGCCCGGCGTGGCGATCAGGACGGCGTTGACGTCGCCGTTGTTGAGTGCTTCGTCGGCGTCGGCCAGGGCCACCGCGCCCGGGATGCCTTCGATGGCAGCCTGTGCACGCGCAAGGTCGACGTCGACTACCGCGGCGACTTCAGCGCCGTGGATGCGCTTGCTGAGGCGCTGGATGTGGTCCGCGCCCATGCGGCCGGCGCCGATGACGGCGACGCGAAGGGTTTCAGTCATTGTTCTTTTCCTTACGTTTCGGGTGCCTGGGCGGCGGTTAGTTGACTGCCGTGCGGGAGCCGCAGGACAGCAGGTAGTTGCGGGTGCGCTTGGCGATCGGCATGGGGACGTCGAAGGCCACCGGGTACATGTCCTGCTCCACGATGCCGAAGATGGGCCGGTTCAGTGCCTCCACTGCTTCGATGACGGCGCGCAGGTCGGGCAGCCCGTTCGGCGGCTCGGTCATGACGCCGGCAAGGTTGGCTGCGGCCCAGGTCATGTTTTCCTCGTTGACCTTCTTGAGGATGTCCGGGTTGATCTGCTTCAGGTGCAGGTAGCCGATGCGGTCCGGGTAGTTCTTGATGAGCTCCAAACTGGAGGCCCCGCAGTATTCGGCGTGGCCGGTGTCCAGGCAGAGGTTCAGGTACTTCGAGTCCGTTGCGGCCAGGAGGGTTTCGATGTCCTCCTGGGCTCCGACGTGGGAATCGGCGTGGGAGTGGAACTGCTGCTTGAGGCCGAAGTCCTCCAGCAGGGTCTTGCCCAGCCGGTTGTGCCCGGCGAACAGGTCGCTCCATGCCTTCTCTGTGAGCTGGCCGCTTTCCACGGCTTCACCGGTGACGTCATCGCGCCACATGGCCGGGATGACCACGATGTGTTCCCCGCCCATGGCAGCGGTGAGCTCGGCGACCTTGCGGGCGGGCTCCCAGGCGGATTCCCACTGGTTCAGGCCGCGGTGGAAGGCGGTGAAGACCGTTCCGGCGGTGACCTTCAGGTCGCGGGCCTTAAGCTCCTCGGCCAGCCGGGCGGGGTCGGTAGGCAGGTAGCCGTAGGGGCCGAGTTCGATCCACTTGTAGCCGGATTCGGCCACTTCGTCGAGGAAGCGCTCCCACGGGGTCTGCTTGGGGTCGTCCGGGAACCAGACGCCCCAGGAGTCCGGTGCGGTGCCGATGATCAGTTTGTTCTCAGTCATGACAGCGTTGTCTCTCTGGGTGTTAGTTGGACGGGAAGTTGTAGGAGGCACCCGAGGCGTGGGTGGGCTCCGGCCAGCGTGATGTGACTACCTTGCCACGCGTGTAGAAGGACACGCCTTCCGGGCCGTAGATGTGCTTGTCGCCGAACAGTGAAGCCTTCCAGCCGCCGAAGGAGTGGTAGGCCACCGGGACGGGCAGCGGCACGTTGATGCCGATCATGCCCACGGTCACAGAGCGCTGGAACTTGCGGGCGTTGGCTCCGGAGGAGGTGAAGATGGCGGTGCCGTTGCCGTACGGGTTGGAGTTGATCAGCGCGATGCCGGCGTCCAGGTCCTCGACGCGGACCACGACGAGGACGGGGCCGAAGATTTCCTCGGTGTAGGCGGTCATTTCGGTCTTGACGTGGTCCAGGACCGTGGGGCCCACCCAGAAGCCTTCCTCGTGGCCGGGGACCACCAGGTCGCGGCCATCCACCACCATGGCAGCGCCGGCGGCTTCGGCCTCGGTGACGATCTTGACGATGCGTTCCTTGGAGGCGGGCGTGATGACCGGGCCCATTTCGGCGCCGGGCGCGGTGCCGTTGTTGACCTTGACGGCGAGGGCGCGCTCTTCGACTTTCTTGACCAGCAGTTCGGCGGCATCGCCGACGGCTACGGCGACGGAGATGGCCATGCAGCGCTCCCCGGCGGAACCGAACGCGGCGGCAGCCAGGTGGTCGGCGGCGTTGTCGAGGTCGGCGTCGGGCATCACGATGGCGTGGTTCTTCGCGCCGCCCAGGGCCTGGACGCGCTTGCCGTGCTTGGTGGCGGTCTCGTGGACGTACTGGGCGATCGGGGTGGAGCCGACGAAGGAGATGCCGTCCACGTCCGGGTGGGTCAGCAGGCCCTCAACAGTTTCCTTGTCGCCGTGCAGGACCTGGAAGACGCCGTCGGGCAGGCCGGCCTGCTTCCACAGCTTGGCCAGCAGCATGGAGGCGGAGGGGTCGCGCTCGGAGGGCTTGAGGATGAAGGCGTTGCCGGTGGCGATGGCCATCGGTGCCATCCACAGCGGCACCATGACCGGGAAGTTGAACGGGGTGATGCCGGCGACGACGCCGAGCGGTTCGCGGAAGGAGAACACGTCGATGCCGGTG
The DNA here is from genome assembly GCF_039907775.1 of Arthrobacter sp. CC3. NCBI lineage: Bacteria > Bacillati > Actinomycetota > Actinomycetes > Micrococcales > Micrococcaceae > Arthrobacter > Arthrobacter sp. CC3. The sequence goes on from NZ_JARCCY010000063.1 coordinate 10,085, forward strand.
GAGACCTGGTCCGAGTAGTCGCCCTTGAGCAGCTGCGGGATGCCGCACGCGAACTCGATGACTTCCAGGCCGCGGCCGATCTCGCCCTTCGCGTCGGAGAGCACCTTGCCGTGCTCGGCGGTGATCAGTTCGGCGAGGTCATCCACATGCGCGGCGACGAGTTCGCGGAACTTGAACAGCACCGCGGTGCGCTTGGCCAGGGAGATGTCGCCCCAGGAATCGGCGGCCTTGCGGGCCGCGGCCACGGTGGCGTCCAGGTCCGCCCGGTTGGCCAGACGCAGCTCTGCCGAGACGGCGCCGGTCGCGGGGTTGTAGACGGGCTGGGTGCGGGTGCCTTCGCCGGCGGTTTCGGCCCCGTTGATGAAGTGGTTGATCGTGGTGGTGACGGTCGTCGTTGACATGGTGTGGGACTTCCTTGGTCTGTGGGGAAAGAGGGCTGCGTGTCTGGAAATTCAGCCGAGCAGCTTGCGCTGGCGGTTCTTGTGGTCGGTGTAGGTCTTGAAGGCCTGCTGCGTGGAGTCCAGGTCGGAGACCTGGGAGACGGGAACGTCCCACCATGACTCGGAGCTCGGGGCATCCAGCAGGGGGTCGGATTCGACGTGGATCAGGATGGGTCCGCCGCGCTCCGGTGCGGCCTTCGCATCGCGGATGGCCTGTTCGAGTTCGGCGATGACTTTCTCCCCCGGTTCGATCCGGATCACCTTCACGCCGAGGCTTTCGGCGTTCAGGGCCAGGTCCACCGGGAGCGTTTCGCCTTCGTCGAAGCTGTGCTGTTCCTCGTTCAGGGCGCGGTACTGGGTCCCGAAGCGCTGTGAACCGAGGGATTCCGAAAGGGATCCGATGGAGGCGTAGCCGTGGTTCTGGATCAGGACCACGATCAGCTTGATCCGCTCGGCGACGGCGGTGACCAGTTCGGTGTGCATCATCAGGTAGGAGCCGTCCCCCACCATCACGACGACGTCGCGCTGGGCACCGCCCGCGGCGGCTTCCGCCAGGGCGGCGCGCTTGACGCCCAGGCCGCCGGGGATTTCGTAGCCCATGCAGGAGTAGGCGTATTCCACGTGGTAGCCGAAGGCGTCCCGGACGCGCCACATTTTGTGCAGGTCGCCGGGCAGCGAACCGGCGGCGCAAATGACGACGTCCTGGGCAGCCATGGCCCGGCTGGTGGCTCCGATGATTTCGTTCTGGGCCGGCAGCGGCGTGAACCGGGTGTCGAACGCTTCGTCAACGGTGGCGTCCCAGCGCTTCTTCTCCGCAGCGACCTGCTGTTCAAGGTCGGCGCCGACGCGGTAGCCGCCCAGCGCCTGGTTGAGCTTGATCAGGGCCTTGCGGGCATCGGCCACGATCGGCAGCGTGGTGCCGTGCTTGTAGGCATCGATGGCAGCGACGTTGATGTTGATGAACTTCACGTCCGGGTTCTGGAACGCGGTCCGCGATGCGGTGGTGAAGTCCTCGTAGCGGGTGCCGATCCCGATGATCAGGTCCGCCTCGGCCGCGATGGCATTGGCCGCCGTCGTGCCGGTGGAGCCGATGGCTCCGAGGGAGAACTTGTGGTCCCACGGAAGGACACCGACGCCGGCCTGGGTGTTTCCCACCGGGATGCCGGTGAGTTCGGCGAACTTGGCGAGTTCATCGTTGGCGAAGGCGTAGAGGACGCCGCCGCCGGCGATGATCAGCGGGCGCTTCGCGGCGCGGATCGCAACGGCAGCCCGGCGGATGTCCTCGTCGTCGGCGTCGGGGCGGCGGATGCGCCATTCGCGTTCGGCCAGGAACTCCTCGGGCACGTCAAAGGCTTCGGCCTGGACGTCCTGCGGCAGCGAGATGGTGACGGCGCCGGTTTCGGCCGGATCCGTCAGGACGCGGAGGCCGTGGTGGAACGCGGAGAACAGCTGTTCGGGCCGGTTGACCCGGTCGAAGAACTTGGACAGCGGCCGGAAGGCGTCGTTGACCGTGATGTCGTAGGCGTAGGGCTGTTCAAGCTGCTGCAGGACCGGGTCCGCGGCGCGGGTGGCGAAGGTGTCGCTGGGCAGCAGCAGCACCGGCAGGCGGTTGGTGGTGGCCAGGGCCGCGCCGGTCAGCAGGTTCGAGGAGCCGGGCCCGATCGAGGTGCTGATGGCGAACGTCTGGCGGCGGCGGGTGTGGCGGGCGTAGCCCACGGCCTGGTGGGACTGCGCCTGCTCGTTGCGGCCCTGGTAGTACGGCATGATCGTCGGGTCGGCAGCCTGGTACTGCTTGAGGGCCTGGCCGACGCCGGCAACGTTGCCATGGCCAAAGATGCCGAACGTTCCGGGGATCAGGCGCTCCCGGTAGTCCAGCCCGCCGACGGAATCAACGGTGTACTGCTTGGAAAGGTACTCCACCACGGCCTGGGCCACGGTCATTCGACGGGTTCCGGCGGCGTTGCCAGTTCTGATCCCCATGGGAATTACTCCGATACTTCTGCGGTGTGGGCTGATGCGGTCTGGTGCAGGAGGGAGGCGGCGGTGGCCACGGCGCCGGCAACATCGCCGTCCTGCGGGTACAGGAGGGTCCGGCCGACCGTGAGGCCCTGCACGCCGGGGAGGGCCAGGGCGGCTTCCCAGGTGGCGAACACTTCGTCCTGGGTGCCTTCCGGGTCTCCGCCCAGCAGCACGGTGGGCATGGTGGTGGCGGCCATCACGCGCTCCATCTCGGCCACCACGGGGAGTTTCATCCAGGTGTAGGCACTGGTGGAGCCGAGGCCTTCAGCGATGGCGATGGATTTGATGACGGCGTTGGTGGAGAGGTCGTTGCGGACCTTGCCGTTTTCGCGGACGGACAGGAAAGGCTCCACCATGGCGATCAGCTTGCGTTCGGCGAGGGAGTCGATGGCCTTGGCTGTCGCTTCCAGCAGGGCCACGGTGTCGGTGTCGCCGAGGCAGATGCGGGTGAGCATCTTGCCGCCGTCGGCCCCGAGCGCTTCCAGTGCGGCGGCGGTGTGGCCGGTGAAGCGGTCATCGAATTCGTTGACCAGGCCGGAGAGCCCGCCGCGGTTCATCGATCCGAAGAGCAGCTTGCCGTCGAGTGCGCCCAACAGCAGCAGGTCGTCCATGATGTCCGGGGAGGCCAGCACGCCGTCCACGTCCGGGTTTGCCAGTGCGATCTGCAGCCGGTCCAGCAACTGGCGGCGGTCCGCCATGGCCACGGGATCATTGCCGACGGCGAGGGCCCCGCGGGCCGGGTGGTCCGCCGCGACGATGAAGTTCTGCCGGCCGTACTTGAGGCCGGGGTGCCGGCGCCGGGCCTTGGCGGCCCGGGCCACAGCCTCCGGGTCCTCCAAGCGGATGGTGCTCAGGTGGGCGTAGCGGCGGGGATCGTCGTCGAGGGCATTGTTCGAGGCGATGGGTGTGAGGGTCACAGTGCTGCTCCTTCAGTGGCGAACTGACCGGGAACCAGGCGGCCGCGCTCGGCCAGCAGTGAGGTGACCTCTTCCGGCGTCGGCATGGCGTCGGCGCAGGAGAGGCGGGAGGCGACGATCGCGCCGGCGGCGTTCGCGTAGTCGAGGACTTCGGCGAGGCTCCAGCCGGACAGCAGTCCGTGGCAGAACGCTCCGCCGAACGAGTCACCGGCACCAAGGCCGTTGACGGTCTCCACCGGAACGGGGGCGGACACTACGCGCTCGGTGCGGGTCTTGGCCATCACGCCTTCGGGGCCGAGCTTGACGACGGCGATTTCGACGCCGGCAGCCAGGAGCCGGTCGGCCTGCTCGTCCGGGGTGCCCTCACCCACAGCCACGGCGCATTCCTTGTCGTTGCCGATCGCCACCGTGACATGCGGCAGGATCCTGGCGACCTGGGCCCGGGCTTCCTCTTCCGACGCCCAGAACATGGGGCGGTAGTCCAGGTCCAGGATGGTGTACTGACCGATCCTCAGCTTGTCCCGGTCCCGCGCTTCGTGGGCTTTGATGTGCGCTTCGCGGCTGGGCTCCTGGCACAGGCCGGTGACGGTGGACCAGAAGATCCCGGCGTCCCGGATGGCGTCAAGGTCCAGCTCGTCGGCCTTGATCTGCAGGTCCGGTGCCGTGGGGAAGCGTCCGTAGAAGTAGAGCGGGAACTCGTCCGTGGCCGGCTTGATCGCGCAGAATGTCACCGCGGTGGGCCATTCCTTCACCGGTGCAACGAACGTGTCATCAACACCAAATTTGTGGAGTTCCCGGTGCAGGTACTTTCCGAAGGCGTCATCGCCGGTGCGGGTGATCACTCCGGTCCGGCGGCCGTGCCGGGCGGCTGCGACAGCCACGTTGGAAGGTGATCCACCGAGGTACTTTCCAAAGGACGTGACGTCCTCCAGATCAACCCCGATGTCATTCGGGTAGATATCAACGCTGATGCGCCCGATCGTGAGCAGTTCGTGGGTCACGGTAATCGCGGACCTTTCTGGTTTGAACTCTGTACCTCTGAACAGATAGAGCTCCGGTTCCTGGCGGACCCCCGTGAGCGGGGCCACAACCACTACTTTGCCCTAGAATTATTGTCCTGTCAAAGGTTTGTACTGACATATTTACAACTTGGCATAGCGCGGTGAAATGGCAGCCTCCGGGCCGCACATCACGGCCTGAAGTGCGGCGATTATTTGCGCGGAACGGCCAGTTCGCCGGTGACATACTGGGCCCGCCCGAAGCCGAAAGACCAGTCACCGGCAGTGTTCTCCACGTACCCGATGAACACGTCTTCACCGGCCACACCCAGCTCCGCCAGCCTCCCGGCGATGGCCGCAAAGAGGGACTGCTTCGCATCCTGGCTCCGGCCGCCCTGGGTAAAAATCTGGATCATCACCACATCCGGGGTGCGCTCAAAGCCGAGTCCGGCATCCTGGGCGAAGATCTGCCCGCGGGGGTGTTCGGTGAGGACGTGGAAATAGTCGCGCTCCGGAATCCCGTACTCGGCCAGGATCGCATCGTGGATTCCCCGGCTGAGGAGGCGCAGATCCTCGGGGCTGCGCCCCTGGTTCACATCAATTCGTACCAGCGGCACACTAGCTCCTTCAGTAGTTTGTCCTGACATACTAACAAAGTACATCCGCGAAGGACAAGGCCCGTCGGAAATGACCCCTTGCCACGGATCACGTTCCAGGCGTAGCTTTAAACAACCAAAAGGTTGATAAAGCAATTGATTGATTACAGGTTCACTGTTTTGACAACTGGCAACGGACGGGGTGATTGGCAGGCCATGGAAACCGGCGACGACGAACTGCTCGACGCAGCCTTCCTGGCCCTGGCCGACCCGGTCCGCCGCCGCATCATCTCCCGGCTCAGCCGGGGCCCGGCCACCGTAAACGAACTGGCGGAACCCTTCGCGATCACCAAGCAGGCGGTCTCGAAGCACATCCAGGTCCTCGAGCAGGCACAGCTGGTCACCCGCACGCGTGACGCCCAGCGCCGGCCCGTCCACCTGAACCCCGCACGGCTGGAGGCGCTCACCGCATGGATCGACCAGTACCGGCTGGTCCGCGAGGGGCAGTTCCGCAGCCTTGATGCCGTGCTCCAAGCAAACGCCGCTCCACGCGGCACTCAGGCAAAGGATTCGTGATGAGCAATTCCTTGAAACTCTCCGTTCCGGAGGGGCAGCCCTTCATCGAGTACGAGCGGGAGTTCGATTTCCCGGTTGCGGATGTCTTCCGCGCCCACAAGGAGCCGGAGCTGATCGCCCAGTGGCTGGGCCCCCGCGGACTCCGGATGGACATCGACCACTACGATTTCCGGACCGGCGGAAGCTACCTCTACACGCATACGGCACCAGACGGCCAGAGCTACGGCTTTAGCGGCATCTTCCACACCGTCCGGGACAATGAGTTCGCCGTCCAGACCTTCGAATTCGACGGTTATCCGGACGTGGTCAGCATCGAGTACCTCACCTTCGAGGACCTGGGCGGCGGCCGGTGCCGCCTGACAGGGCACTCCGTCTACCCCAGCCAGGAGGCCCGCGACGGCATGGCGCAGTCCGGCATGGAAGGCGGCATGACGGAGGGCTACGAGCGGCTCGACGAGCTCCTCAGCGGCGCGGCCACCGGCACGTCCAGCACGGGCCAGCCGGAGGCAGGAAAGGTGACGGCATGAGCAACGCGCTGAAGCTCGTGGCCCCGGAGAACGTGCCGTTTGTGGACTCCGAGCGCGAGTTCGATTACCCGGCGGCAGCGGTCTTCCGCGCCCACTCCGATGCGGAGGTCTTCCGGCAGTGGATCGGACCGCGGGAATTGAGCACGAGGATCGACGTCTTCGACTGCCGCCCGGGCGGAACATACCGCTTCGTGCAGGAGGGGCGGGACGGCCGCCAGCACGCGTTCCGCGGCGTCTTCCATACGGTCCGCGAGAACGCCTTCGTGCTGCAGACCTTTGAGTATGAGGGCTACCCGGACACCGTGACCCTGGAATTCGCAACATTCCAGGATCTGCCGGGCGGACGCTCCCGGCTCACCGGCCGCTCCGTGTATCCCAGCGTCGAGGCCCGCGAGAGGTTCCTTGCCGACGGCATGGAATCCGGCATCGCCGCCGGCTACGACCATCTGGACGAGCTGCTCGGCCGGTCCCCCGCCGGGTCCGCCGCTTAAGCCGCTTAAAAGAAAAGTACGACGGCGTCCGGTCACCTTCCAAGGGGAAGGCGGCCGGACGCCGTCGTACTCTAAAACATTCCTGCGAGCAGGGGGCGTGACCTAGAGGGTCGCGAAGACCTCGCGCAGGAGCTTGGCGGTCTCGGACGGCGTCTTGCCGACCTTGACGCCCGCAGCCTCAAGGGCTTCCTTCTTGGCCTGTGCGGTGCCCGCGGAGCCGGAGACGATGGCGCCTGCGTGGCCCATGGTCTTGCCTTCCGGAGCGGTGAAGCCTGCCACGTAGCCGACAACCGGCTTGGTGACGTGAGCCTTGATGTAGTCAGCGGCACGCTCTTCGGCGTCGCCGCCGATCTCGCCGATCATCACGATCGCCTTGGTCTCGGGGTCGGCTTCGAAGGCTTCCAGCGCGTCGATGTGCGTGGTGCCGATGATGGGGTCGCCGCCGATGCCGATGGCGGTGGAGAAGCCCAGGTCGCGCAGCTCGTACATCATCTGGTAGGTCAAGGTACCGGACTTGGAGACCAGGCCGATGGGGCCCTTGCCCGTGATGTTTGCCGGGGTGATGCCTACGAGGGCCTCACCCGGGGTGATGATGCCGGGGCAGTTCGGTCCGATGATGCGGGTGATCTGCTTGCCGTTGGCATCAACCGTTGCCTGCGCCAGCGCCCAGAACTCGGCGGAGTCCTGTACCGGCACGCCTTCGGTGATGACGACGACCAGGCCGATGCCGGCCTCGATGGCTTCAACGACGGCGTCCTTGGTGAATGCCGGCGGGACGAAGACGATGGAGACGTCGGCGCCGGTCTCGGCCATGGCTTCCTTGACGGTGCCGAAAACGGTGATTTCGTTATCGCCGTGCAGGACCGTGGTGCCGGCCTTGCGGGCGTTGACGCCGCCAACAACGTTGGTGCCGGCCTTGAGCATCAGGGCGGTGTGCTTGGTACCTTCGCCGCCGGTGATGCCCTGGACGATGACCTTGGAGTCCTTGTTCAGATAGATAGACATGGTGCGTCCCTTTACTTAGCTGCGTTGGCGAGCTCGGCGGCCTTGTCGGCGCCCTCGTCCATGGTGGCGGCCAGGGTAACCAGCGGGTGGTTGGCCTCGGCCAGGATGCGGCGGCCTTCCTCGACGTTGTTTCCGTCGAGGCGGACGACCAGCGGCTTGTTCGCGGAGTGGCCCAGCTCGGCCAGTGCTCCGACGATGCCCTTGGCCACGGCGTCGCAGGCGGTGATTCCGCCGAAGACGTTGACGAACACGGACTTGACCTGCTCGTCGCCCAGGATGACGTCCAGGCCGGCTGCCATGACCTCGGCGGAGGCTCCGCCGCCGATGTCCAGGAAGTTGGCCGGCTTGACGTTGCCGTGGTTTTCACCGGCGTAGGCAACGACGTCCAGGGTGGACATGACCAGGCCGGCGCCGTTGCCGATGATGCCGACTTCGCCGTCCAGCTTGACGTAGTTCAGGTCCTGCGCCTTGGCCTTGGCCTCGAGCGGGTCAGCAGCGTCCTTGTCTTCCAGGAGTGCGTGCTTGGCGTGCCGGAAATCGGCGTTTTCGTCCAGGGTCACCTTGCCGTCAAGGGCAACGATGTCGCCGGCGCCGGTCTTGACCAGCGGGTTGACCTCCACCAGGGTGGCGTCTTCCTTCTTGAAAACGTCCCAGAGCTTCAGGATGACGTCGGCGACTTTGCCGCGCAGTTCCTCAGCGAAGCCGGCAGCGGCAACGATTTCGTCGGCCTTGGCCTGGTCGATGCCCACTGCGGGATCGATGGCGACCTTGGCCAGGGCGTCGGGGCGTTCGACGGCGAGCTGTTCGATTTCCATGCCGCCTTCTACCGAGCACATGGCCAGGTAGTTGCGGTTGGCCCGGTCCAGGAGGACGGAGAAGTAGTATTCCTCGGCGATGTCCGCGCCCTGGGCAATCATGACCTTGTTGACCGTGTGGCCCTTGATGTCCATGCCCAGGATGTTGGTGGAGTGCTCCAGCGCCTCATCGGCGGTCTTAGCGACCTTAACGCCGCCGGCCTTGCCGCGGCCACCGACCTTAACCTGTGCCTTGACGACAGTTACGCCGCCGATCTTCTCGGCAGCTGCCTTTGCTTCTTCAGGGGTGTGCGCCACGATGCCAGCAAGCACGGGTACACCGTGCGCCTCGAACATATCGCGCGCCTGATATTCAAACAGGTCCACGGTTTAGTGTCCTTCTACGTCGAAGTAGTTTCTGTACAGCCGGACCCCACGTAATCGTGGTTACCGGGCTGCGGAATAAACGCACCCTGCGACAGGTTAGGAAACGAGCCACACGGCGCAATGCTCCTCTCGGAACTCTAGTCCTTTCTTCGGACCGGCCCGTTCCAGACTACCTGTTATGTGAGTAAGGACACTATTCTATGGAGCGTAGAAAAACCCCTAGATTACGGGGATTTTGGCGCCCCTGACGGCGTTGCGGAGGGGTCCGCGCCCGCTCCGGAAACTAGTTCGTAATGGTCCCGCGAAATGAAGAAAGCAACGCCGGCCGAGACGTTTCCGCAGGCCACACCGTCGTTGTAGGCCGAGCAGCGCAGGCCGTTCCGCTCAAGGTTCTGTCCGTCCGCCAGGACGGGGAGCTGGGAGATGGAGCCGGCTTTGGTGCCCTTGGGCCCGAATTCCGCTTCCATCCGGGTTACACCGGAGCGGCATTCCCCGTACGTCGCCTTGTCCGGGGTGAGCAGCGCGGCGCCGCCGAGGTAGCCCAGGCCGGTGCCGGCACAGTCGTCGGTCACGTCGGCGGCTTCGGGTTTGGGGTAGACGGCGAGTTCGCAGTGCGCCACCGGTACGATGGCCAGCTTGTTGTTGGCGGCGTCGCTGTAGGCGTTCTGCTCGTACGGCAGGTTGATGTGCTCGCCGCGTTGCGACGTGAGCGAACAGACGGCGCTGTGATCGGCAGTGACGAAGCTCAGCACTCCTTCCCCTGCGGAGAACGGGGCGGCGTCCGCCACCGGGGCCTGCTTGAGCTGTTCCAGCGCGGAAAGCGGCGGCGGCGGGACGTAGTCCGGGTCCTCCCGGGTGATGGTGCACGCAGTGCAGGCCAGCAGGATGAGGGCGGCCAGGATCCCCGGTACAGTCCGTCGCATGGCCTCCATTATGCCGTCACCGGCTAGTGTCCTGCGTCTGAAATTCGCTTCGTAATTATAGAATGGGGTATGGCGAACGTTGGACGGCCGAAGGCCCCTC
>NZ_JARCCY010000064.1:0-19106 GCF_039907775.1 Arthrobacter sp. CC3
ATTCCTTCCACCGCGTCCTGATCGACCCGCGTGACGGCGCACCGCTGGAAATCGGCCGGACCAGCTACCGCCTCACGACGGCCCAGCGCCGCTGGCTCCGGCTCCGCGACGGCAAATGCCCCTTCCCCGGCTGCAGCAACCACTCCCTGGACAACGACGCAGACCACCTCCTGGCCTGGGCCGACGGCGGCACCACCGGAATCTCCAACCTCGGCCAGCCCTGCCCCCGGCACCACCGCCTCAAACACCGCACCGCCTGGACACCAACCGGAGCCGGCAAGAACAGCCCGCCGGGATGGACCTCACCGGGAGGGCGGCACTACCCCAGCGAACACCAGGACTGGGAACCACCCCACCGGCCGGACCACATCGTGCTCCAAGACGCATACCCGGACCCGGGACCACCCGCAGATCCAGGACCCCACCCCGAACCCGAGCTACCCCCGGACCCCTTCCCGGAATGGCACCTCTTCACGCCCGGGCACGAATTCCTAGCCGCAGACGCGGACGTTGACCACCAGCCCTGGGCAGACCCCCTGGACGATTTCCTTCCGGAGGCGTTACTCCTGCAGGGCGTCTAATCAGCAGCGCGCTGCAGGATCCGTCAGACCGCAGGTGGCGTGAACTGGCTTGCAGTAAACACTGCTCCTTGAGGGTCTTGGATTAGCGCCTCGCGCGTCCACTTGGTTTCGTTCTGGCTCATGACGTGCCCGCCGAGTCGTTCGGCCTCAACCGCCGTCCGGTCCCGGTCGGCAACGGTGAATGAGACGTGCCAGTGGGGTGGTTCGTCGGGGCCTTTGGTTGCGATCCAGGCGATGGCGTCCTCGAAGCCGGGCGGGGCGACCAGCCCTGACTGCCTCGCCCTGATGTCCGGATCGGCTGTCGCCTCAAGGTGGTCACCATAGCCTGGCTGGCGGACCATCATCGCGAAGCCCAAGTCGTCGACCTGCCAGCCGAACGCCTCCTCGTAGAACGCAACGGCCACGCCGCGGTTGGCCGTGTGGAGGTCGCTGAAATTCCAGGCCCCTGGCAGATTTACCACTTGTGCCCCTAAGCGTCGCTTAGCCTGCCAGATGCGAAACTCGGTGCCCTCCGGATCGGTCAGCGCAGCACTGCGTCCGCCTTCTCCGGCATCTGCAGGCGCCGATAGCACCGTGGCACCGGCGGCGACCAGATGCTGCAAAGCGGCGTCCGCGTCCTCGACCGCTACGTAGGTGTTCCACTCCGCGGCATCCCCTTGGGAGCCGGCCATCCCGCCGACGTCCTGGCCGTCGAGCTTAGCTATCAGGTAGCGGCCAGGCGATCCCGGCGGCATGACATCCTCGAATGTCCAGCCGAAGAGTCCGGAGTAGAACCCGACGGCCGCCTCGACGTCAGGCTGCTCCGTATCGATCCAACTTGGGACGCCGTGGGGGTAGGTCCGATCGGTCATGTCTGGCTCCGGTTCATGGGGCCAAGCCTAGCGAGCCGGGATCCTGGCGGGTACCCCAGTACACGTCAATCCGTGCCGGGCTCAGCCCCCGCCCAATCGGACAGGGTGGACGTAAGTCTTGTACTCCTGGAACTCCTCGAGGGCTCGCGGTCCCCTGAGCCGGCCCAACCCGCTTTGTTTGAACCCGCCTTCCTCGAACTGGTCGGCCATGACGATCCAGGAGTTGGTCCACACTGTTCCGGCATTGAGTCGTCGCGCCACGCGAAGGGGTCGGTCAACGTCCCGGCTCCAGACGGCGGCGGAGAGCCCGTAGCGCGTGCCATTGGCCAAGGCGACTGCGTCGTCCTCGTTGTCGAAGACTTCAAACGTCGCCACGGGGCCAAAGACCTCCTCTTGGACGATATCGCTCTCCACACTGTGGACCTCAAGGAGACTCGGGCGGTAGAAGGCGCTGCCATCGGCAAGGAGGCCGCCACGGACAAGCGGCCTCGCTCCAGAGCCGATCGCTCTGCGTACTAACCCGTCGACACGGCTGGCGCTGGCCGCGTCGATCATCGGGCCCATGTCGCTGGTTGGATCGTCGCCGGGGCCCACCACGACGGCTTCGAGGGCCGCGGTGAGCCGTTCCCGAAGCTGCCCGCTGACGCCGCGCTGCGCGAGGACCCGGCTGCCCGTCATGCAGAACTGTCCGGCAAAGACCGTTACGCCCTTCGTCAGAACCGGCACGGCCGTGTCGAGATCGGCGTCGTCAAAGACGATCATGGGTGTCTTTCCGCCGAGCTCGAGCAAGACCCGTTTGAGCGTGGGGGCGGCGCCCGCCATGATCTCACGGCCTACGCGGGTACTCCCGGTGTATGAGAGGACACCGACGAGCGGCGACGTGCCAAGCTCCAGTGCAAGCAGGTCACCGGACTCGGTAAGTGAGCTGAGGACACCGGGCGGTAGACCGGGCGTGTCGGCATAGATCTCATGGAGAATGCCATTCACGAGTCCTGTCTGGGAGGGCATCTTCACCACGGCGGTGCAGCCGGCGGAGAGCGCCGGGGCAAATGATCGGACCGAGAGGATGACCGGCGAATTCCACGGCACGATCACCCCGGCAACGCCGATCGGTTCAGGCACCGAGGACATGTGTAAGCCCGCCCGGACCTCCGCCGCGCGCCCGGTTGAGGTCAGGGCGAGGGCGGCGCAATAGCGGAGCGTCGCAGGCGCGCTTCCTACCTCGCCTTGGGCCTCCCCGACGAGCTTTCCGTTCTCCCGCGAGAGCATCTTCGCTAACTCCTGGCTGCGAGCCTCAATACGGTCGGCGAGCTGATTGAGCACTTTGTGCCGGAGCTGCCTGTCGAATGCCCAGTCAGTCTCGTCAAATGCCCTGCGGGCGCCTGAAAGGGCGCCCTGCACCTGCGTCGTATCGGCTTCCGTATAGGTCCCAAGAGCGGTCCCGTCCGCGGGCGACCGCGACACGCTCCCTTCGGAATCGGCGATGAGCTCGCCGTCGACAAAGTTCCCCGCTTCCGTCGCCTGCGCCGCGCTAGTCATGCCCGTCTCCTCACGGTGTGGCGCACCTGCACGCCGAAAACCGCCGCAGTCGGAGGCACGGATGGCCAGACAACGAGGCTACTCCCCCGGCGACCGGACCACTAGACCTGCCGTCACGGCATGGCGTCAGCTGGCTGCTGGCTGGTTGTCAAAGCGCTTTCTCCTTGAGGACCTGTGCCTTAAAGAAGGAACTCGTGCTGGCCCACCTCACCGCGCCTCTGGGCGACTTTCATGGCCACCCGAACCGCCTTAACGCGAATGTAATTGAAAGTCCTCACGACTTCTCCCGGCGACGCATTGCTCTCCTCCAGGGACCACGCGACCAAGCGGTTGTACTCCTGGCGCCCCTCTATGTCCTCAGATAAAGAGCTCTCGGCCAGAGAAGCCATGTACGCGTCGGCAAGGCCGTGGCAGTTCTCACCTGTGTTGGGGTTCTCCATAAAGCCAGCTTCCATGGCCGCTGCCAGTTCTGCACTGTAGGCGTCTGAATTCATTCTGCAGGTGCCGTCTCCAGCTCGTCAGCCACGTCTCGCTTTCGTGACTTGAACAAACCAGCCACTCTTCCAGTCGCTGCACCGGTGGCACCGGCCAGAGCACCCCCAAGACCTTTGACCGCTACGAATGCCTGCGGCGCATCGGGGACACCGTCACCGTCGATGTCGACACTCCGGAAGGGCCGCGTGACTGTGGCGGCGGCGTTCGCTACGCCGGATCCCGCGGTGGAGGCGCCCTTCACCACTCCCCCGCCAACAGCACTGGCCGTCCCTGATATCCAAGTTCCTGTGGATTTCGCAGCATCCTCCAGAGCTGCAAGGGCCCGGTTGGGCTCCGATTCCCGGTCATCGGCATCCAAGGACTTGTCCTGCAGAGCCAGGTGTGCCGGGAACTCCTCCGGAGCCTCGGGGAATGCTTTACGGGCGGACTCAACGACGTCTCGGCCAAATACGAAACGGCTCACACCTCCAGTGAGTGCACCCACTCCATATTCGATCGCCGTCTGCTGTTTTCCGTTTAGGGTTTCCCGCACGGTGTCCAGCTGGCCCGTTTGGATGGTCCGGACGAGGCTTTGCGCGGCCCCGCTGGGCAGGGTATCTGCCAAGGTTGTCGCCCAGTGAGACCAGTCACCGCTGGCGGCCGCGAATTTGTGGCCAACGCCCACTACACCTTCAGGGGAAGTCTCCGCCACGTCCTTGGCCATGGTGGCAATTTGTTCCTGGCTCACCCGGTCGTTGGTCAGCCCGTAGACCAAAGCATGGGCCTGGTCCTGGTCCAGGGCCTTCCCGTGGATGTCGGCCAAGGCAAGCCCAAAAATTGCCGTGAGCTCGAATTGAAGCTGCTGGTCCCCTGCAGGGAGAAGCGCGGCCACACGGTGAGCACCCGTTTTCGCCGCCCCTATGGCCATGTTCTTCGCGGCCACCTTGGCCGCCTCCTTGGCCGTTACCTGCACAGTCTTCTTAGCCGCCTGTTTCCCAGCCGTCTTCAATCCGGTTGCCGCGACGCTGCCACCCGGAATCAACGAGATTCCCACCTCAGCCGCGATCGACCCGGCGGTGATCGCGGCGCCTGCGGCCGTGATCGACGTGCTGTAGTGACGTTCGAGCAACCTGACCACGTCCGCGGGTGTCGCCTCCGGACGCCGGCGACGAATCCGCATGACGTACTTGCGTGCGATTGAGTGACGGGCACTGACCGCCTTCGCGATGTCTGAGTTGGCCTCCTCGTCATCCAGCTGTGTCTCCAGCGTGACAGCTTCACTCTCGGTCATTTACGTTGCCCCCTCTAACCACAGGCTCAACCCTGAGCCTTTTATCAACGTTGCAATTCGGTTCGCGGCAAAGGAGCCGAGGGCTCCCTTGCCGCGTAGTCATCAGTGACCCGCATGATGCGGCAAGATCCTGCTCGCCGCGCTGCACGGACCTCGGCCGGACAGACCGCACGGGAGGAGCTTATCCCGGAATCTGGATCCGGGCAGCCTCCTGCAGAAGCGGATCGGAAATCATGACGATGGCAGCCCCCGGAGCAATATCGAAAGCGATGTTACCTCGTGCCTTGTCGCCGGGCAGAACCTCTCCCGAGCCCAGCTGGTTGTCTGCGAACAGGCTAATGTCTGCCTTACGCCCGTTGGCATCCTTAGCAGAGAAATAGAGTGGGTTGGAGCTCGTCTTACCAGCCTCCGTCTCCCACAGCACGTCCAGGAGCAGGTAAGTCCCGTTCTTCGGCGGCGTTGCAAAGGAATTCGTGGTCACCGCGTCCGTACGGACAGCGGAAACAATGGTGATCCTGGCGACATTGCCGTTCTTCATCTTCACCGCGAAGGGTGTCCCCACCGCCGGAGCCGCCGGTGCGGCGGGGGCGGCCGACGGCGGTGCTGCCGCCGCCTGCGCCGCGGGCTCAGCCGGCGCCGCGGAGGCAGCGGCCGAAGCGATAGGACTGGAGTCAGCCACGGGCTTGCCGCCGCTGGAGCAGGAGCCCATCACCATACCGAGCAGCAGGACGCCGGCAGGAATCACAAAGCGCTTCTTCTTATAGAACGGGCGCTTAGCCGGGGCCGCAACCGGCGTGGACGGAACTGAATCAAAGTTCTGGTGTGTCATGGTGGTGCCTTCCGAGAGTGCGTTGTGGTTGGTGCTGCGGTGTTACTGCTTTTCCCATTTGCCGCAGCGGCTGGATTTGAAATCCTGGCCTGCGGACAGGGCAACAGAGGGCCGTCCGCCGCCCGGGAGATCGTTGTCGATGATGTTGCTTCCGTTGCTTCCGGTGGCGTAAACGCCCCAGTAGCAGGAGGAACCGACGTCGGTGGTGGCCCGGTACGTTCCGGGCGCGATGTCGGTACCCACGGTCCATGTGCCGTCGCTGATGGTGTTGGCGGCCTTGGTCTTCTCGGCCCCGGTCACGGCCTCCTCGCGGGCTTTCACCGCAGCCTCAGCAGACTTGACCGCGGCATCGGCTTTACCTACCTCGGTTTCCCGGGTGGAGACTTTGGCTTCGCGGGAGGAAATGCCGTTCTGAAGGGTGTCGTACTTACCCTTCAGTGATGCATAGCTGGAGAGTGCCGCATCCCGCTCAGTCTCGACTGTCGATTTCTCGCCAGCCAGGGCGGTATAGGCCTCACTCGTCTTCGGGTCGGGAAGTACAGTGCCGAAGGCAATACCGCTTCCAAGAAGGACGACGGCGGCCGTCGCCATAAGGATGCGCTTCTTCCTGCTGCGTTTCGGCGCGTTGGCCTCCGAGCGTGTCTCGAGCTCCGAAGGTTCCGCCGTTTCCGGCAGCGGTGTGCCGGCGTCGTCTGTGTTCAGCATGTTCTCTTCCTCTGTTCGTGGATAACCGCTAAACGGCGGCGGGATACTGATCCCCCAATACGCGGTTCCCCGCCGCCGCCGCAGCTCCGGAAGATTCCTTCTTGGCTGCAGCACGAACCTACGGTCACCAAGGGACCGCTGGGTGTTGCATGGCTGATAACCCGGGTTATCAGTCAAAGACAAGGAATGTCGCTCCAGACCAATAGGCTGGTGGGACCATCACGACTGAAGGGGGCAGCCTTGGAAGCTTCAACACAGACTTTGCGCATGACGCTCTCGGATGTCGCCTCGCTCGCCCAGGTGCAGCGGCCGGTGGTGTCCATGTGGCGCAAGCGCAGCAGCGGAGGTCCGCTTCCTTTCCCGGCGGCGGCAGAACGAATCAACGGCATCGAGATGTTCGACGCCGGCCACGTCACCGCGTGGCTCCAGGCCACCGGCCGGGGCAACAACCCGGAGGCGCGGAACGACGTCGCGGTTTTCGCCAAACTAGCCGAACCGACAACAGCCCTCAGGAACAGCCGGCTGACGTTCGACGGCCTCACTTCGCTCCTCGCCCTGAAAGTCATTACGGGCCAGGCCCTTGCACAAAGTACAGCCGCAGAAATCCTGGATGCGGCCGATGAAGCCGACCCGGACGATGTGTTCCTCTACAACGAGCTCGAGGCCCTCGGCTCCGCACTGGCCGGGCTGGCAAGCTTCGCCGACAGGCTGGCGGACAGCGCGTTCAGCGCCCCCGCCGCTTTCGAAAAGCTGCTTGCCCACCGGTTCAAGGACGGGCTGCGCGAGCAGTCAGACACGGCACTGACTGAGGCGGCGCTGACGCTAGTAGGGGCGGCCGCGATGGAGCTGGCTTCCACGCTTGACGGCAGGACCGTCATCGTCGACTCGACGCCGGGCGGCAGCGACGTCATGCTCGGCATCGTGGAGCGGTTCGGCGAGTCCCAGCCCATCACGCTCCTGGCGGCAGACCACCACGGCCACGCGTCCCGGCTGGCGCGCCGGCGGCTGGCCGTACATGGCACGGACAGCGAGCCGGTGAAGGTGGACGCCAAGGGCGCATTCGCAGTCAGCGGTCCCGCGGTTCACGTGGCGCAATACCCGGCCCCGGGCGACCCGTCCCTGAACACCAGCGGCATCCTGCTGGGCATCGAGAACATCGTGCTGCAGATGGACGACGCACAGCGGGCGGTGGTCATAGCTCCCGCCCGCGTCCTGTGCGACGCCCTGGATGGAGACGACGGCAACCTCCGCTCGGACCTCCTGCGGTCCGGCAGGGTCCGCGCCATCGTCAGGCTGCAGCCGGGCCTGCTGCGCGCCAAGCCGCGCGAACCCCAAGCGATGTGGGTGCTCGGGCCGTCCTTTGCAGAGGTGCCCATCGCCGACCGATGGACCATGGTGGCGGACCTGAGCACCACCCCACTCACCACCGCGGTCAGCCAGGACCTGATCAGCGACGTCGTCGCGTCCATGGGCAGCCGTGCCATCATCCGCGCGCACTCCTTCCGGTTCGCCCGCCTCGTGCAGACGCGTGTGCTTCTGGCCGGCAGGGGTGCCCTCGTCAGCGTCCCCGCCACGAAAAGTACGACGGCGGCACGCGGTGCCGAGGCGGCGCTGCGGATCGAGGAACTCGTCCGCCTCCTGTCCTCTACGGCGTCGCATCCGCCAGCTCTTCCAAACGTTCAGCCGGCCGCGACCGCAGCAGGGATGCCATCGGCCACCGTTCAAGAACTCATCACCGCCGGGAACATCAAGTACCTCAAAGGCATCAGGCTCGAGGAGACGGACATGAACCTGCAAGCTGGCAGCAGGATCCTGGGCCGCGACGAACTGATGGATCCACACAATCACCAACCGCGGTTCATCACCCTCCTGGAGTTCGCCGCCAAATATCCGGCGGGTCGGCTCACTGAGCCGGGCGACGTTGTTTTCTGTACCAGCCCCAAGCCCGCCGCAATGGTCGACACGGAGGGCGGCGCCGTCGTCGTTTTTCCTGCCCGGATCCTGAGGGTCGACGCCGGTGACCCGGGCGGTTTGCTGCCCGCCGTCGTCGTCCGTGACATCAACGGCCGCAGCGATGCGGATAAGACTTGGCGGAACTGGCGGCTGCGCCGCGCACCTGAAGCCCAACGAAACCCGCTCGCCAACGCATTAGAGACCCTGCAACACGAGCAGGCCCAAGCCCGCCAACGTCTCGAACGACTGGAAGAACTCGCTACCCTGATTACGGACGGCGTAGCGGGCGGAAGCCTTACCCTGACAGACCCCATTTCCAACGCCGCACCAAACGAAGGAACAGCATCATGCCCCCGAAAATGAAGGTGGACCTCGCCCCGTCCACCATGAAGGAACTCAAGGACACGCTCTGGAAGGCGGCGGACAAGCTTCGCGGCTCGATGGATGCCTCGCAGTACAAGGACGTGATCCTGGGGCTGGTGTTCCTGAAGTATGTGTCGGACGCGTTCGAAGAACGGCGGGCGCAGATCCAGGCTGAGCTGGAGGCGGACGGGCTCAACGAGGAGCAGATCGCCCAGCTGATCGACGACGTGGACGAGTACACGGGCCGTGGCGTGTTCTGGGTGTCGCCCCTCGCACGATGGACCTACTTGGCGGAGAATGCCAAGGGCCTGGACGCGGTAGACGGCGCGGCGCCGAAGTCCGTCGGGCTGCTGATTGATGAAGCCATGGAGCTCATCATGGCGGACAACAAGTCCCTGGCCGCCACGCTCCCCCGGATCTATAACCGTGACAACGTGGACCAGCGCCGCCTGGGCGAGCTGCTGGACCTGTTCAACTCGGCGCGATTCACCGGCCAGGGCGCCAGTAAGGCCCGCGACTTGCTCGGCGAGGTCTACGAGTACTTCCTGGAGAAGTTCGCCAAGGCCGAGGGCAAACGCGGCGGCGAGTTCTATACCCCGGCCGGCGTGGTGCGCGTCCTCGTGGAGGTTCTTGAACCGCACAGTGGCCGCATCTACGATCCCGCCTGCGGCTCGGGCGGCATGTTCGTGCAGACCGAGAAGTTCCTGGACGCACACAACGAAGACCGCACGGCGATTTCGGTCTACGGCCAGGAGCTCAACGAGCGCACCTGGCGAATGGCCAAGATGAACCTGGCCATCCACGGCCTGAACGCCAACCTCGCGTCCCGCTGGGGCGACACCTTCGCCCGGGACCAGCACCCGGACATGCAGGCCGACTACATCATGGCCAACCCGCCCTTCAACATTAAGGACTGGGCCCGCTCCGAGTCCGACCCCCGCTGGAAGTATGGCGTGCCGCCTGCCGGCAACGCCAACTACGCCTGGATCCAGCACGTTATTTCCAAGCTGGCGCCGGGTGGTTCGGCCGGCGTGGTGATGGCCAACGGTTCCATGTCCTCCAACTCCGGCGGCGAGGGCGATATCCGCGCCCAGATTGTGGAGGCCGACCTCGTCTCCTGCATGGTTGCGCTGCCCACCCAGCTGTTCCGCAGCACCGGCATCCCTGTGTGCACGTGGTTCTTCGCCAAGGACAAGACCGCCGGTCCCCGCGGCTCTGTGGACCGGACCGGGGAGGTGCTCTTCATCGATGCCCGGAACCTCGGCTACATGGTGGACCGCGCCGAGCGCGCGCTCTCCGACGAGGACATCGCCAAGATCGCCAACACCTTCCACGCCTGGCGCGGCTCCGCTTCCGCTGCTGACGCCGGGTTGGAGTACGACGACGAGGCCGGCTTCTGCTATTCGGCCACCCTCGCGGAAATCAAGGCAGCCGACTATGCGCTGACGCCCGGCCGGTACGTTGGTGCCGCCGATGTGCAGGACGACGGCGAGCCGATCGAGGAGAAGATCGCGCGACTGTCGAAGGAACTGTTTGCTCAGTTTGAGGAGTCAGAGCGGCTGGCGGCTGTCGTGCGCGAGCAGTTGGGGAGGGTTTCGTGAACGACTGGCCAATAGTCACATTGGGTGACGTAGCAGATGAAGTAACGGTCGGCCATGTTGGGCCAATGGCAATGCATTACCAAGAGTCCGGCGTTCCATTTCTGCGTTCGCAAAACGTCGTTCAGCACGCCGTCGATTTGAATGACATCAAATTCATCTCCCCAGAGTTTCACGCAACCCTGACGAAATCTCGACTCCGTCCCGGGGACGTCATAACTGTCAGAACGGGCAAGCCAGGCACCACATCCGTAGTTCCCGAATTCCTCAGTGATGCCAATTGCTCGGACCTAGTAATCACCCGACCCGGTACATCGCTCAACGCCCGTTGGCTTAGCTACTACATGAACAGCGCCGGTTCACACTTCATTAACTCGCAACTCGTGGGTGCTGTGCAACAGCACTTCAACGTTGGATCAGCAAAGTCAATGACGTTCCCGCTCCCTTCTTTGCTGGAGCAGGAGGCTATTGGGGAGGTACTGGGCGCCTTCGACGACAAGATCGCCGCCAATACCAAGATCGCCGCCACAGCTGATGGATGGGTCCGCGCGTGTCTGGCGGGCATCACCGCGTCGGCGGAAGAAACTGTACCGGTGAGCGAGCTCGTAGTGAACAGAAAAGAACTAGCCGAACCAAGCACCCTCGATCCCGCGTCGAATTACTTGGGCCTTGAGCATTTGCCCCGCCGATCCATGTGGGCCAGCTCTTCCGGCACTGCCGAATCCGTTACGAGCACGAAGGCCAAGTTCCAGCACGGAGACATCCTCTTTGGAAAGCTCCGCCCCTATTTCCATAAAGTGGTCGTCGCACCCTATGACGGTGTCTGTTCCACGGACATACTGGTTCTCAATCCTTCAAACCGAGAGCTAGCCGGCTACACGCTTGCCAGCCTCGCGAGCGATTTCGTGGTCGAAAGAGCAACTGCAGCCAGTGAAGGCACTCGAATGCCTCGCACCAGCTGGAAGGACCTCGCATCGATTGAAGTACGGTGGCCAGGACTTACCGAAGCGAAGGAGTTCAGCGCCAGGGTCGCGGCGGTACGAAGCTCGGTTGAGTCACTACTCACCGAGAACCGAACTCTTGCCTCCGTCCGCGACGCCCTACTCCCCCAGCTCATGTCCGGCAGGCTCCGGGTCAAGAACGCGGAAGCAGTCCTGGAGAAGGCCGGGGTGTGAAGTGCAACGCGCTGCAACAACTGAGGCGGCCGTCAATTGTGCAGCAGCCCGCTGCCCTATTGGCACCCGCCCATTCTGCAATGATGCAACGCGTTGCACAGTTCGGTCTCCGGGCTGCTCGAACGACCCCTTAAGCTCCCTCACAATGTCTGTCCCCTTCGGTACCTTCAGGGCAAGCAAACCGATCACCCGAGGGGCACCCATGTCGACACCAAGTAAGCAGAACCCCACAGAACCTATCAAGAGGGACATCGGGCCCGGAACACGCAAGCATGCCGATGGCGCGTCATTTCCCGGGACCCCCGCGAAAAGCACCATGCCGGCGTGGTATCCGGAATTGCTCGACGCCGTCTCCCAGCAAGTTGTGCTGGGCCGAGCCCGCGCCGTAGCCGCCGCCAATCAAGAACTGGTCGCCACATATTGGGCCATCGGTCGCGACATCCTTATCCGCCAGGGAGAGGAGGGCTGGGGGACGAAAGTCACCACGCGTCTTGCTGCGGATCTTAGGGAACGCTTTCCTGAATCCAAAGGGTTCTCGCCCCGGAATCTGATGTTCATGCGTGCTCTTGCAGCCACGTGGGACGAGCAGGCAATTGTGAAAGCGCCGCTTTCACAATTGCCCTGGTATCACCACATAGCCCTCATTCAGAAGCTCACCGAGCCCGAACCCCGCCTCTGGTACGCATCCGCCGCCGTCGAACATGGTTGGTCCCGCAACGTTCTGGTCCACCAAATCGAAAGCAAGCTACACACGCGCACCGGTAAGTCCATCAACAACTTTAAGGCGACGCTGCCGCCGTCGGACTCTGATCTCGCCGATCACCTCACCAAAGACCCCTATATCTTCGACTTCGTCACCATGACGGACAAACGCAACGAACGTGAGCTGGAACACCAGCTCATCAAGCACGTTGAGAAGTTCCTTCTGGAGCTCGGCCAGGGCTTCGCCTTCGTCGGTGAACAGGTGCGCCTGGTGATCGGCGGCGACGAATTCTTCGCCGACCTCCTCTTCTACCACCTGAAACTGCGCGCCTACGTGGTCATCGAGTTGAAGGCCACGAAGTTCGATCCCGGCTACCTCGGTCAAATCGGAATGTACATGGCTGCCGTTGACGACCTCCTGGCCCACCCGGAGGACAAACCGACCATCGGCCTGCTGCTCTGCAAATCCAAGAACAACGTGGTGGCCGAGTACGCGCTCCGGACCACACAGATGCCCATCGGCGTCTCAGAGTGGAAGACAGAAATCGTGGAATCGCTGCCGGAGGAATTCGCCTCCACGCTGCCCAGCATCGAAGAACTCGAAGCCGAACTTTCACAGGACCTATCATCACAAGATCCGGTCAACCAGGGGGAATCACCGTGACAGCACCAGCAGTAGCCTTTTCCGAAGCCGATTGGGAAGGCGCCGCGAAGGAGCGGCTCGGCGAACTGGACTGGAAGCCGCTCGAGGGCCAGGCGATCGCACCAGGTTCCGGGGAACGCGACTCCTGGGCTGAGCTGCTCATCCGGCCACGGCTGCTCGAAGCCCTGCGGCGGCTCAACCCCACCGTCCCGGTCCAGTACCTGCAGCAGGCCCTGGCGGAAATCGCGTCGCCCAAGTCAAACGACGCCATGGCCGAGAACCACCGGATCCACGACTGCCTGGTGGACGGCTACCGGCTGTCCTACATCGACTCCGACGGCTACGAAGCCAACCCCACCATCCGGATCATCAGCCAGGAACCGGACCAAAACGACTGGCTTGCAGTAAACCAGGTGACCCTCGTGGAGGGCGACTACAAACGCCGCTTCGACATCGTCCTCTACTGCAACGGCATGCCCGTCAGCGTCATCGAACTCAAAAAGGCCGGCAACGCCCACGCCGACCTTCCCGGCGCCCACGCGCAGCTTCAAACCTACCTCCGCGAATTCCCGATGGCCTTCCGCTTCTGCGTGTTCACGCTCGCCTCGGACGGCATCCAGGCCAGGTACGGAACGCCGTTCACCCCCTTCAACCACTTCTCACCGTGGAACGTGGACGACGACGGTGTGCCGGTTCCGCAGGGCCTGATGGTCGACGGCGACGCCGTCACTGCCCTGGACACGGCACTGGACGGCCTCTACAACCAGGAACGCTTCCTGCAGCTGACCCGCAACTTCACTGCCTTCGATCAGGGCTCGGGCGGGTTGGCCAAACGCATCGCCAAGCCACACCAGTACTACGCTGTCACCAAAGCGGTGGCCAGCACCATCCAAGCGGTGGAGAGCAACGGCAAGGCCGGCGTTGTGTGGCACACCCAGGGTTCGGGCAAGTCCATGGAGATGGAGTTGTACGCCAACATGGTGGCGCGGCAGCCCAAGCTGAAGAACCCCACGGTGGTGGTGATCACCGATCGGAACGAGCTGGACGGCCAGCTGTTTGAGGGCTTCGACCGGAGCCTGCTTCTGGCGGAGTCGCCCAAGCAAATCAAGAGGCGCTCCGAACTGCGGGACGAGCTGAGCAACCGGACCACGGGCGGCATCTACTTCACCACGCTGCAGAAGTTCGGCCGCAGCAAATCCGAAAAGGACGCCGGCGCGGACCACCCGCTTTTGTCCGACCGGCGCAACATCATCGTGGTGGTGGATGAGGCGCACCGGTCGCACTACGACGATCTGGACGGCTACGCGCGGCACCTCCGTGATGCCCTGCCGCATGCGACCCTGATCGCGTTCACGGGCACACCCATTTCCTTTGACGACCGCAACACCCAGGACGTCTTTGGCGACTACATCGACATCTACGACCTCTCACGCGCGGTGGAAGACGGAGCCACGGTGCCGGTCTACTTCGAACCACGGCTCATCAAAGTGGGCCTGGCATCGGATGTCACCGAGGAGATCCTGGACCAGGCCGCCGACGAGGCCACGGTTGGCCTGGACGACACTGAGCGGGCGCGCCTCGAGGCGAGTGTCGCCGTCGTAAACGCCGTCTATGGTGCCCCGCAGCGGATCGCTGCGCTGGCCGAGGACCTGGTGGCGCACTGGGAGAACCGGCGCGAGCGGATGGGCAAATTCATCGAGGCGCCCGGCAAGGCGATGATCGTGGGCGGAACGCGGGAGATCTGCGCGAAGCTGTATTCAGCGATTGTGGAGCTTCGACCCGACTGGCATTCGGACGACCTTTCGAAGGGCAAGATCAAGGTGGTGTACTCGGGCGATGCGACCGATGCGCCGCCGGTGTCCGATCATGTGCGCCGGGATTCGTTGAATGCCCAGGTAAAGGAGCGGCTCAAGAACGTTGACGACGAGCTGGAGTTGGTGATCGTCAAGGACATGATGCTCACCGGCTACGACTCCCCTCCCCTGCACACGCTCTATCTGGACCGGCCACTCAAGGGCGCGTTGCTGATGCAGACCCTGGCACGCGTGAACCGCACGTTCCGCGGCAAAGAGGACGGACTGCTGGTCGCGTACGCGCCGCTGGCGGAGAACCTGGCCAAGGCGCTCGGCGAGTACACGCAGTCGGACCGGGCAAACAAGCCGGTGGGCCGCAATGTGGACGAGGCTGTTGGCCTGACGGTGTCCCTCGTCGAGTCTTTGCGCTTCCTGCTGGCCGGCCACGACTGGAAGGCCGTGCTGATGAAGGGCGGGCCCAAAGCCTTCCTGAACGCCGTCACGGGTGCCGTCAGTTACCTGCGTAACCCTGGCACGCCCGGCAACCGGCCTGCGGGCGGCGAGGAGTCGATTGCTTCTCAATTTCGGAAGTTCTCCAGCCAGCTGTCCCGCGCGTGGGCGCTGTGCTCCGGTTCGGAGACGTTGGCGGAGCTGCGGCCGGAGATCCAGGTGTATGAGGAGAT
Organism: Arthrobacter sp. CC3; assembly: GCF_039907775.1. Taxonomy (NCBI): domain Bacteria; kingdom Bacillati; phylum Actinomycetota; class Actinomycetes; order Micrococcales; family Micrococcaceae; genus Arthrobacter; species Arthrobacter sp. CC3. Next base: position 15,181 of record NZ_JARCCY010000064.1, read on the forward strand.
CCGCGTCTGGATGGCCAAGTACGACGCCGCCGACCGTCAGGCCAGCGGCGAGCCGGTGCCAGAGGAGATCCAGCGCTTGCTGGGCCAGCTGATCGCCAACGCGACGTCGTCGGGCGAAGTGCTGGATATCTACGATGCCGCCGGCATGCCGAAGCCGTCGCTGGATGACCTGACGCCGGAGTTCATCGCAAGGACGCAGAAGGCCCGCAACCCACAGCTAGCCATCGAGGCACTTCGAAAGCTCATCGCGGACGAGTCCTCCGGGTCCACGCGCAATAACGTGATCCGGCAGAGGGCATTCTCTGAGCGGATCACCGAGCTGATGAAGAAGTACACCAACCAGCAGCTAACCTCCGCTGAGGTCATCGCTGAGCTGGTGGAGCTGGCGCGTGAGGTAGCCGCCGAAGGCAACCGCGGTGCCCATTTCACTCCCCCGCTGAACTCCGACGAACTCGCGTTCTACGATGCAGTGGCTTCTAACGAATCGGCCGTGGCGGTCCAGGGCGACGGGAAACTGGCCGAGATCGCGCGCCAGCTCGTCAATGTCATGCGCCGCGACGTACGGACCGACTGGACTGTGCGTGACGACGTCCGTGCCAAGCTGCGCTCATCGATCAAACGGCTCTTGGTCCTCAACGGCTATCCGCCGGACAAGCAGCCCGAGGCCATCAAGTTGGTCATGGAGCAGATGGAGTCCATGGCTCCGCGGTTTGCTGAGGCTCGGTTGCACGTATCGTGATCTTCACGGAAACCGAAACCTGGAAAGGGAAGTATTGATGTCTGACTTCATTGATCGACTCCGAACTGAACCTTTCGTATTGCGAAACGATGACACTCTTCGGTACGTCAAACGTATGTGCAGGGACTATCCGGCCGCAGATTTCCACCGCTCCGTAATGGAAATTCTCGGCTGTGACTACTCGTATGCCAGGAAGGATGAGCAGTCTGGCGTTTGGCACGCAGTGATGGAACTCAATGCACCACTCCAACTAATGCTTGGTTTGAGCTCAGGAATCCATGTCGCTTTCACGCATTACCATGAGCTACAGAGTCGGACCATAGACGCCATCAGATCCAAAGAGATCGATAGGCCTCGTAATAATGCCATCTATTTGTTGCACACCAAGGATATTTATGCGCAGCGAAAACTCGACGACTGGACGTTCAGGGAGACTTATTCAGTTTTGACGCTTAACACAAACGGCAGTCCGCAACAAGCGGCTGAAGATCTTTTGGCCAGAATTGTAACAGCCTCCGCGAGAAACAATCCATACGACAGAACCACACCCGTGTCGGGTGACGAGTTCTTTGGGCGACATGAGACTCTCCGTGGGCTCGTTACAGAGCTAAGGTCGGGACGAGTCTGTGGAGTATTTGGGCTAAGAAAAACGGGGAAGACAAGTCTTTTGAGCGAACTAGGCAGGTTGTTTGTCTTGGGAGACCCTCAAGACAGCGTTTATGTGCTTCAGGACCTTGAAGTTCTGCCAAGCTCTACAGAGCAAAAGATTCCTCAACTCATTTCCGATGTGGCAAATCAATTGAAGATCTCCTTCGGAAAACATGGCATGCGGACTCATGAGTTGGCCGCTATATCGGCCGCCTCAAGCGTAGGCGACCTCCGACAAGCTATTAGCGCGGCTCTCAGGCGTGGCCTGGGCCCCCAGAAGTCTGTGGTCCTAGCACTCGACGAAGTCGAATCACTAGTGGGTTCAGAGACTCAAACTTTGGAAACTCAAACGGGCGTTCCTGAATTCTTTGGCGCCCTTCGCGCATTAGTCCAGGAGAACAACAACTTCAACGTAGTTATCTCAGGCATCACAACAGCACCCATCATGTATCCAACACTTTACGGTAGGGAAAACCCACTATTCGCATGGGCCAAGCCAACATTCATGGCTGAAATTTCTAGGACTGAGTCAGATCGCATGATCCAGGCGCTGGGTTCCAGAATGGCCGCACGTTGGACTCATGATGCCCTGAACCGCGTATACACAGCAACGGGGGGCCAAGTATTTCTCACTAGATCGCTTTCAGGCTTCGTGGCCGCAAAGCTTTCCAATGATATCGCCAGCCGTGAAATTTCCGGAGACCTCGTTCAAGAAAGCTTTAGGCAATGGAGACGAACGGCCGTTAGCCTCGTCGATGGCATGATTGATAGCCTCAATCGTTTTTACCCTGATGAACTTTCAGTGCTCGAACTTGGAATCGAACTCCCCAACTTCAGCGAACTGGATGACGAGTTCTCGATCGAATTATCAAATCTAATAAATCTTGGGGTCTTGGTCGATAATGGAACGGATATCGTTCTGGCATCTTGGACGCAGCTGGGATCAAAATTAAGGACGAAGAACCGTTGAATATTCCATGGTACCGGCCCCTACTCGAAGCGGTCGAAGTTAAGCGCCATCTTTTCTGGCATAGTTCCAAACTAAACCAAACGAAAAATTTTCTTGCAGATCTTGAAACCTCCAAGATTGAGAACCACGTTATCAACGTTATTGACTGCTCTAGGCTTCAAATTCAGCCGAGCCACGATCTTGATATTGATTCCATTGAATCACTTGAGGCGGATATATTCATCGTTGCAAATTTTGATACTTTACTGACAATAAATCATGGTAAAACCTGGATGAGGCAGTTACGACCAGCAGTTATGCAGCATTTAGGTCGCGGTGCACGATTGATAGTCGCCAGCAATGCACCTCAAAATCACTTCCCGGCAATCGACGGTTCCAGCCTGGCGACTGATTGTGTTCAGTACATAGGCGAACGGTGGCGATATGATCAACTCCTTCACTACGGCACACCTGAAAACGCCAGACGACTCGTTTCGCTGTCAGCAGGCATGCCCGGGCCGGCTGCCGAACTAATCGATCGCTTCCCCGACCTGTCTAGGGCCACCGGTAAGGACGCAGTGGCCTGTCTCAAGAACCACATCACCGCGACTATGATCCAATGCGGGTCCGATAGCATCTCGTGGCTGGAGTCGGCAGTTCTCCTGAGAGGAGACCGCCAGACGCCGTACGATGAAATTCCAGCGAACGTTGCCACTACTCTCCACGCATCGGGGCTAGGTAGTCTTGATTTTCATACCGACTGCCTCGAGATCCTGCCTGGAGTTTCTGATGCCACCACGAAGGCCTGCGTCGAATTGGCAGAGCGCAGCTTTCTTGATGCCCCGCCACAATGGACAAAGATCGCTGCCGCGCTTTTTACTTTCGAAAGAACGGCCAGAGCGCTTCTAGCAGACTCCGCTGCGACCCAGGAAGCCTTGGTAGATCTTCTCTCCGGTCACACCGAAAAGATTCGACGGAACTTCACCGCAGAGAACGGAATACCCGCTCCGGATCTGAGTTCACTACCTAATCCCGCAAGGTGGATCGACTTGTCCGATTTGCTGGATCTACTAATCAACATCTCCGAAAATTCGCGAGTCGGAGGGCTCACATCGAAACAATGGAGTATGGCAAAATCGGAAGTTCTTCCGATTCGAAACAAAATTCAACACATGAGACTCCCATCAGCCGGGGACAAGCGGGCGATCGAACGACACATTCGATCCGTGACTCGCTAACTGCCCAGCGGAGCTCGGCCTCATGGGCGCACCATATATTGGCCGAACGGCCCCGCATGCGACTGCATGCGAGGCCGTTCGGTGACAGTTTGCGTACCTATAAGCTCAAACCTGCAGAACTGTGAGACACCAAGCTATCTGAGCAATCGCTCACCCTTGCAAACCCCGAATTTTCGGCGTTCTCACCGTCCTGCCGGGGTTCAGGTGCCACCGTTCTAACTGAGCAATTACCTGCACCAAACATTTGAGATCGTGGCTAGCATGCCAAACACCGCTGTTAGCGGCCGTGAAAAACTGCCCATAGGCGGCCACATAAGTGCCCACTGATGGCCAGCAAAAGTGCCCATTGGTG
>NZ_JARCCY010000065.1:0-18921 GCF_039907775.1 Arthrobacter sp. CC3
GGGGCTCCCTTTTATTGGCACGATTCCGGCACCTGGCCTCGGGCACTCGACGGCGCTAGTGCCGCCTACCTCTGCTACAGCCCGGATCTTGCTCTTCCGGGGGCGTCCTTGGTGATCGCCCGTTTCGTTGAAAGCGCCGCCGAAGCGGGCGTCCAGCGGTTGGTGCTGCTGTCCGGACGCGGCGAAGACGGGGCAAGGGCGGCAGAGCGTTCCGTGCAGGGTCCCCGTCTGCTCACCCTCAACGATGTTGCCGCCGAATTGTCGGCAGCGACAGGGAGGCGGATCGAATTCCTGCCTTGCAGTTGAGGCGAATTTGGGACAGATCTGGCCAATGACGGTGTTCCCGGGACCGCCGGCACCGGCATGTGGGCCGCGCCCGCGAAAGCGGTTCTCCGGTGAACGGCTGGCTGTCCTTGGTCGCCGGGACCGGCTCCGCAGTTGCGGGCGGGTTCTACCTCGCCTTCTCCACCGTGGTGATGCCCGCCCTTCGAAGGCGCCCGGCGAAGGAATCCATCGCGACCATGGTCTTCATCAACCACATGGCTGTGCGGCCACCGTTCATGATCGTGTTCTTCGGCACTGCGGCGGCCTGCGCGGCGGTCGCCGTTGTCGCCGCCGCGGACCCGCTGACGAGGTCACCCATCCAAGTCGCCGGTGCGGCGGCCTATCTGGCAGGGTGGGCGTCCACCATGGTGGTGAACGTGCCATTGAACAACCAGCTGGCCAATGCCGTAGGCGATCAGCCAGGCCAGCAGAGGACCACCTACGAGCAATCCTGGACTCCAGCCAACCACCTTCGCGCCGCCCTCTCCTTCGCTGGCGCGGCCGGGCTGCTTGCCTCCGTGCCACATCCCTGAACGATCGGCGCCATGGCCAAGAACGCTCGCCCAGCGACCGACGGTCGCCCGTGGCGGGCGGTCGCTGGGTTCCGGGCGGCGGTAGTCTAGGGCGCATGGAGATGCGCCTTGAAGTTGTTCAGGTCCCGGTAGCCGATGTCGACAGGTCGAAAACGTTCTATACGGAGAAGCTTGGTTTTGTCCTCGACCACGACGTTGAGTACATCCCCGGAATGAGGGTGGTCCAGCTGACCCCGCCGGGTTCGGCCGTTTCCATCGTGATAGGTACGGGGATGACCAGCATGACGCCCGGCAGCCTCGAAGGGTTGCAGCTCGTCGTGCCGGAGCTGGGTACTGTGCGCACGGAACTTCTGCGCCGCGGCGCCGATGTCAGTGAAATTCAAGACATGGGCGGCGTGCAGTTTGCCTACTTCGGGGACCCGGACGGAAACCGCTGGGTCATTCAGGGCGCCACGCCCCAGGACGTCAGGGATGCCCACCTGGATGGGTAACTAAACAGAATCAGGACCGGACGCCGATTAGTGGCCTCCGGTCCTGATTGTCCCTATTCATTGTGTTAGGTCTCAGGCCAGCCATAGTGACGTCCGTGTGAACGGCACCGGTCGGGGTCCCTTTAGTGCGCTGCTGCGTAGCGCTCCATCACATCAGCCTGAATACGGCCCCGGGCATTCACGGGGATGCTGTTTTCAATAGCCCACGCGCGGACAGCCTTGGCGTCTTTGAGGCCGGTGCCGGGTCGTCGCGCCGGCCTGGCGCGTCCTGTGGTCTTTCTCGCGACGGCGGTGTACTTATTCAATGCCTCACGCAGTTCGGCGGCGTGGACGTTATTGAGATCAATCTCATATTCGGCAGCATCGATGGAAAAAATGATTGTTTCATTCGCTTCGGAACCGTCGAGATCGTCTTCAAGCGTGGTTATTACTCGTTTTGCCATGCCGGTTAGGTTATCACTCGTCATTGATAATAAATCCGGTATCAATATTGCTTAATTCACGAAATGCCGTGATTGCCTGAAGTAATTCAACGCTGAATAGGCTGCTGTGAATATGCTCCTGCTCCCCGCTGAGGGGGACACCTTCGGGGCAGGGGGCGCTACTCGAGGGTCGGCCGCCGTCGTTGCTGTTTTGTCGCCGAACGCTGTTCTTTTGCGGCAAGGCGCCGACGATTGGAACCGCGTGTGGGTTTGGTCGCCCGGCGGGGAGCAGCTTCGGGGGCAAGGGCGCTTGCCAGGATGTCGGAAAGTTTGGCCAGGGCGATCTCCCGGTTGCGCAACTGGGACCGCTGCTCGGAGGCGGTTACCGTGACTACCCCGGCGATGAGCCGCCGTGCGAGCCGCGTGACCAGTATCATGCGTTGGTCGTCCGAAAGCGCCGCAGAGTTCTTGACGTTCCACGAGAGTTCGACGCGGCTGTCCGAGGTGTTGACGTGTTGGCCGCCCGGGCCGGACGAGCGGGAGAACCGCCAGCGGAGTTCAGACGCGGGAATTGTGAGCGCAGGCGACACCTCCAGATCCATGCAACAAGCGTTGCACAAGCCGGGCGTGATCGAAGCCTCGACGTCGGGCTGCCTGGTCCGATGCGACTCGCAGGCGATGCCGAACTCGCTTTTGTTGCCCGCCAGGGGCAGGAGACAGACTGGTCTTTCTGGTTATAGGCTTGGGTCAAAGTTCGCTGCAGCCGGGGAGGGAGATTCTCATGACGGTCAACCGTGTGGATGACCAGCCGGTTCTGCGGGAGCCGAAGGAGGGCGACCGCACGTGGGTCAGCCACCGCCCCACAGCGGACGGCCCGGTCAGCGGTCATTGGCTGGTCTACAGTGCGGAGACCGGCATCTGGCACTCCGAAGCCTGAACGTGGCGGGACGCTGCCGGTCCGGCCGATCCTGACCTCCATGGTTGCGGGTAAGCCCGTTACCCCACGTGGATGCGCGGCCGTCGGGCCGGATCCGGTTCGTGCTTCCGGATGATCTCCCGCACAACCGGTGGAGTGTCGCCGCGGCCCAGGAGCAGGTAGCGCATCAGGTGGGCGAGCGGGTTGCCTTCGGACCATTCAAAGTACGCGTGCGGGATGACGCCGGCAGTGTCCCGGAGGGCCAGGAGGATCGCAGCGATGGCGTTGGGGGCTGCAGGACTTTCGACCCGCAGGATGCGGTGTCCGTCCACTTCGACGCCGTGCACGTCCAGGGTCCCGCCGAAGTTGGAGGGGTCGATGATGTCGATTTCAAGGAAGATGACGTCTGCAGTCCCGGGGACAGCGTTCTGGCCCCGTTGTTCGTATTCCTTTTCGGAGTATTCCCGGTTGTCACCGGTCTGGCGGCGGTTGGCGATCAGGTTCAGGGCGCCGTCGTAGTCCAGGGAATCGGCGATGAAGCGGCGGGTGTTCTCGTCAAATCTGATCAGGTCGGCACGCAGCTCCGTGGTCCGCGCGACACGGGAAACCAGCGAGATGGCGATGATGCCCAGGATAAAAAAGGCCGAGATGGTCAGGCCATCGGGCTTCTCGATGACGTTAGCGGCCAGCGCGTAGAGCAGTATCAGGGACAGCAGGGCAAAGCCTGCCCCGGCCCGTCGGTTGCCCCGGCTGAAGGCGGAGATGGTGACGGCGATGGATCCTGAGACCATCATGGCCAGGATGCCTGTGGCGTAGGCGCCGGCCTGGGCGTTGACGTCTGCGTTGAAGCCGATGGTTATGAGGATGCTGACCGCCGTGTAGACGATGACCACGGGTCGGACCGCGCGTCCCCATTCGGGGGCCATGCCGTAGGCGGGGAGGTAGCGCGGGACGATGTTGATCAGGCCGGCCATGGCCGAGGCGCCGGCAAACCACAGAATCAGGATGCTGCTGATGTCATAGACCGTGCCGAAGCCGTTTCCCAGTTGCTGGTGGGCCAGGTAGGCCAGGGCTCGTCCGCTGGCCTCGCCCCCGGGCTCGAATTCCTTGGCCGGGATCAGGACCGTGGTGACGAAACTGCTGCCCAGGAGGTAGACGCTCATGATGGCAGCGGCCGCTGTGAGCAGTTTGCGGGTGTTCCGCACCCTGGCGGTGAGTCGTTCCTCGGCGGTCCTGCCCTCGGCGGCCACCAACGGCATCATGCTGACGCCTGTTTCGAACCCGGACAGGCCGAGGACCAGCAGCGGGAAGGCAATGACGGCAGGGCCCACAATGTCCCCGAAGCCGCCGCGTGCCGACAGGTCCCCGGTCCACGCGGACAGGGCTTCGGGATCGCTGATGACGGTGGCCACGCCGGTGATGATGACCACGGCATTGAGGAACAGGAATAATGCCACCAGCGGAATGGCCACCACAACGGCCTCGCTGAAACCCAGCAGGAACACACCGCCCAGTATCAGCAGGAGGACCACGGTAATGAGGACGGCCTGTCCATCGAGGAAATCCGGGAGATAGGGGTTTTCGAGCATGTGCACAGTGGCATCGGCCGAGGAAAGCGTGATGGTGATGATCCAGGAAGTTGCCACGAATCCCAGGAGGACCAGGACGAAAATCTTCCCCCGCCAGAACGGCAGGAGGCTTTCCAGCATGGCAACCGACCCTTGTCCGTGCGGGCTTTCGCGGGCCACCCTGCGGTACATCGGCAGCATCCCCAGAAGCGTGAGGGCAACGATCAGCAGGGTGGCAAGCGGCGACAGCGCGCCGGCGGCAAGCGCGGCGATGGCCGGCAGGTACGACAGCGTGGAGAAGTAGTCAACGCCGGTCAGGCACATGACCTTCCACCATGCCTGGGGAGTGGTGTGGTCTTCGGGGCTCTCCGGGCCGATCACCGGCTGGACCTGGTGCTTGAGCAGCCACCGCCCCAGAGCGTTTCCCGTATCGGTCGGTTGTCCCGGCCGGCGGACTTCCGCGGGAATGATCTGGCGGTCTGTACCGCTCATTTGCGTCTCCTAGGCTCGGCCGGCGCAGCACATTGACCTGCACCCATACTTCGGCGATTCAACCTATTCCGGGACGGGAGGGAAAGGGCGGTTTTGTCCGATTCCTTTACGCTTTCTTAACGCCGACGGCGCCAACGCACTCAGGCAGGCCGGCAGCCTATGGCTCCTGCACTTCTTCGATCCAGTTTGCCAGCGCCTTGACGTCGTCAAGGCCTATGTTGTGGCCGCCCGGGGATCGTACGCCCACTGTCTTTGCGCCTGACTCGTCGGCTAGGTAGCCCCAGGTGTGCTCCAGCAGTTCGGCCGGTATGACTGAGTCGGCGTCGCCGTGGGCAACGAACATGGGAACGTCCTGCAGCCGGCCCGGCGTGGTGGGCACTCCGGCGTCGAAAGGCAGGGTTCCGCGAAGGATTGCCGCGCCCGCGAAGCGTTTCGGATCGTCGAGGACCAGGCCTCCGGCGAAGGCTGCGCCGCCGCTGAAGCCCACGAGGATCACTGGCCGCGGAGCAGGCGCGATAGTTTCCAGCCACTCCTTGAACCATGCCATGGTCTCGGCCAGGGATTCGGCTACGGGGCGGCCGATGCCGCGGTTGGCGAACCAGGCAAACCCTGGGCCTTCCGCCAGCGGTGCCCGCACCGCTGCGTAACTCGGACCGATAGGAAGGTGGGCGGCCAAAGTGATGATGTCCGTTTCGCGCGACCCGCGCCCGTGCAGCAGGATCACAAGGGCCTTGCCGGCATCGTCCGGCGAATGCCATGCAGTGGTCGGGTCAGGCAGCTTGCTCAAGCTACTGCCCCGGTGAGGTCGATGAGCGGTAAGGCGGGTTTGCTGAAGTCGAGGGGACGGGTGTCCATGGTGGCTCCTGTTTCGCTACTGATGCGATCCACAAAAGGATTGCTTTACGCTTCAACTAAGCCCATGCCGTGTTCTATTCCCGTGTTCTATTCACGCGGCTTTCAGCCGTCGGGTGCACTAAGGAAGGCTCGGGTCCAGATCTTGGGCGCGGTGCGGGACCGCCAGCGGAACATGGACCGGGGCAACGACTTCTTCAACCCCTAAGCCGGCGGGTTGTGTCACCTTCCCAGATGGGGTGCTGCGCGGACGTGCGTGCGTTGGCCTTGCTTTCCGATGAGGCTGAGGAATTCGACGGGACCGGCGCCTGTGGCGCCGAACCAGTGCGGGGTGCGGGTGTCGAACTCCGCGGCCTCACCGGGTTTGAGGATGAGGTCGTGTTCGCCGAGAACAAGGCGCAAGGTGCCGTCGAGCACGTAAACCCAGTCGTATCCGTCGTGGGTCCGTAGCTGCGGGTCCTGTTCGTCCTTGCCTGCCGGGAGGATGAATTTGTAGGCCTGGATGCCGCCTGGCCGGCGAGTCAATGGCAGGATCGTCGACCCGTCTGCGCTGGCGACGGGCCGCAAATTAACGCGGGGGTCCCCGGTCGGTGGCGCGTCGACAAGCTCGTCCAGTGTCACCCCGTGGACGCGGGCCAGCGGCAGCAACTGCTCGAGAGTGGGTCGCCTCAGGCCTGCTTCGAGCCGGGAGAGCGTGCTGGCGGAGATCCCTGTCTGTTCCGCCAGGTCCGCGAGCGTTACGTCCCGGCGGAGCCGGAGGCGCTTGAGCCGGGGTCCGACAGCGTTGAGGGTGTGGTCTACGTCGCGGGTCATGCCCCGATTTTGCCATTTGGCAATGTTGCTTGCACCTTCGCCGCCTTGTTGGGCACGATCGACGGTGAAGCTTGTATCAAATCGGAAGGGATTCGGCGTGGACCAGACGGCACATACGTTCGGCAAGGGCTATTGGGAGAGACACTGGGAACAGGTCCACGATGCTGCGCCTGGAGGCTTGGGCGCGGGCAGCCCGAACCCGTATCTCGCACAAGAAACGGACGGCCTGACGCCGGGTACGGCGCTGGACGCCGGATGCGGGACGGGGGCGGAAGCCATCTGGCTGGCATCTCGCGGATGGAAGGTCACTGGAGCCGATATTTCCGCGGCTGCCCTCACCCACGCAGCCGCGAGCGCAGCCAAGCAGACCGTGGCCACCGGGGTGACCTGGGTCGAGGCGGACCTGACCATCTGGGAACCGGGAGGCCTTTTTGACCTTGTGACCACCAATTACGCCCACCCCGCGATGCCGCAGCTGGCGTTCTACCGGCGTATCGCCGACTGGGTCGCGCCGGGAGGCAAGCTGTTGATCGTCGGGCACCTGCACGACCCCTCCTCACCGGGACACGGAAACCACCCTCCCGCCGAGGCCACCGTCACGCTCGCGGACATCACCGGGGGCCTCGACCCTGCCATGTGGAGCCTGGACAGTGCCCGGGTGCAGACGCGCACAGTCGACGGACCCGGGGGCCACGGCGCGTCCCTGCGCGACGTCGTTGTCCGGGCCACCCGGCAGTAAACCCGCCTGAGACCGCGTCCAGGTAATCCGCCGCCTCGGGCAGTGGCAATAGCGGGGCCGCCTACACAAGCGGCCACGGGTAGCCTTCCCCGGCTTCGGGCTTGTAGACCGCATACGCCGAGTCGTCCCCGGAGGAAACCCGGACGAAGAACGCCGCGTTGCTGCCCCGGGGGATGCGTCCCAGCAACTCGACGCGGCCGTCGGTGAGCAGTGTCAGTCCCCGTCCGGACACCGTCTGCTTCCGTTCACCGCGCCCTCAGCCCGTTCAAGGGTTCCAGCGTCGAATTCACCATGAGGACGGAAGGGGGCCGGCCCTCGCCGTAGGAAATGACCGTGACCGAGCCCGGGCTGATGACGATCCGCTGGAAGTGGTCCAGCTGTGTACCGAAGGCGTGGGCCACGGCCGCTTTGATCGGGTCGGCATGCGAGAAGCATACGACGACGCCCCCGGCGTGGGCGGAACGCAGCACCTCAAGTGCTCCGACCATCCGCTCCTGCATCTCCGCGAAGCTCTCCCCGTCGGGGAAACGGAACGTTGACGGGCTCTGCTGTACGGTCTGCCATTCCGGCAGGACCGCCAGTTCGGCGAGCGCGGCGCCGGTCCACTCGCCGAAGTCGCACTCGATCAGGCCGGCGTCCTGGTTCACGTCACGCCCGGTGGAGGCTGCCGTGGGCTCTGCAGTTTCGCGCGTGCGCTCCAGGGGGGAGGAGTAGATGGCGTCGACGGCAAGACCCGCGAGCCGTTCCGCGACCCTTACTGCCTGGGCGCGGCCGCGCTCGGAAAGATGCAGCCCCGGTGCCCGTCCCGGCAGTACCGTGCCCGTCGTCGGCGTCTCTCCGTGGCGCACCAGAAGCACGAGGGTGCCCGCCGGTCCCGGGGATGGAGCGGGCGGTGCCGAAGCCGTTGCTGCAGTCATCAAAATCCAGCGTAGGCCGTGGCACGGACCCGCGGGTGAAAAACCGGGGGAAATTCCCTCGATTCCCCGCACGGTGGAGGTCTACGGTAGAGAGGTGACTGATCGTCCCGATATCTTCACCGTTGGCGAACTGCATGCCGCCGGCCACGTCCATAAGGACTTGCGCCACGAGATCCGCGGCAACCTTCTCGCCGCGCTCGCCGCCGGCCGTGATCCGTGGCCGGGGATGTACGGTTTCAGCCGGACCGTCCTTCCCCAGCTTGAGCGCGCTTTGATCGCCGGGCACGACGTCGTCCTGCTGGGTGAGCGGGGACAGGGCAAGACGCGTCTCCTGCGAACCCTGGTCGGGCTGCTTGACGAGTGGTCGCCGGTGATCGAGGGCTCGGAACTGAACGAACACCCCTTCGAACCGATCACGGAACACTCCCGCGCCCGTGTGCTCACCGAAGGGGACCGGCTGCGTGTTGCCTGGCGCCACCGCTCGGAACGGTACGTCGAGAAGCTGGCCACACCGGATACTTCCGTTGCCGACCTCATCGGCGACGTCGACCCCATGCGCGTGGCTGAAGGCCGGCGGCTGGGGGATCCCGAAACCATCCACTACGGCCTGGTTCCGCGCTCCAACCGCGGCATCATCGCCATCAACGAACTGCCCGACCTCGCCGAACGGATCCAGGTCGCAATGCTGAACGTGATGGAGGAACGCGACATCCAGATCCGCGGCTATGTGCTGCGGCTGCCCCTCGACGTGCTCGTCGTCGCGTCAGCCAACCCTGAGGACTACACCAACCGCGGCCGGATCATCACGCCCCTGAAGGACCGCTTCGGCGCCGAGATCCGCACGCACTACCCGATAGAGCTCGACGACGAGGTGTCCGTCATCCGGCAGGAGGGGCGGCTGGTGGCCGATGTCCCGCCCGTCATCCTCGAAATCCTCGCCCGCTACACCCGTGCGCTGCGGCTATCCCCGGCCATCAACCAGACCTCCGGAGTTTCGGCACGGTTCGCCATCGCGGGCGCCGAAACCGTCGCCGCAGCAGCGCTGCGCCGGGCCAGCGTTCGCGGCGAGGACGAGGCAGTCGCGCGGATCATCGACCTCGAGCCCGCCGTCGAAGTCCTCACGGGCAAGATTGAGTTCGAGTCCGGCGAAGAAGGGCGCGAACAAGCCGTCCTCGACCACCTCCTGCGCACTGCCACGGCGGAAGCCGTGCGGGCGCACTTCCACGGCATCGATCTCGGTCCGCTCGTGGCCGCGCTCGACGGTCACCGGACCGTGACCACGGGGGAGCATGTCACGGCGCGGGAGTTCCTTGAAAACCTGCCGTCCCTTGACTCGTCCGGGCTCTACGACGAGATCAGCGGGCGCCTCGAGGCCAGGAACGACGGGCAGCGCGCCGCCGCCATTGAACTTGCCCTGGAAGGGCTGTACCTCGCCCGGCGGATCTCGAAGGAGTCCGACGACGAGGAGACGATCTACGGCTAGGGGATAGGCGGCATCATGAACGCTCACAGCCGGTCAAGGTATGGCCGGTACAGGGGAGGACCCGACCCGCTCGCACCGCCGGTAGACCTGGCGGAGGCGCTCGACGCGATAGCCGAGGACGTCATGGCCGGTTACTCGCCCCGGCACGCCCTGCAGGAGTTCCTCCGGCGCGGCGGCCGCCACCGGGAAGGTCTGGACGACCTCGCCGGCCGCGTGCAACAGCGCCGGAAAGAACTCCTGAGCCGCCACCGCCTGGACGGCACCCTCAGCGAGGTCCAAAAGCTGCTCGCTTCCGCAGTGCTGGAAGAGCGCAAGCAGCTGGCCCGTGACGCCATGATGGATAGCACCGACCGCGCACTCAGGGAGATGCAGCTGCAGAACCTGCCCTCGTCAACGGCGGCAGCGGTCAACGAACTCGCCTCCTATGACTGGCAGTCGAGCACCGCACGGGAAGCCTTCGAGCGCATCAAGGACCTGCTGGGCCGTGAGGTCCTCGACCAGCGGTTCGCCGGCATGAAGCAGGCGCTCGAGAACGCCACAGATGCGGACCGCGCAGCTGTTGACGAGATGCTGCGGGACCTCAACGAACTGCTGGACAAGCACCGGCACGGCGAGGACACCGACGCGGACTTCCAGGAGTTCATGGCCCGGCACGGCCATTTCTTTCCGGAGAATCCGCAATCCGTCGAGGAGCTGATCGACGCACTGGCCCGGCGCGCCGCCGCGGCCCAGCGTCTCCTGCAATCCATGTCCCCGGAGCAGCGCGATGAGCTGATGCGCCTGTCTGCCCAGGCGTTCGGCTCACCCGAACTCATGGCCCAGCTCGATCAGCTCGACTCCAGCCTGCGCGCCCTGCGCCCGGGAGAAGACTGGAATGGCTCCGAACGCTTCGAGGGTCAGGAAGGGCTCGGGCTGGGCGATGGCACGGGCGTGCTTCAGGACATCGCCGAACTCGACGAGCTGGCCGAACAGCTTTCCCAGTCCTACAACGGATCTCGCCTTGATGACCTGGACCTGGACGCCCTGGCCCGCCAACTCGGTCAAAAGGCCGCAGTGTCGGCACGTACCCTCGCCGAAATCGAGCGGGCCATGCAGGACGGCGGCTACCTGCGGCGCGGCGCCGACGGCGACCTCCGGCTGTCCCCGCAGGCCATGAGACGGCTCGGCAAGTCACTGTTGCGGGACACCGCCAAGCAGCTGTCCGGCCGGCAGGGGCGCCGGGACACACGTGTCGCCGGGGCAGCCGGCGAGCAGACGGGATCCAGCCGGCCGTGGGAGTTCGGCGATGCCGGGCCGTGGGACGTGACACGCACCATGACAAACGCAATCCGCCGGACCGTGGCCGAGGGCGGCGACCCGGGCCGCGGATTACGGCTGGGACCGGGCGACATCGAGGTGACCGACACGGAGGCGCGCACGCAGGCCGCCGTCGTCCTCCTCGCCGACGTATCGTTTTCGATGGCCGCCGAGGGGCGGTGGGTGCCGATGAAGCGCACCGCACTCGCCCTGCACCATCTCGTCTCCACCCGGTTTCGCGGGGACCGGCTGCAGCTCATCACGTTCGGCCGCTACGCGCGGACCATGGACATTGGCGAACTCACGGCCCTGGCGTCACGGCGGGAGCAGGGAACCAACCTGCATCACGGCTTGCTGCTGGCCAACCGCTTCTTCCGCCAGCATCCGTCAATGCAGCACGTCCTCCTCGTGGTGACCGACGGGGAGCCGACAGCGCATCTGTTGCCGGACGGGGACTCGTGGTTCGACTACCCGCCGGCCCCCGAGACCATCCGGGTCACGATTGCCGAACTCGACCGCCTTGGCCGCGCAGGGACCCAGGCCACGTTCTTCCGGCTGGGCGATGACCCGGGCCTCGAGCGGTTCGTCCAGCGCATGGCGCGCCGAATCGACGGCCGGGTGGTGGCGCCGGAAACCGGTGACCTCGGGGCTGCCGTTGTGGGGGAGTACCTCCGCGCTCATTTCCGCGGCCGTCCCTTCGACGACGCCGACTGGGCCTCATAGCCCAGAGTCCCGTTCCGCCGTCATCAAAGCCATGTACTTGTATAGTTGTATACAAGTACAAAAAGGTGGAGGTTGTCAGTGGTCGAATCACAGTCCCGGAATACCGGAGCGCATCTGGTCTACGGAGAGCTGAAACGCCGGATCCTTAACCTGGAATTGAAGCCGGGTGAGCGGATCTACGAACCCGCAATGGCGCCGGAGCTGCAGGTGAGCCGGACGCCGCTGCGGGAGGCGATCCGGCGGCTGATCTCGGAAAGCCTGCTGGAACAGCAACCCACAGGAGGCGTGCTCGTCCCGATCCTGGACGAACGAGCCATCGCCGAACTGTACGGCGTGCGCGCGGCACTGGAGTCCCTGATGGCCCGTGAGGCATGCGCCAAAGCGACGCCGGCCGACATCGCGAACCTGGAAGGGATCGTGGAACGCAATGCCGCCATGGTGAAGTTCGCCGACGAAGCCATGAGGTATGGAATGGCGCTGCACACCGCCATCGCGGACATCGCCGGAAATTCCTGGGCGCAGAGGTTTCATGACCAGGTGTCCAGCCAGATGGAACGCTACCGCCACTTCACCAACAGCACGCAGGAACGCCGCGACCAGGCTCTCGCCGAACACCGCATCCTGGTGGAGGCCCTCGCTTCGGGCAAACCGGAAGCAGCCGCCAGGATCGCTTTCGACCACGTCGCCGGCGCCCGGGACGCCGCGGTGCGCGCCGTCTCCGGCGCCGCCCCCGTCATCCCGTGATCGGTGAACTGGGCCGCCGTTCGGCGCTGGCACTTCTCCTTCATTCGACGCTGATCCAAGCCGTGACGTTCCTGGTCCGGCCGGCAACCACTTACCGGGCGCTGGAACTGGATGTGCCGGGATATGCCCTCGGCCTCCTCGCGGCCAGCTACGCTGTTTTTCCCTTGCTGCTGGCTGTCCCCACCGGCGCCCTCGTGGACCGGTTAGGCGAGCGGCGGCTGATGGTGACCGGATCCGCCGTCGTGCTTGGCTGTTCCGTCTTCCTGCTGTTCTGGGGGACAACAGTCCCGGCGTTGGTTATCGGCACGGCGCTGCTTGGCGCAGGCCAACTGGCGTGTGTGGTGGGGCAGCAGGCCGTCGTGGCGAACAATGCCGTGGCGTCAGGGCTTGATTCCGCCTTCGGATACCTGACCTTCGCGGCGTCTCTGGGGCAGGCGCTTGGCCCGCTGGCTATCTCCGTGGTGGGCGGTGCCTCTGTCCGCCCGGACACCCAGGCAATCTTCTTCCTCTCGGCCGGCATGAGCCTGGTTCTCTTCCTCACCACCTTCGTGATCTCGACGAAGGCCGCCGGCAGGAAGTCCGCCGTCACGGCAACGGGCAGCTCGCAGGGCAGTGTTGCCTCGCTGCTCAGGACGCCGGGGCTGGTCCGGGCGCTGGCAACGAGTGCCACGGTGCTGGCGGTGGTGGACCTGACGGTTGTCTACCTGCCCGCGCTCGGAACGGAGCGCGGCTTCAGTGCAGCCACGGTGGGCCTCATGCTCGCAGTGCGGGCCGTGTTCTCGATGGTTTCGAGGCTGGGGCTCGGACGCCTGTCCCGGAGGTTCGGCCGGGGGCGGCTCATGGTGTCAAGCCTGGCGCTCTCCACCGTCGCGCTGGGTGTCGCGGCGATTCCGATGCCCGAGTGGCTGCTCTTCGGGGTGATGGCCGGGCTGGGTCTGGGGCTGGGCATCGGCCAGCCGCTGACCATGTCCTGGCTTTCGGCCCAGGCCCCGGACGGCCAGCGCGGAAAGGCCCTGGCCCTGCGGCTTGCCGGGAACAGGGTGGGCCAGGTGGTCCTGCCCAGCGCCATCGGGGTTGTGGCGGCCGGGCTCGGGGCAGCCGGCGTCTTCCTGGCGTCCGCGGTTGTTGTGGGCGGAACGCTCCTGCTGGTCCGCGGCGTCCGCCTGGACGACTGACAGGAGCCCCGCCCAATCCCCGTTGGTTACTTTGTGCTTCGGGCGGTGAAGCCAGGTTGCGTTGCGCGTCGGTGCGTTTCGTTCCCGGTTGAACGGGGTGCGGGGCGGGTGGTTGGTTTGGGTGACCGGCCTTGAAAGGGATAGAACATGACCGAACATTTTGATCTCACCCCGCAGCGCCTGCGTCACGTGCTGGGCCATTTCGCCTCCGGGCTGACGGTGGTCACGGCCGGGACGGAGAACGGCCCGGCCGGGTTCACCTGCCAGTCTTTCTCGTCCCTTTCCCTGGATCCGGCGCTGGTGACGTTCAGTCCGGCCCGCAGTTCCAGCACTTGGCCGCTGCTGCGGGCCGCGGGCCGGTTCACGGTGAACATCCTTCCGGCCGGGCAGCGGCATCTTGCCGCGCAGTTTGCCCGTTCGGGCACCGATAAGTTCGCCGGTGTGGGGTTTTCGGTGTCGCCGCTGGGTAATCCGGTGCTGGATCAGGCCCTTGCGTGGGTGGATTGCGAGCTGTACCGGGAGTACGACGGCGGCGACCACACCATTGTGGTGGGGTCGGTCCGTGCCCTGGGTGCACGGGACGGTGCCGGGCCGCTGCTCTTCTTCAAGGGCGGCTATTTCGACGGCGTGCCGTCCCGGGCCGGGCAGCTGGAAAGCGCCGCATGACACGGGTATGGGCATGATCGGGGCACTTACCCGGAGGATCCAAATGATCTGCGGCGAGGAGCTCTCCTTGCTGCGCCGGCAGATGTACGCACTTGCGTGGCAGGACATCCACGACGGCGCCGTTGAGGGCGCCGCTACCGCCATGGCACGCAAGCCATCCTGCGCGAACCAGGGCGTCAGCGTTGACGTCGTGTGCTTCGCCCGGCGCCCCGACGCGGATGACGCCACTGTTTTCGTGATTTCCGTGGCGATGCAGGTTCATCCGGACCGCCCTCCCGGTGAGGTGTACTGGGAAGAAGCCGATGCCTGGGCGCTGGCAGTCGCCGGCAATGAGTGGTTCAGGGTTGAACCCCGCGGTGGCCTTGAAAAAGCAGGCAGCCGGATTTTCCACTACGCACTGGCCGAGGAAGCGCCGGCTTACGGCCAGGCGGTGCCGCTCCACGAAGTGACGCTGGGGGATTCATCGACTCCCTGATGAGCACCCGGCGCCGCCCTCACGCCAGCCGCGCCACACTTCGGCGTGTGGGCCGCAGTGCGGCGCCGTCGGAAAAGAGTTGCGGGGTTGCCTGCTGAATCCGCTGGACATCCTCAAAAACGCCCCGCAGGTGCAGCCGCAGGGAGCTGTCGGCGTCAGCCAGGTTCTTGGCTTCAAGGGCATCGACAACCGCGGTGTGTTGTTGGATCAGGGTTGCTATGGGCCTGGTGTCCAGAAGGCTCAGGCGGCGTGCGCGGTCGAGGTGCGCTTTGGCGGAGTTGACGGCGGCCCAGGCGGATTCGTGCCCTGCAAGCCTCAGGAGTTCGCGGTGGAAATCCTCGTCCAGCCGGAAGAACTCATCCACATCGCTGGCGGCATCCGCGTCCGTTTGGCTCTTGAGTATCACGCGTAGTCCCGCAATCCCCGCTTCGTCGACCGTCAGGTCGCGCAGGGACGCGCATTCAATGGCCTCGCGGACAAACTGAGCCTCGGATACCCGCCCCAGGTCCACGAGCGAGACAAAGGAACCGATCTGCGGGTAGACCTGCACCAGTCCCTCCTCCCTGAGCAGAATCAGGCTTTCCCGGACCGGCGTGCGGCTGACCCCCAGTTCCTGTGCGAGCTCGTTCTCCGAGAGCGGTTCACCCGGAGGCAGCTGGAGGGAAATGATGCGACGCCGCAGCGTCTCCAGGGTCTGGTCACGCACAGAGAGCCGCGGGGACTGTCCCTTGCCGGGTTTATCGGATGCCATGCCCCCAGTCTATTCTCTTGACACACTAGAATGGTAGTGCTTGTATGGTAGTTAGTTAGCGAGGTGCCGCCGGTCACAACAACCCACCGCCGGCCTTCTTCCTTTCACTCACCCCCTTCGTTTTTCATCGCCTGCAAAGGAGCACCAGATGACTGAGAGCATCGCGCCGCCCACCGCCCGGCCGGAGACCAAACCCACCAAGGAACTGGCAAAGGTCGCAGTGTCCGGATGGCTGGGAACCGCCATGGAATTCATGGACTTCCAGCTTTACTCCCTGGCAGCAGCCATCGTCTTCAACAAGATCTTCTTCCCCGACGTCAGCCCGGTCATTGGCCTGATTGCCGCAATGGCCACCTACGGCGTCGGCTACGTTGCCCGTCTCGCCGGCGCCGTCTACTTCGGCCGCATGGGCGACAGGATCGGCCGCAAGAAGGTCCTCTTCATCACCATCGCGCTAATGGGCGCGTCCACAACCCTGATCGGCGTTCTCCCCACCTACGCGATGATCGGGATCTGGGCCCCCATCCTGCTGGTTGCACTGCGGCTGGCACAGGGCTTTGGCGCCGGTGCCGAGATCGCCGGTGCCACGGTCATGCTGGCCGAGTTCGCCCCGGCCCGCCGCCGCGGCCTCATCTCCTCCCTCGTGTGCCTCGGCACGAACTCCGGGACGCTCGCCGCCTCGGCACTCTGGGCGCTTCTGGTGAGCGCACTGCCGGAGGACCAGCTGTTGAGCTGGGGCTGGCGCATTCCGTTCCTGTTCAGCTTCGTCCTGATGATCTTTGCCGTGTGGGTCCGTCGCTCCCTCAAGGAAAGCCCGGTGTTTGAACAGCGGGCCGATGTTGTGGACGGCGTGGCACTCTCCAAGCGGGAAATCGTCGCGGCGGACGAACTCGCCACGACCAGCACCATCGAAGCAGCCCTGCACCAGCGCAAGGGAAAGGCCTTCCTGATCGCCCTGGGCCTGCGGTTCGGGCAGGCCGGAAACTCGGGGCTGGTC
Organism: Arthrobacter sp. CC3; assembly: GCF_039907775.1. NCBI lineage: Bacteria > Bacillati > Actinomycetota > Actinomycetes > Micrococcales > Micrococcaceae > Arthrobacter > Arthrobacter sp. CC3. The sequence continues at coordinate 16,378 of NZ_JARCCY010000065.1, forward strand.
CAGACCTTCCTGGTGGGCTACCTCGCTACTGTCCTGCTGGTGGACAAGAGCGTGGGCACCACCGCCATCGTGTACGGCTCGCTGCTTGGCTTCCTCACCATCCCCGTCATGGGCATGCTCGGTGACCGCTTCGGCCGCCGGCCCCTCTACCTGGTGCTCAGCACGCTGACCGCCCTGTTCGCCATCCCCATGATGCTGATGGTCACCAGCGGAAACACCACACTCATTACCGTCGCCATGGTCGTCGGCCTCGACCTCGGCGTTCTCAGCCTCTTCGCCATGGAAAGCGTCACGATGGCCGAGTTCTTTGGAGCCCGCACCCGCTTCACACAGCTCGCCCTGGCCAAGGAAATCGGCGGCATCCTCGCCACCGCCATCGGCCCGCTGCTGGCTGCGACCCTCACCGCCATCACCGGGCACTGGTGGCCGCTTGCTGCGATGCTCATCGGCTACTCCCTGATCACCCTGGTCTCAGCCTTCGTAGGGCCCGAAGTCCGCGGCCGCGACATGGTCCGCCTGGAAGACGCCGTATGAAAGCCGTCGTAGTCCACGGAGCGAATGACCTCCGCATCGACGACCGGCCCGAGCCCGTCGCCGGACCCGGTGAAGTAATCATCGACGTCGAGTGGGGCGGGATCTGCGGCTCGGACCTCTCCTACTGGCGCCACGGGGCCTCCGGGACGGCGGCGCTGAAGTCGCCGCTCGTCCTCGGCCACGAGGTCGCCGGCCGGATTGCCCGGCTGGGCGCCGGTGTCCGGAACCTCGACGTCGGCCAGCCCGTCACGGTACATCCGGCGGAACTGGTGGGGGACGGCATCATGCCGGACCGCCTGGCCGGCCGCACCAACCTGTACCCGCAGATCAGGTACTTCGGATCCGCAGCCTTTGACCCGCACACCGACGGCGGGTTCAGCGAACGCAAGCTCGCCAAGGCAACCCAGATCCGGCCGCTGCCCGACGGCGTGGACACCCTGCACGGTGCGCTTGCCGAGCCGCTGGCCGTCGCCATGCACGCGGTCAAGAGGGCAGGATCGCTGACCGGCAAGGACGTCCTGGTCAACGGGGCCGGGCCCATCGGCTCGCTGGTGGTTGCCGCGGCAAGGTTTGCCGGCGCCAGAAGCGTCATTGCCGCCGACATCAACGACTCCGCGCTGCAGATTGCGAAAGCCATGGGCGCGGACCACGTCGTGAACGTCTCCGGCGCGGGCAGCCTCCCGGAGGACATGGAACTGGTGTTCGAGGCCTCCGGCATCCCTGCGGTGCTGGGCGGCGTCCTGCGCGCCACGGCCCGCGGCGGAACGCTCGTCCAGGTGGGCAACCTTCCCGGCGCGCCGGCCCCTTCAGCACTCGGGGACCTGGTGACGCGGGAGATCACGTGGATCGGCTCGTACCGGTTCGTTGACGAAATCGGCGACGCCCTCCAGGCCATGGCAACGGGGCTGGACGTCTCCCCGGTCATCACGCACACGTTCGGGATCGACCAGGCAGCCGAGGCCATGCGCGTCTTCGGCGATCCGGCGTCCGGAAGCAGCAAAGTCATGCTGCGGCTCTCCCCAACTGAGTAGCGGCAGGTGTCGTTTTGTCGGTTCAAAACGACACCTGCTGCGACCCACTTGCACTCATCCCACACATCTGAAGGACCAATCAGTGAAGATCACCGACGCACGGGTAGTGGTTTCGTCTCCCGGACGGAATTACGTCACGCTCGTTATTGAAACCGAGGACGGCATCACCGGCATCGGCGACGCCACCCTCAACGGCCGCGAGCTGGCCGTGGCGTCCTACCTCTCGGAGCACCTCTGCCCGTTGCTGATCGGCCGCGACGCGCGCCGGATCGAGGATGCCTGGCAGTACTTCTACAAAGGCGCTTACTGGCGCCGCGGACCGGTGACCATGACGGCGATCGCCGCCATCGACGTCGCACTCTGGGACATCAAGGGCAAGGCCGCCGGGATGCCGGTGTACGAATTGCTGGGCGGTGCCGCCCGCGAGGGCGTGATGGTCTATGGGCACGCCAGCGGCTCAACCCTTGAGGACCTCAGCGCCGACTTCCAGCACCACCTGGACCTCGGCTACAAGGCGATCCGTGCCCAGGCCGCGGTGCCCGGTCTCGAGAAGACCTACGGAATCGCTCCGGTGGACGGCAAGCTCTACGAGCCGGCCAGCGGCAACGTCCCGCAGGAGGACATGTGGGAAACCACCTCCTACCTGGACTTCGCACCGAAGATGATGGCCCACGTCCGCGAAGAATTCGGCTACGGGGTGCACGTCCTGCACGACGTGCACCACCGCTTGTCGCCGATTGAGGCCGGCCGCCTGGGCGCGTCCCTGGAGGAGTATCGGCCGTTCTGGATCGAGGACCCGACGCCGGCCGAGGACCAGTCGGCGTTCCGCCTGATCCGCCAGCACACCACCACGCCCATCGCCGTCGGCGAAGTGTTCAACTCGATCTGGGACTGCCAGCAGCTGATCACCGAGCGGCTCATCGACTATATCCGGACCTCCGTTTCGCACGCGGGCGGCATCACGCACCTGCGCCGGATC
>NZ_JARCCY010000066.1:0-18848 GCF_039907775.1 Arthrobacter sp. CC3
TGATCACCGAGCGGCTCATCGACTATATCCGGACCTCCGTTTCGCACGCGGGCGGCATCACGCACCTGCGCCGGATCTTCTCCCTCGCGGACCTCTACGGGGTGCGCTCCGGATCGCACGGTGCCGGGGACCTCTCCCCGGCCTCGTTCGCTGCCGCCCTGCACGTGGACATGAGCATCCCGAACTTCGGCGTCCAGGAATACATGGGCCACCGGGAGCCGGCCAACGAGGTGTTCACCACCTCGTACACCTTCAACGACGGCTACATGCACCCCGGGGACGTCCCCGGCATCGGCGTAGAGTTCAACGAGGAAGCTGCCGCCCGCTTCCCCTTCGACCCCAAGTATCTTCCTATCAACCGGCGGCTCGACGGATCGGTGCATGACTGGTGAACGGCGCAACACGCGAAAGCGAAAACCAGCCCTTCGACGTCGTGGTGATGGGGGAGATCCTCGTTGAGGTGGCCACCGACGTGGCGTTCGGCCACGGCGTGCCGGCCCGGCTCGGCATTTCCGGCGACGCCTTAAACGTCGCCGCTGCAGCCGCCGCGGCGGGAGCGCGCACCGGGCTGCTGGCAGTGCTGACCGACGACGACCTCGGGCAGGCGATCGCCGCCCGCATCGCCGAACTCGGCATCTCCACCCGCCTGCTGACGTTCAGGACCGGACAGCAGGGCGTCTACCTGGTGCACTCCGATCCCGAAGGCCAGCGCGAGTTCTCCTATGCCCGCAACGGAAGTGTGGGCTCCAGCCTGGGACCCGACGACGTCGACCCGGCCGTGTTCGCGGCCGCGGGCGCCGTGGTGGCCGGCGGGATCGCCTGCGCCATTTCTGACACGTCCCGTGCTGCCGTCTTCAAGGCTGCCGATCTTGCCGGCCGTTTTGTGTTCGATCCCAACTTCCGCCCCCGGCTCACATCGGTGGAGGCCGCAACGACGGCGCTCCTGCGGCTCGCGCCGCAGAGCCATCTGGTGACCCCGTCCTTTCCCGGCGAAACCACGGCCCTTCTAGGCTCCTCCACGCCGGCGCAGGCGGCTGCAAAACTCCTCAGCCTTGGCGCCACCAATGTGGCAGTGACCTGCGGCGCAGAGGGAATCCAGCTGGAAGGCGAAGGCCTGGACAGCACATGGATCGACTCGATCCCTGCCCCGGCGGTGGTGGACCAGACCGGCGCCGGCGACGCGTTCGTCGGCACCCTGACCGCCCGGATGGTGCTCGGCGATAGCCTGCCCGAAGCAGCCCGGTTGGGTGCTGCGGCGGCGTCGCTGGTGGTGGGCGGCAAAGGCGGAACCGGCTTCATTCCCACCCTTGACCAGACCCGTGCCCACGCGGCCGGCGCCGCAAAAGGGGAACTGACATGGCACGCCTAAGCAACGCCGCGCTGGCAGCCGCAGGCACCCGGAAAGTACTGCTCCCGCGCGAAGGCCTTCGTCCCGGCATCGTCCATCTGGGACTCGGGGCTTTTGCCCGCGCCCACACCGCGGTCTTCACCGAAGATGCCATGCTCGCCACCGGATCATCGGACTGGGGGATCGTTGGCGTGACCCAACGATCGGACACCGTCGCGAGGCAGTTGGCGCCGCAGGACGGCCTGTTTACGGTCGCTGAACGGGGAGGCGGCGCGGCCCCGCTCCGGGTGGTGTCCAGCATCGTGGAAGCCATCTCGGGCAAGGACCACCCCGAAACGGTGGTGGATCGGATTGCCGCACCCACCACCCACGTGGTGACCCTGACCGTGACCGAGAAGGGCTACCGGATTCATCCGCAGACCGGATCGCTTAATACCGACGACGAGCAGGTGCAGGCTGACCTTGCCGGACTCCCGCCGCAGACAGCCATCGGACAGATCGCGCGCGGCATCCAGCAGCGGGCCCGCGCCGGCGGAGGTCCGCTCACCGTTCTCTCCTGCGACAACCTCCCGGGCAACGGTGAACTCACCGGCACCCTGGTGCGCGCCTTTGCCGCCGCACTACCGGATGCTGAATCCGGGCCGTTACTGGCGTGGATGGATGAACACGTCACGTTCCCGAGCACCATGGTGGACCGGATGGTGCCGGCCACCACGGGTGGCGACCTTGACGCCGTCGAACGCGAACTCGCTCTCCGGGACGAGGCCGCCGTGGTGGCCGAGCCCTTTATGCAGTGGGTCATCGAGGACAACTTTGCGGGCGGCCGGCCCGCCTGGGAGAAAGCCGGCGCACTCTTCAGCACCGACGTAGCGGCCTGGGAAGCAGCCAAACTGCGCCTGCTCAACGCCAGCCACTCCATGCTGGCCTACCTTGGACTCGCCACCGGGAAGGCGACCATCAGCGACGCCGTGGGGGAGGACGCGTTCCGAACAGCCTGCAGCCGCATGATGGCGGAGGACGCGCTGCCCACCATCTGGCTTCCGCCAGGGCTGGACGGTGAACTGTACTGCACACAAGTCCTGGAGCGGTTCGCCAACCCGGAATTGGGGCACACCACCGCCAAGGTGGGCAGCGACGGTTCCCAGAAGATCGGGCTGCGGCTCCTGACTACGGTCCGTGCCACCCTCGACGCCGGACGCGAACCACGCTGGGCAGCACTGGCAGTCGCCGCCTGGATGCACCATGTGGCCTCCACCCCGGAGGCGGAGCTCAACGATCCGCTCGCGGCCGGGCTCCACGCTGCATTGCCGGTGACGCGCTCAGCGGAAACTGTGGTGCCCGCGTTGCTGGGCTTCAGCAGCATCTTCGACGGCGAACTCGCGGCCCATCCCGGATTCACCAACCTCCTCCTTCACTGGTACCGCATCATCGACACCCAGGGCCTGGGCGGCCTGAGAAATGAGATCAACCATGGCTGACGCCACCAGCGTCCTGCACGTTTCACCGGTCATTCCGGTGGTCACTATCGAGGACCCGCAACACGCTGTTCCGGTGGCCCGGGCACTGGCCGACGGCGGCGTCCGCATTATCGAACTCACCCTCCGAACCGAGAGCGCCCTGACGTCGCTGAAGCTCATTGCCGAGGAAGTGCCTGAGATCCTCGTGGGGGCTGGGACAGTGCTGACTCCGGGCCAGGCCGATGCCGCTGTCTCCGCCGGTGCGCAGTTCCTGGTGAGCCCGGGCGTTACCCAGTCCCTGCTGGACCATCTGCTGGCGCTGGGTGTGCCCGTCCTGCCGGGAGTTGCCACCGTAGGTGAGGTCATGGGCGTCCTGGAACGCGGCCTGACGGCCATGAAGTTCTTCCCCGCAGGACCGGCCGGCGGCCCCGACTATCTCGCGGCCATCGGGGCACCCATCCCGCAGGTGCAGTTCTGCCCGACAGGTGGCGTCAGCCTTGGCTCCGCACCTAAATACCTTTCGTTGAAGAATGTCGCCTGCGTGGGTGGCAGTTGGCTTACGCCACGCGGGGCAATCGAGAAAGGGGACTGGCAGCAGATCACCACTCTCGCGCGGCAAGCTGCCGGACTGCGGGACGCTGGCGGCGCGCGGGACGCTGCCGGACTGCGGGACGCTGGCGGACCGGGCCAGAACTAGGCGGCAGCGGACCCAGCACCTACTCGAAACGTACGGCGTTCCAGTCGAGGATGCGTGGCTCCGCGAGACCCTCCGTGACGAACGGATCTTCGGCGATGAACCGCTCGGCATCCTCGCGCGAGCTGAAGATGCCCATGGACCCGGCGGCGGGATCCGTCGTTTGGAACGGGCCCAGCGCGATGAGTCCGCCGCCGGCTGCGCGGAAGGCCTCGTAAAAGGCCTTGTGGCGGGGGAACGTTTCCATCAAGCGCGAGCGGTCGGTCCCTGCACGCACGCTGTACATCACGACGAATTCCATGTGGGTGATCCTACTCCGGGCCACGGCCCGGACTTCGTGCCTACTGGATCGGGGTGTCGGCGCCCAGGGCAGTGCGTGCCTGAAGGATGGCCTGTTCCACATCCTCGTTCAGGTCCCCGGTGGGCAGCGAGCCGAGTTCGCCGCGGAGCAGTCCGACGTCCTTCAGGAGGAGGTCGTACTGGACGTCGATGAGGTTGTCGCTCATCCAGCTCTGGCCGGTGGAGACGCCGATGACTTCGAAGAGGTTCTTCGCCGGCACGCCGTGTTCGGCCGCGAGGTTAAGCATGCGTGCGGTGGCGGCCAGGTTGTAGGTGGCCAGGGTGTTGTTGAGGAGTTTGACCAGGGCGGGCTGGCCGTAGGATTCCATCCGGAAGACGCGGCCGGAGATCTCGGCCAGCAGCGCGTCTTCGGCGTCGGTGGGGGCGGGCCCGGCCAGGAAGATGGTCATCGAGCCCTGACGTGCCCCCTGGGGTCCCCCCGAGACCGGGGCCTCGAACGCGCGCCAGTTATCCGGGGCGGACGAGAAGATTCCGCGGGCATCGGCGGGGGCCAGCGTGGTGTGGACAAAGACCGTCAACGGCTGCGCCGTCTGTGCCTTGAGCGCCTCAAATACTGACGAGACCTGGTCCGCGAGCCGCACCGCGATGTGCACACTGTCCACTGAGGACCAGTGAACAGCTGCCATGTCGCTGCCGGCAGGCGACTTGTTCTCCGCCGACCATTCGCGGATGCGTTCCTGGTTGAAGTCGTAGCCATAAACCTCCTGTCCCAGTTCGGCGAGGTGGGCGCCGATGTTTCCGCCGATGGGTCCGAGTCCTATTACCAAATGCATGAACGTTCCTTAGGGGTGATGAGGGAAATGCGGGGATGGGCTAGTCGGTGGATTCAGGGGCCATGCCCCGCTCCGCCATGACCTCTTTGAGCTGGGTCAAGGCGTTGAGCACGCGCGGGAAGCCAATGTAGGGGATGCACTGGATCAACGTGCCAACGATCTTCTCCTTGGTCAGGCCCACGTTGAACCCGACATTCATGTGCAGTTTCAACTGGGGCTCAGTCCCCAGGGCAACCAGCGTGGAGATGGTCACCATCGTCTGTTCCTGCTGGCTCAGGCTGGTGCGCGAATAGATGTCCCCGAAGGCGAAGGAAACGATGTAGTCGGAGAGCTCAGCGTCCAGGCTCTTGTAGGACTCCACGAGCTTGACGTGGTCGAAGGTGTTGGAGTGCTCGGTGGAGACGAGTTCCATCATGCGGTCGAGGCCGCGCTGGTAACGATCCGTGCTCATGTCGGTGGTCCTTTTGTTGTGGCGGGAAGCAGCGTTGAGGTTTTTTCGAAACGCTACGTAGCGTTACAATAGTAACACCGTAAGATGAGCTGCGGAAAGGTGGTTTAGGAATGAATTTTCCAAAGGAGTCCGGCGGTTCCCCGCCAGGCGCCGGCGCGGGGCAACAGGCTGGTTCCGGGCATTCGGGACGGCGCGCCCGGTCCGAACAGAAGATCCTTGACGCCACGCGTCAACTGCTGGGCGAAGAGGGCTTCGGCAGCCTGACCGTGGAAGGCGTCGCTGCACGGGCCGGGGTGGCGAAGACAACGATCTACCGCCGGTACCGGTCCAGGAACGACCTTGCCCTGGCGGTCCTCCTGGACATGGTGGGTGACGTGAGCACCCGGCCGTACGTTGGAGACGCCGCCACCGAACTGGCAAAGCTGGTGGACCGGACCGTAGAGCTCATGTGCACGTCAGTGATGGGCCGGATCATGAAAGGCCTGGTCTCGGAGGTCGCCGCCGATCCCGAGCTCGCGCAGGTGTACCGCGAGCGTGTGGTCAGCCACCGGCTGGCCGATGTGAGCGCCCTGGTGGAGCATGGAATCGCCAGGGGAGAGCTGAGGGCCGGCCTGGATGCCGAAGTAGTCACCGACCTTCTGCTGGGCCCCATCTACTACCGCTTCTTCCTGAGCGGCGCTCCCATGGATAGCGGTTTCGGCAAGCGCCTCGTCGCCACCCTGCTTCCTTCGTTTACGGCCTAGCCGCACCACGGATCGGGCGCCCCTGTGTGGCGGAACCGATGAAACCGCCCGCACCCCTCTTGCGAGGGAATGAGGGCGGTTGCATCAGTTCTCCGGCTTCACCGGGGTCGGGTTCACCCCGCGTTCGCGGCAGCCAGCCTCTCTGTTTCCATCTCGGCCTTCATGACGGCGGTCCGCGGACCACCCAGCAATTCGGTGGGGATCTTCGAGGTCTCGGGCATTGCGATAACCGCTACCGCGGCAATTCCGGCGGCCACTGCACCGAAGATCGCCACCGGAAGCCAGCCTGACGGGCCCGGGACGAGGAGCATCGCTGCGACCATCGGAGCAAAGCCGGCCAGCAGGTTGCCCAGCTGGTTGCTGACTGCCATGCCCGTGAACCGGACCGGGGCCGGGAACTGCTCGGCGAAGAACGACGTCCACACACCGTTGTAGCAGCTGAAGAACAGGCTCATGTTGACGAACGCAAAGGCCGCAATCATCAGGACGTCCGCCGTCGAGATCGCCCAGAGATACCCAAAGAGCGTAACCGCATAGCCGACGGCGGAGATGAGCATCGTCCGCTTCCGGCCGATGACGTCGGAGAGGTAGCCGGCGGCGGGGATGGTCACGATGGACAACGCGATGGCGCCGGAGATAATCGCGAGCATAACGCTCCGGTCAACCCCGACCGAGGTGGCGTACGACAGGCTGAAAACGGCGAACAGGGTCTGCATGGCCGCCATCAGGGACGATCCGGCCACGCGGATCACATCGCGCCAGTGGTACTTGAACACGTCGCCCAGCGGCAGCTTGCGGACTGCGCTTCCTTCCTTCGCCTCTGCGAACACCGGGGTTTCGTCCAGGTGGCTGCGCACGTAGTAGGTAATAACGACGACGACGGCGCTCAGCCAGAAGGGAATCCTCCAGCCCCAGCCGTACAGCATCTCGGCGGGCAGCAGCGCCACCGGCAGGAAGACAATGGTGGCCAGCGAGCAGCCGACGGCGTAGCCCACCATCACGAAGCTGGTGAAGAATCCGCGGCGTCCCACCGGGGAATGCTCAACGGTCAGGGTCGAGGCTCCGGCCGATTCGGCACCTGCGGAGAAGCCCTGGACAACGCGCAGGACTACGAGCAGTGCAGGTGCCAGCAGGCCGACCTGGTCGAACGTGGGCAGGCACCCGATGGCGAAGGACGCGATGCCCATCAGGATGACCGTGGCAAGCATGACGCGCTTGCGGCCGAGCCGGTCGCCGAAGTGTCCCATCACCACGGCGCCGACGGGGCGGGCGACGTAACCCACCGCGAAGGTGGCGAATGATGCGATCAGGGCAACGGTGGGGTCGCCGGACGGGAAGAAGAGGACATTGAAGACGAGGGCGGCCGCGGCGCCGTAGACGAAGAAGTCGTAGTACTCGAGGGCGCTGCCCAGCAGCGCCGCTATTGCCGCGCGTTTAGGCGTCATTGCCGGCCGCAATGAGGTGGTGTGTGCCATGTGCTTCTCCTTTGAAACATGCAGTGGGAGGAGGTTCTTTCCTGTTGACTTCCACACTAGGAGCGTGACGCAGGCCACAAGTGTTCCGATATGAAACACGGAGCCGTGACGCGGCAAGCCCGGTCGGATTGACGGCAAAAAGCACGGCCGTCCCGCAGGACGGCCGTGCTTTTTGTGGATCGGGAAGGGGTTAGGCGAAGGCCGAGATGCCGGTGATCTCGCGTCCCAGGATCAGGGACTGGATGGAATCGGTGCCTTCGTAGGTGTGGACCACTTCCATGTCGGTCAGGTGGCGTGCCACGTGGTTCTCCAGCAGGATTCCGTTGCCGCCGAACATGTCGCGGGCATCCCGGCACAGCGTCCGGGCCTTTTCCCCCGTGAACATTTTGGCCAGGGAAGCCTGTTCGTTGCTGAGCTGGCCCTTGTCCTGGAGCGCTGCCGTGCGGAAGCAGATCAGTTGCATGGCGGTGAGGTCAGCGAGCATGTTGGCGAGCTTGTTTTGCACCAACTGGTAGCTGGCAATCGGCTTGCCGAACTGGACGCGTTCCCGGGCGTAGGTGACCGCCATTTCGTAAGCAGCCGTGGCGTGGCCGAGTGATTCCCAGGCCACAGTGCTGCGGGTGGTGTTCAGCACTGCTCCGACGTCGCGGAAGGACCTGGACTTGGCCAGCAGGTTCCGGGCGGGGATCCGCAGGCCGTCGATCTCGATCTGCGCCTGTTGGATGGCACGCTTTGCCATCTTTCCCGTGATGGCCTCGGCGTGGTAGCCGGCGGGGTACGTGCCGTCGTCGTTCTTTTCCAGAACGAACGCCTTGACCTTCTGGTCCGCGGTGTCGCGGGCCCAGATGATGACGAGGTCCGCCACGTGGCCGAGTCCGATCCAGCGCTTGGATCCGTTGATGACGTAGTGGTCGCCGTCGAGCCGTGCGGAGGTTTCCAGGGCCACGGAATCGGAGCCGTGCTCCGGCTCGGTGAGCGCGAACGCTCCCAGCTTTTCCAGTCGCGCCATCGCCGGCAGCCAGCGCTGCTTCTGCTCGTCGCTGCCAAGCAGGTTGATGCTGCCCATCGCCAGTCCGGAATGGACCGCATTGAACGTGTTGATGCTGCCGTCACCGCGGGAGAGCTCCATCGCGACCAGGCCCGTCTGCAGGCGCGTCAGGCCCGGGCAGCCGTAGCCCTGGATCGCGGTTCCGATGATTCCCAGCTCCGCGAACTTCGGTACCAGCTGGTACGGGAAGTCCGCCTTCTCCCAGTATTCGTTGATGATGGGGGTGACGTCCTGCTCAACGAATCCGCGGACCCTGGCGATCAGCGCGCGGTCCGTGTCATTGAGGTAGTCGTCCAGGACGTAGAAGTCGGAATTGACGGACAGGTCCGTTGCGGTGGTCATCAGTGCTCCTCGGGGGATTGTGTGGTAGTGCCGGCAAAGGCACCGGCCAAAAGGTGTTCGTCGTCGCCGAGCCAGGCCCGCACCAGCTCTGCGCCGCTGTCCAGGTCCGGCGGGGTGAGGTCGTAGCTCACCGGGGTTTTGGACAGCCGGATGGGGTTGCGCACCCCCGGCTGTGCGCCTTCTCCGTGCCCTACCGTCACGACGGGTTCTAGTCCGATCCGCTCGGCGAATTCGATTCCGGCCCGCAGGTCCTGGATGGGTGCGCACGGGAGTTTGGCTTCGGTGAGGATGTCGAACCACTCGGAGGCGGGCCGCGTTGACAGCGCATCCACCAGGAGCGGACGCAGTTCCGTGCGGTTGGCGCTGCGGAGCGGCGCCTTCTCGAAGCGGCGGTCCGTGGCCAGCTCGGGCCGGCCGATCGCGTCGCAGAACGTGCGGTACTGGGAGTCGTTCCCGATCGCGATGACGAGCTTGCCGTCGCCGGTCTCGAGGGGCTCGTAAGGGTAGATGCTGGGGTGTTCGTTGCCCATCCTCTTCGGAACCACGCCGCCCAGGACGACGGCCGCGGTCTGGTTCACCATGCCGGAGAGGGCGGAAGACATCAGATTCATTTCCACCAGCTGGCCTTCGCCGATGCGGTCACGGTGCCGCAGGGCGGCGAGGATGCCGATGCAGGCATGCAGGCCGGTGATCACGTCGAACACCGCGACTCCGGCGCGGAACGGCTCGGTGTCCGGCGCTCCGGTGAGGTCCATCATCCCGGAGAGGGCCTGGATCAGCAGGTCGTAGCCCGGGAGCTGGGCGCCGCCGGCGGTGCCGAAGCCCGTGATCGAGGCGTACACAACGTCTTTGTTGGTGACCGAAACAGTGTCGTAGTCCAGCCCGTAGCGCACCAGGTCGCCCGGTTTGAAGTTTTCAACCACGACGTCGGCCCGCTCGGCAATGCGCTGGGCGGTCCTGCGATCGCCCGGATCGCGAAGATCAAGCTTGATCGAGGTCTTGTTGCGGTTGATCGAAAGGAAATAGGTCGAATCGTTTCCACGCGTCGGCGGGCGCCACGCCCGGGTCTCGTCGCCGGCGGGGCTCTCAATTTTGATCACGGTCGCCCCGAGATCGGCCAGCAGCATGGTGCAGTACGGTCCCGCGAGCACCCTGCCGAAATCTGCGATCAGGATGCCGCTGAGCGGGCCGGCTGCACTGCGGCCGAAGACCGACGTTTCAGGGGTGGCGGAGTGTTGGCTGTCCATCATTGGGCTCCTCGCTAAGTTTTCTCTTTCTCCACCATGACGGACGCCATTGCTATCCGTCCAATACTTATTGATGGCCCTTTTGTTGCATCTGGTGCAATAATCAGGTGAATGGAGATCCAACAGATTCGAGCGTTCCTCGCCGTCGCCGAAGAGCTGCACTTCGGCCGCGCCGCCGAGAAGCTGCACATGGCCCAGCCCCCGGTCAGCCGCAGCATCCAGCAGCTGGAACGTGAGCTCGGGACCCGTCTTTTCGACCGAAGCACCCGCAGCGTCAAGCTCACCGGCGCCGGCGAGGCCTTCATTGGCCCGGCAACGGAGATCATCGATGCCACCCGGCGGGCCAGCATCGCCGTCCATGCCGCGGACAAGGGGGAAGTGGGCCGCGTGCGCGTGGCCTACGCGGGAGCCTCCACCCATACGCTCGTGGGCCGGCTCGCCCGTGAAGTCCGGCGCGACCACCCGGGCATCCAGATCGAACTCTTCAGTCAGAATTTTGCGCAGCCGGCCATGGACCGAGTCCTCAGCGGTGACATGGACATCGCCCTCGGACGCTGGGACTACATCGCTGCGGGCATCGAAACGCGGCTCCTTGCGGCCGAGGACCTGGTGGTGGCGGTGCCGGCCAGCCACCGCCTGGCCGATGCCGATGAGGCCCGGATGGCCGACTTCCAGGGGGACACCTTTGTGTCACTGCCGCCGCATGCAGGGGCCGTGTTAAACGACCGGCTCCGCAGGCTGACGCATGCCGCAGGGTTCGAACTCGACATCGTCCAGATCGTTCCGGATTCCTGGACCGCACTCTCGCTGGTGGCGGCCGAAGTGGGCTGCACGCTCACGCTGTCCTCGGTGGCCGAATCCGTCACGGATCCCCACGTCCGTTTCGTGAAGCTGGTGGACAAGACCATTCCGGTGGAGCTGCGGATGGCCTGGCGCCGTGACAACTCCAGCCCGGCCCTGCGCGCGGTCCTGGAGCTGGCGGAGAAGATCCTGCCCCGGGCTTGACCGCCGGGGAACGGTCAGGACACCAGGGACTCCGGTGTTTCGATGCCCAGTGCACGCAGCTTCCGGTAGAGGGTGGTCCGGCCCATGCCCAGGGATTCCGCGGCCACCGAACGGTTTCCGCCGCTTTGTTCGAGTGCGGTGATGATGGCGTCGCGCTCGAGTGATTCGAGTTTGGACAGCTGGCGCCTGGTGCTGCTCCTGAGATGTTCCGGCAGGTCATCAGCCTGCAGCACGCGCCCGGGATGGGCGCGCCCCAGGGATTCCAGGGTGGCGCGGAGTTCTGCCACGTTGCCTGGCCACCGCCAGCGCATCAGTCCCTGCAGCGCCACCGCGGAGAGTGTGGACCGTTCAGCGGGTGCGGCTGCGTCCAGGAAGAGTGCCGCCAGCATGGGGATGCGTTCCTTGGTGGCGGACAGGGTAGGTACATTCACCCGCGTTGCGATCTGCGACACCACATCGGACACGAAGTCAGGGCAGGCATCCGGATTCATGGTGAGAACCAGCCGCGCCGGTGAGGCTGGCTGTGCCGTGCCCGCCGTCCCGTCGGGCTGCTGCCTCACGGCCGAATCCAGCGCCTTTAGCCTGTTCAGTTCGCTCCGGGGGAGATCCTCAAGGTGCCGCAGGACGACGCTCCGGCCCTCGGTGATGGCCTGACGCGCGCCAGGGAACCAGGTGGCATCCCCGGAAAAGAGGCAGGCGTCAAGGATCAGCGGATTCGGGCCGGAGTCCTTGCCGTTGAGCCAGGCGAGCGTGTGGTGGAGCTTGCCGGAGCCGCCCTGCCCGCAAACGGCAATCGCCCCCGGCCCCTGGCTGGCCCGGTCAAAGGAGTTCCGCAGGACGTGCGGGAACGCTGCCCCGGCGCCGGAAGTATCGACGTCGGGCGCCGCCGAATCGGCGGCCTGCGCCGTGCTTGCTCCGTCCGGAATGCGGGAGAGCTCCAATGCGAACGCCGAGCTCCCGCCGGCATCGTCAATCCGCTGGACCGTGGCATCCACGTTCAGGGACGGAATCCCGATGGTCTGCTTGGCGCCGGTCCACTCAAGACGCCGCAACTGTTCCCACAGGGTGGTGTGCAGTTCGCTGCTCATGACCGCCAGGCCGGAAATATTCGTCATCACGGCCTGGTGATCAAGCATGATGACCGGTGCCTTGGAGGAACTGAGCCGCAGTTGCGACATCCCCAGGGCGAGCCCCGTGGCGCTTCCGAGATCGAGGAGGCGACGCTCGATCTGGCTGCTGGCTTCCCGCGCCATGGCCAGCATCAGCGGATTGTGCAGGCCGGTGTCACAGGCGAAGGAAATGGACCCGATCACCCTGCGCGTGACGGGGTGCGTGATCGGCGCCCCTGCGCAGGTGAGCGCGGCAAGGACTTCGTTGAAGTGTTCTGCTCCACGGACGAACACCGCCTGGCGCCCCTCGATGGGGGTGCCCAGCCCGTTGGTCCCGACGGAACGTTCCGCGAAGCTGAATCCTTCGGCAGCAAACGATTCGTCGAAGCGACGGCCGTGCGCCTTGTCGCCGAGCCTGCGGGCGATGATCTGGCCGGACTGGTCGCTAAGGAACAGCGAGATGCCCATGCCGTTGAGGCTTTCCATCCAGTGGTCCATCACGCTCTTGGCCGCGCGGATGAGGATCCCGTCCGGGTCGAAATCGTTGACGAACAGGAACGCCTCGGGCCGTGCTGATGCCTCAACGCCGATAGAGCGGCGCCAGCTGAATTCGATGTCCTGGGAGACGATGTCGGACAGCTGGGTCCCTTCGCGGAGGCCGCGCCGGATCAGATGCTCCCGGGCAGCACGGAGGGCATCGTCGGGAACGTTCCGGTTATGCATGATTGGTCAGTCCTAGGCTCCGACTGCCGCACGCAGGACAACGCGTCCGGGCACGCCGCCGTGCGTCAGCTTATCCAGGCTCTCGCCAACGGACTCGGCGGAGAGGTCGGCGTCGATGATCGGGATGTGCGGAATGGCGTCCTGCTTGGCCAGGGCGATGAGCTGGTTGAGCTCCCCGGGGGTCCCCACGAAGCTGCCTTGGATGGTAAGCATCTTGAGGGCCATAAGTGCGGTGGGGACCGTGAGTTCTCCCCCGAAGAGGCCCACCTGGATCAGTCGGCCGCCCTTGCGGAGGGAGTCGAAAGCCACCGGAGCCGTCTGGCTGTTGTTGACGAAGTCGATGACGGCGGCCACCGGGCCGCCGCTGGCTTCGATGATGTTGGCAATGAGGCCCTGGTCGGCGGACTGCACGGTGGTGGTTGCGCCAACCTGCCGGGCGAGGTCGAGGTTCCGCTCGGAAATGTCCACGGCGCAGATGGCCTGGTGCCCCAGCGCGCTCAGGGTGGCGATGGCGGTGAGCCCCACGCCGCCGGCGCCGATCACCACAACCGGTTCGTCGGTTCCCAGCGGCAGGACCTTGTTGACGGCGCTGAACGCCGTCAGTCCTGAGCAGGCCAGGGTGGCCGCCCAGCTGAGGTCCAGGCCGTCGACGTCTACCAGGTACTTTTCGTCGCGGACCAGGATCTGCTCCGCGTAGCCCCCGTGCTCCGTGACGCCGAGATTGCGTCCGTTGGCGCAGACGTTGTCGCGGCCGGCGAGGCACTCCCGGCATGTCCCGCAACCGATCCAGGGGTACACCAGCCGGACATCTCCGGGTTTGGTCCCGTGGACGTTGTCCCCGATCTTCTCGACGACGCCCACCACCTCGTGCCCCATCACCAAGGGGTAAGTGACGCCCCGGTCCACCAGCTTCAATGCGCCCCGGCTGCCCAGATCGTACGAACCTTCGCGAAGGTGGGTATCCGTGTGGCACACGCCGGAACGGATGACCCTCAGGAGGACTTGGGTTCCTGTCGGCACCGGGTCCGGCAGTTCAATGTCCTGGATTTCGGGGCTGTCTTGGAAAACGGCAAAAGCGTGCATGGTGACCTCGCATCGTTGCGCAGACTGTATTTCTTCAAGAATGACACCAGTTCTGATAAGTATCCAATACTAAATCGCGGCAGGTTTGATACGGGAAAAGCAACAATCAAGTGTTTCAAAGTGGAACACCGGGGCGGCACACATGTGATCCACGCTATAGGTAGCGGCAAAACGCACCATCGATTCCGATCCACCTGCAGCCCGGGCACCGCTCGGGACGCTCTCCATACGAAGGAGTATGAGATGACCATCTCGACCGAAGCCCCCGTGACTGAAACCTCCCAGGCAACCGACGCGCTCCCGTGAGCTCTACGCGGACTGGTCGGACATCATCGCCACCACCCCGAACCTGACGATGCGCCTGTTCCGCAGCATCTTCGACGAGTGGCACCAGCCCACCCGGGAACCCGAAGCGGTCACCTACAAGGAGGACATCGTCGGCGGCGTCCCGGGCATCTGGGCCTTCCCGAAAGGTGCCGACCAAACGAAGGTACTCCTCTACACCCACGGTGGCGGCTTCGCCGTCGGCTCGGCATCCAGCCACCGCAAGCTCGCCGGCCACGTCGCCAAGGCGCTCGGGATCGTCACCTTCGTCCTTGACTACCGCCGCGCTCCGGAACACCCGCACCCCGCCCAGGTGGAAGACGGCGTCGCCGCCTTCAAGGCCCTCGTCGGGAACGGCATCCGCCCGCAGGACATCACCACCATTGGCGACTCGGCCGGCGGCAACCTCGCGATCGCCATTGCCCTGGCACTCAAGGAGCAAGGTGAGCCGCAGCCCGGCCAGGTCATCGCCTTCTCGCCGTGGCTGGACATGGAGAACAAGGGTGAAACCCTCATCACCAACGACGCCACGGACGCGCTGATCACCGTGCCGCTGCTCGAGGGCATGATCGCCGGGGTCCTGGGCGACTCCGTCGACCCGAAGAACCCGCTGGCCAACCCGCTCTACGCAGACTTCACCGGGTTCCCCCGCCTGTACATCACCGCAGGCTCCGTCGAATCCCTCGTGGACAACGCCACCCGCCTCAACGAACGGGCCGGGGCTGCCGGCGTCGACGTAACGCTGTCCATTGCTGAAGGCCAGCAGCACGTTTACCCGTTCCTGGCCGGCAACTCCGAGATTGCCGACGCCGAACTCGCCCGCATCGCCGGCTGGTACAAGTACTGAGCCCCGGCCACCCACAACACCCAAGACCTGAAACACAAAGGAGTATTTCACCATGGCTGAAAACCAGACCCCTGGCGTTGCCCCCATTACTGAACTCGACGCCGTCGTCGTTGGCGCGGGATTCGGCGGCATCTATATGCTGCACAAGCTGCGCAACGAACTGGGACTGAACGTCCGTGCCTTCGACCGCGCCGGCGGCGTCGGCGGAACCTGGTACTGGAACCGCTATCCGGGTGCGCTGTCGGATACCGAGAGCTACGTCTACCGCTACTCCTTCGACGACGAGCTGCTGAACGAATGGAACTGGACGCACAAGTACGTGACCCAGCCCGAAATCCTCAGCTACCTCGAGCACGTGGTGGACCGCTATGACCTCCTCAAGGACATCCAGCTCAACACCGGAATTACCTCGGCCCGCTATGACGAGTCGGCTGACCGCTGGATCGTCGGCACGGACACCGGCGAAACCATCACGGCGAAATACATCGTCAACGGCCTTGGTCTGCTTTCTGCCACCAACACCCCCAACATCCCCGGCATCGACACCTTCGAAGGGCAGATCTACCACTCCGGTGCCTGGCCCGAAGGCGTCGACCTGACGGGCAAGCGCGTGGGCGTGATGGGCACCGGCTCCACCGGCCTGCAGATCATCACGGCCATCGCACCGCAGGTGGGACACCTCACCGTCTTCCAGCGCTCCCCGCAGTACAGCGTGCCGGTGGGCAATGTCACCGTCACTCCGGAGTACGTCGCTTCGGTCAAGGAAAATTACGGCAAGATCTGGGAACAGGTCCGCGGTTCCGGCGTGGCCTTCGGGTTCGAGGAAAGCACCGTTCCCGCCATGAGCGTGTCCGAAGAGGAACGGAATGCCGTCTTCCAGAAAGCCTGGGAAGAAGGCGGCGGGTTCCGCTTCATGTTCAACACCTTCGGCGACATCGCCATGGACCGGGACGCCAACGAGGCCGCAGCATCGTTTGTCCGCGGCAAGATCGCCGAGATCGTCAAGGACCCGGAGACGGCCCGCAAGCTCACCCCGACCGACCTGTACGCCAAGCGTCCCCTGTGCGACAGCGGCTACTACGCCACGTTCAACCGGGACAACGTGGAACTCGTGTCCATCAAGGAGACGCCGATCGTCGAGCTGACGCGCACGGGCATCAGGACCTCGGACGGGGTGGAGCACGAGCTTGACGTCCTGATCTTTGCCACCGGCTTCGACGCCGTGGACGGCAACTACACGCGGATGGACATCCGGGGCCGCGGCGGAGAGACCATCCAGCAGCACTGGCAGGACGGGCCCACGAGCTACCTCGGCATCACCACCGCCGGCTTCCCGAACATGTTCATGATCCTTGGCCCCAACGGCCCCTTCACCAACCTGCCGCCGAGCATCGAGGCCCAGGTGGAGTGGATCTCCGAGCTGATCAAGGACGCCGAGACCGGCCAGGTGGCCTCCGTGGAGCCCACTGCCGAAGCTGAAGAAGCCTGGACCCGGACCTGCCAGGAGATCGCCGACATGACGCTCTTCCCTAAGGCCGACTCCTGGATCTTCGGCGCCAACATCCCGGGAAAGAAGAAGACCGTCATGTTCTACCTCGGCGGCCTCGGCAACTACCGGAACAAGCTCGCCGAAGTGCGTGAAGCGGGCTACGAGGGCTTCGACCTGAAGGTCCTTGCCCCGGCGGAGTAATAACAGACGAACGCACGACGGCGGCTGCCATACCTTGGGGGTGGCAGCCGCCGTTTGCGTTGGGCGGTGATTCACGACGGCGGGCCGCGCCGGGGCGCCGGCCCGCTGGCCTCGCCGGCCGTCGCCTGGGCCCGGTTGCCGGCCGGCGGCGCTGTCGCGCCGTCGGGGGAGTAGGTGTGGGGTCTGCCTGCCACGGGACGTTGGCCAGGTTGAGGTTTGGTCGGATCATGATCACCCGCCTCGACTCGCTCAAAGCCAAAAACAACGCCATCAAAAAAGGGCGGTGTCCAACGAAGGTCACAAGAGTCGATTCTTTGGGTCTAGCAGGATGCTTATTGCAGGTGGCAAGACACGAACCGCAAAGCTGATCCATTGTGTGGACGTATGTCAGATGGCGGCCCGTCAGCAGTCCATGGACAGGACGAGCTTAGGGATCGTTGATAGCACGCTGTTTCCGCGAAGTTGGAAGGCTTCTGAGTGCGCCCGGCTCACGGACCGGCTTACGGGACCGCTCGTTCGGGTGGGCGTCCTAGACATGTTTCGCTGTGTTTCGAGGGGTGGTTGCTCCGCACGGGCGCCCGGAAAGATACCTCCCCTGTCGGAGTACTGCACGAGTGCCCGGAACCGAGGCCATAGATTGGCTCAACCGATCGGTACCTTAACTGGCAGGAACGTGTACGGACCTCCGCACTCGCGGCCATAGGGATACTCCCCGGTGGGCTCCGTTTCGATCGGAAATGTGCGGGCAACGCGGGAACCCGAAGAGAGCCCGGCTTGAACGTAGACAGTTCTCACGCTGGCGGGTGGGACGAGGTAAGGCGCTGACTGGGGCACCATCCACTTGCCATCGGGGCTTTTGGCCACCGGCGCCGGAGCGCAGTCTTCCTCGAAGCAGGCTGCGACCGAAATGGGTTCATGGGAAAACTGGAGCTCCACTGGGCCGACGTACGCGTATCCCATGGCCGGACACACCCTGCTCCCTGGCCGGCTAAACAGCAGGAGTGCCAAGACCACAACGGCGGCGCCGACGCCGAGGCCGACTAGAAGTAACCCGCGAGGCTTCATGGTGCGAGCTTAGCCCCGGCGGCTATGGTCCGTGTTCGCGTTGATCCCAAGAATCCTGCTTGCTGCCCGGTAGGAGTGCCCTTCTTTCACGGGCTGAACATGTTGGGGCCCCTTCTCAACCAAGCCCGGAGGGCCCATCGTCCTCGATCGGGCCCGTCGAACTGCTCGCGAAACAACACCACTTTCCATCGGTGTTGCCACGTTGGTGAGGATCCGCCAAGTCAACAGCCTCGGATTCGACGTCACAATCACCCGGTTCACAGCAGCCTGAGGCACCTACCGCCTTCGTATTCGTTTCATCATTAATGTCAGTGCCTCCTGAGATGCTGTGGGTATGGACAGCAGCACGGCATGGAGCGCGGAGAGCAGCGAGGCGATGGCGGCCGTCGCTGAGTCCACTGCCGTGCTGGCGTCGTATTTCGGCGCCGGCGCCGAACGCGCTGACGTGCCCGACGGCGGCCTGCCGCCGGGCGCTGATCCGTTGCGGGAGCTGGCGGATGACTGCCTGGACGCCCTGGCCGAGCTGGCCCGGCAGGAAGCCCGGACCGCTGCTTTGAAAGTGCGGCTGACTGCCGAGTACCTGCGGGCGGCCAACGCCCTGGCACCTCCGGCGGCGTCCCCGCAGCAGAGCACCGCACAGGAGATGGCCATCATTGCCGAGGTCGCCTGCGTCCTGACCGTCACCGAACGGACCGCCGGTGCCCTGCTGTCCGACGCCCTGGCCCTGAGCACGGCGCTGCCGTTGACGCTGGCCGCCCTGCAGGCCGGGACGATTTCGTGGCAGCACGCCCGGATCGTCGTCGACGAAACCTCCGGCCTGGATCTGGCCGGGGCAGCTGCCTTGGAGGCGCACTTCCTGGACTCGGATGCGCCCTCCGCTGCGCGCGGGTGCCCGGCCGGGGAACTGGTTCCGTCCCGGTTCCGCGCTAAAGCCCGTACCTGGCGGGAACGCCACCACCCGGTCAGCATTGAAACCCGCCACACCACCAGCGCCGCCGACCGCCGGGTCCAGTACCAGCCGGACCGGGACGGCATGGCCTGGCTCTCCGCCTACCTCCCGGCCG
>NZ_JARCCY010000067.1:0-18821 GCF_039907775.1 Arthrobacter sp. CC3
TGACCAGAACACGCCGCTAGACGGCCATTGGTGGCGTTCCACCCGCCCCGCAACCGCGTTGTTCAGCAGCCTCCTAGCGGTCGTCCAGTGCCTGCGTGGCGTCGCGCACCTTGATCATGGTGCGAAGGTTGCGTGTGGTGGTTGTGGACTTGTAGCGGGCCTTGGATGACAGCTTGCTGAACGGGCTGTCCAGGGTGCCGCCCGCCGGCGCCAGCCAGGCCATCGCTTCGGGGCCAAGGCGGTGCTGCTGCGTACCGTCCAGCCGGGAACCCGCCTCGTACAGCTCGTCCAGAACGGCCGTGTCCGAACTCAGCGTGACGTACGTGTGCGTCGTTTTGTCCTCAGCCGGGTACGGGCACGACTCCACGAGCGCGGCAACGCGGTCTGCGGTCAGCACCACCACCCAGGCGTCGTAGCCAAAGGCCTTACGGAGGCAGGTTTCGACGTCCTTCTTGACCGCCGCCGCGCCGAGATCGCTGGCCACCACCACGTTGCCGCTGGCCAGCAGCGTCTTGACGCCCGCGAAACCCTGTTCCTCGAGCGCACTGCGGAGGTCCGCCATTTTGATGTTGATGCCGCCCACGTTGATGCCGCGAAGGAAAACCGCATAGCTGTTCATGGGCACAGCCTACTTAGTCGTTGTTCTTACGGAGCGCCTCGGTCAGCACCCGTGCAGCGTTGCAGACGACTTCGGCGTGCAGCCGGCCGGGCTGGCGGGTCAGGCGCTCGATCGGGCCGGAAATGGAGACGGCGGCAATCACGCGTCCGGACGGTCCCCGGACCGGCGCGGAGACGGAGGCGACCCCCGGCTCGCGTTCGCCGAGGCTCTGGCCCCAGCCCCGCCGTCGTACTCCCGCCAGGACGGTGGGCGTGAAACGCGCCGCCTGCAGTCCTTCGAGCAGCCGGTCGTGGTCCTCCCACGCCAGCAGCACCTGGGCGGCGGAGCCGGCCTTCATGGAGAGCTGCGTACCCACCGGGATGGTGTCGCGGAGCCCGATGGGGCGTTCGGCCGACGCGACGCACACACGCCAGTCGCCCTGCCGGCGGAAGATCTGGGCGCTTTCGCCGGTGGCGTCGCGCAGCTGCATCAGCACCGGTCCGGCGGAAGCGATCAGCCGGTCCTCGCCGGCGGCGGAGGCGAGCTCCACCAGGCGGCTTCCCAGGACAAAGCGGCCCTGGATGTCGCGGCTGACAAGCCGGTGGTGGACCAGCGCCAGGGCAAGCCTGTGTACGGTCGGCCGGGCCAGTCCGGTGGCAGCCACCAGCTGCGCCAGAGTGGTGGGACCGGCCTCAAGTGCGTCAAGCACATGGGCCGCTTTATCGATGACACCGACTCCACTAGAATTGTCCATGTAATGATATTGCCGTCTCAATATCTGAGATGCAAATCATTTGGCTGGCGTATTACGCGGGCGTGCTGGTTCAGTGGATGTAAACAGCCAACAGCAGTGAAGGGAGATGGCCATGGCAAAGACATTGGCCGAGAAAGTCTGGGACGCGCACGTGGTGCGCAAAGGCGACGGCGAAGGTGCCAACGCCCAGCCGGACCTTCTCTACATCGACCTCCACCTGGTGCACGAAGTGACCTCGCCGCAGGCCTTCGAAGGTCTCCGCCTGGCGGGACGGCCGCTGCGCCGCCCGGACCTCACCATCGCCACCGAGGACCACAACACCCCCACGCTGGACATCGACAAGCCTATCGCCGATCTCACCAGCCGGACGCAGATCCAGACGCTCCGCAACAACTGCCAGGAGTTCGGCGTCCGCCTGCACTCCCTGGGCGACGCCGAGCAGGGCATCGTCCACGTGGTCGGTCCCCAGCTTGGCCTGACCCAGCCCGGCATGACCGTGGTCTGCGGCGACTCGCACACGTCCACGCACGGCGCCTTCGGCGCACTCGCCATGGGCATCGGCACCTCCGAGGTGGAGCACGTCATGGCCACCCAGACGCTGTCCCTGAAGCCCTTCAAGACCATGGCCATCAATGTGGAGGGCACGCTGCGCCCGGGTGTTTCGGCAAAGGACATCATCCTGGCCGTCATCGCGAAGATCGGCACCGGCGGCGGGCAGGGCTACGTGCTCGAGTACCGCGGCTCGGCGATCCGTGCGCTGTCCATGGAAGCCCGGATGACCATCTGCAACATGTCGATCGAAGCCGGCGCCCGCGCAGGCCTGGTTGCTCCGGACCAGACCACCTACGACTACATGTACGGACGCCCGCACGCGCCGCAGGGAGCTGAGTGGGACGCCGCCGTCGAATACTGGAACACGCTCCGCTCCGAAGACGACGCAACGTTCGACGTCGAGGTGGACCTCGACGCCGACACCCTGGAGCCGTTCGTGACCTGGGGTACCAACCCCGGCCAGGGCGTTTCGCTGTCCGCCAAGGTGCCGTCGCCGGAGGACTTCGGCGACGAAAACGCCAAGGCCGCGGCTGAACGTGCATTGCAGTACATGGGGCTGGAAGCCGGCACCCCGATGAAGGAGATCCGGGTGGACACGGTCTTCCTGGGCTCCTGCACCAACTCCCGGATGGAGGACCTGCGCGCGGCGGCGGACATCGTCCGGGGCCGCACCAAGGACCCGAACATCCGCATGCTCGTGGTTCCCGGCTCGGCCCGGGTCCGGCTCGAGGCCGAAGCGGAGGGCCTGGACAAGGTCTTCAAGGACTTCGGTGCCGAATGGCGCTTCGCCGGCTGCTCCATGTGCCTGGGCATGAACCCGGACCAGCTGGAGCCGGGCGAACGCTGCGCCTCCACCTCCAACCGCAACTTCGAAGGACGCCAGGGCAAGGGCGGCCGCACGCACCTCGTTTCACCGGTGGTCGCGGCAGCCACTGCAATCCGCGGCACGCTCAGCTCGCCGTCGGACCTGGACCCCGCTCCGGAGTCCGCCGCAGCCCGCAGCAGCGCTGCTTAGATAACGCCTCTTAGGCAACACCGGCTAGCCCGCGCAGCCCAGAGCACGCAGCCCAGACCCACTCAGTACCGAAGGATCCGCCATGGAAAAGTTCAGCACCCACACCGGGATCGGCGTACCGCTGCGCCAGAGCAACGTGGACACCGACCAGATCATCCCCGCCGTATACCTCAAGCGCATCACCCGCACCGGCTTCGAAGATGCGCTGTTTGCGGCCTGGCGCAAGGACCCGGCCTTCATCCTGAACCAGGCCCCCTTCAACGCCGGTTCCGTGCTGGTGGCCGGTCCGGATTTTGGCACCGGGTCGTCCCGCGAGCACGCCGTCTGGGCCTTGAAGGACTATGGCTTCAAGACCGTCCTGTCCTCCAGGTTCGCCGATATCTTCCGCGGCAACTCCGGCAAGCAGGGCCTGCTGGCGGCTGAAGTCGCCCAGGATGACATCGAACTCATCTGGAAGGTGCTGGAGAACGCCCCGGGCACCGAAGTGACCGTGGATCTCGTCTCCAAGACCGTGATGTGCGGCAATGTGGTGGCACCGTTCGAGATTGACGACTACACGCGCTGGCGCCTTCTGGAAGGCCTGGACGACATCGGGCTGACCCTCCAGCACGAGGAAGACATCACGGCCTACGAGGCCACCAGGCCCGCGTTCAAGCCGAAGACACTGCCCGCACGGCTGTCCTAGGCGGGGCGGTCCCCAGGATCCCTGCCGCACCCCCGCCTGGTACACGCCGCACCCTTAACCGGTCCGCGCCGCGCCCGCTTCAGATCCCCTCTGCAGTGTTGGGAAAATCGCGCCGTATTTCAGATCGGTAACGCTAGCTCCTATGCTTAGCTGGAGCCTTTGTAAGGATTTGGGGGCGAGTAGTCGTGAGGAAACCGGTATATGAGTAGTGTTTTGACAATCCGCGGAGGCGTCCCGCTAACTGGACGCGTCACCGTTCGCGGGGCCAAGAATCTTGTCCCCAAGGCCATGGTGGCCGCCCTGCTGGGCAACGAGCCGTCCGTGCTGCGCAACGTCCCTGAAATCAAGGACGTCGAGGTTGTCACCAGCCTGCTCCAGCTCCACGGCGTCACGGTCGAAAAGGACCCGGTGACCGGTGACCTGACCCTGGATCCGAAGGGTGCCAAGACCGCATCCAGCACCGCCATCGATGCCCACGCAGGCGACTCCAGGATTCCCATCCTGTTGTGCGGCCCGCTGATCCACGCCATCGGCGAAGCGTTCATTCCCGACCTTGGCGGCTGCAAAATCGGCGACCGCCCCATCGATTACCACCTGAACGTCCTCCGCCAGTTCGGGGCCGTTGTGGAAAAACGTCCGGGCGGCATCCACATTTCCGCGCCCAAGGGACTCCAGGGCGCCAAGATCTCGCTGCCGTACCCGTCGGTGGGCGCCACCGAGCAGGTTCTGCTCAGTGCCACCCGGGCTGAGGGCATCACGGAGCTTTCCGGTGCCGCCACGGAACCGGAAATCATCGACCTCATTGCCGTGCTGCAGAAGATGGGCGCCATCATCAGCGTCCAGACAGACCGCACCATCCGGATCGAAGGCGTGAAGGACCTCGGGGGCTACAACCACCGCGCCCTCTCGGACCGGAACGAATCCGCATCCTGGGCATCAGCGGCACTCGTGACCCGCGGAGACATCTTCGTGGAGGGCGCCTCACAGCGCGACATGATGACGTTCCTGAACACCTACCGCAAGGTGGGCGGCGGCATGGACATCGGTGAGGACGGCATCCGTTTCTACCACCGCGGCGGCAAACTGAACCCGCTCGTCCTGGAAACGGACGTCCACCCCGGCTTCATGACGGACTGGCAGCAACCCCTCGTGGTTGCCCTGACCCAGGCCGAGGGCGTGTCGATCGTCCACGAAACCGTCTATGAGAACCGTTTCGGATTCACTGACGCACTCATCCGGATGGGCGCCAACATCCAGGTGCACCGCGAATGCCTCGGCAGCGTGCCGTGCCGTTTCGGCCAGCGCAACTTCCTGCACTCCGCCGTCATCTCGGGACCCACGCAGCTCAAGGGCACCGACATCGACGTCCCGGACCTCCGGGGCGGCTTCAGCCACCTCATCGCCGCACTGGCCGCCACGGGCACGTCCCGGGTGACCGGAATAGACATCATTAACCGCGGCTACGAGCGCTTCACGGAGAAGCTCGCCGGGCTGGGCGCCGATTTCGACATCACTTCAGCCAAGTAACGGGGCCCCAGTGAAGGAAACGGCCAAGAGCCGCATCACCTTTGTCATCGTCGCCGGAATCGTCAGGCCTGTGATGAACCTGATGATGAATAAGAAGTGGGAAGGGCTGGAAAAGCTCCCGGCGGGCGGCTTCATTGCCGCCCCCAACCACTGCACCGAGATCGACCCGCTGGTCATCGGCCACATGCTGTACAACCAGAAGCGGATGCCGCACTTCCTTGCGAAGGGCGGACTGTTCAAGGTGCCGGTCCTCGGAGCGGTGCTGCGGGCCACCAAGCAGATCCCGGTGGAACGCTCGACGGCGGGCGCCAACCGGTCGCTGAACGTCGCCAAGGAAGTGGTGGACGAAGGCGGGGCCATCGTCATCTACCCCGAAGGCACGCTGACCCGGGACCCGGAGCTGTGGCCGATGAAGGGGCACACCGGTGCCGCCCGGATGGCGCTCGAAAGCGGCATTCCCGTGGTTCCGATGGCGCACTGGGGAGCGCACCAGGTGTTCCCGCGCTATGCGAAGCGCTTCCACCTTTTTCCCCGGCGCACCTCACGCGTCATCGTGGGCGACCCCGTGGACCTTAGCGCCTTCGAGGGCCGGCCGCTGGACAAGGCCACGCTGACGGCTGCCACCGGCGTCATCATGGACGCCATCACCGGACTCCTGGCCACCCTGCGGTCGGAACAGCCTCCCGCTGAGCGGTGGGATCCGGCCGCCCACAACCAGAGCAAGCACGGGCGCAACATCGATCGGGGCGGCAAATGACCCCTGAGCAGGCCGCAGCGGGCTCAGCCATGTCGGTCGCTGTCCTCGGAGCAGGCTCCTGGGGCACCACCTTTGCCAAGATCCTTGCCGATGCAGCAACGGCATCCGGTGTCCAGCGGAGCATACGGCTCTGGGGGCGCCGCGCCGAGGTCGTTGAGCAGATCAACACCCTGCACCGGAACCCGCAGTACCTCAAGGACATCGACCTCCCGCACAGCATCACCGCTTCCACCGACGTCGCCGAGGTGCTTTCCGGCGCAGACCTGGTGGTGCTGGCGGTTCCCGCCCAGTCGCTGCGGCTGCAGCTGCGCGAGTGGCGGCACCTGATCTCACCGGATGCCTACGTGGTTTCCCTGATGAAAGGCCTCGAACTCAGTTCGGATGCCCGCATGAGCGAGGTCATCTGCGAGGAACTGGGTATCAAAGCCGAGCGCATCGCTGTGGTGTCGGGGCCGAACCTGGCCATGGAAATCGCCCGCGAGGAACCCACCGCCTCCGTGGTGGCATGTTCCGACGCCGGGGTGGCCTCCTGGATCGCCCGCAGCTGCACCGCGCCGTATTTCCGGCCGTACACCACCACCGATGTCGTCGGCGTTGAAATCGGTGGCATCGTGAAAAACGTGATCGCCCTGGCGGTAGGTATCTGCGAAGGCAAAAGGATGGGTGACAACACTAAAGCCTCGGTTATCACCCGCGGGCTTGCCGAGACCTCCAGGCTCGCCCTGGCACTGGGGGGAGAAGCGCAGACCATGGCCGGCCTGGCGGGCCTGGGCGACCTGGTCGCCACCTGCTCCTCGCCGTTGTCCCGTAACCACACCGCCGGACGCCTGCTGGGCAAGGGGCTGACGCTGGAACAGGTCACCGCCGAAATGACCCAGACAGCCGAAGGGATCAAGTCCGGGCAGGCCGTGCACGAACTTGCCGGAAAGCTCGGCGTCGAGATGCCCATCACCGCGGCAGTGGTTGCCGTGCTGGCCGGAAAATTGTCCGTTGACGAACTGGGACCGCTGCTGCTGGCCCGGGACCTGAAATCCGAAGGCGATTACTGACTGTGTCGGAAGTACAAGTGAACAAGAACGGCCACGGCCACACCAAACCCCGCGTCGCCGTGTTGTTTGGGGGCCGCTCCAGCGAGCACGCCGTCAGCTGCGTCACGGCCGCCGGCGTTCTCGGGGCCATCGACTACGACAAGTACGATGTCATCCCCATCGGCATCGCCAAGACTGGCCAGTGGGTCCTCGCCCCGGGGGACACCCGGCAGTGGTCCCTCTCGGCCTCCTCGCTTCCCGAGGTGGCGCCGTCGGCCCGGACGGTAACGCTTGCTGAGATCGGCGGCGAACACCAGCTCATCGTGGCGTCCCCGAACGAAGTGCCGCAGGAACTCGGCACCGTGGACGTTGTTTTCCCGCTGCTCCACGGTCCGTTCGGTGAGGACGGCACCATCCAGGGCCTGCTGGAACTGTCGGATACCCGCTATGTGGGTGCCGGCGTGCTGGCCTCCGCCGTGGGCATGGACAAGCACTACATGAAAGTGGTCTTCGAAGCCGCCGGCCTGCAGGTGGGACCCTACATTGCCGTGACGGACCGCCAGTGGATCACGGACCCCGAGTCCGTCCGCAAACGCGTTGACCTGCTGGGGTACCCCGTATTCGTCAAGCCGGCGCGGGCGGGGTCCTCCATGGGCATCTCCAAGGTGGATTCACTGGAGGGCCTGGATGCGGCCATCGAGGCGGCCCGTGAGCATGACCTCAAACTCGTGATCGAAGCCGGAATCGTGGGCCGCGAAATCGAATGCGCCGTCCTCGAAGGGCGCGGCACCGATGCGCCGCGCACGTCCATGCCCGGAGAGATCGCCGTGGCACCTGGCGAACACGAGTTCTATGACTTCAACGCAAAATACGTGGAGGACGACGCCGCGTCGCTCAGCTGCCCCGCAGACCTCCCCGATGAGGCGATCGCCCGGGTCCGCGAGCTTGCCGCCGCTGCGTTCGACGCCGTGGGGGCCGAAGGGCTGAGCCGCGTGGACTTCTTCTATACTCCCGACGGTGAGCTGATCATCAATGAGATCAACACCATGCCCGGTTTCACGCCGAAGAGCATGTACCCGCAGATGTGGGCCGCCTCCGGGCTGGGCTACGCGGAACTCATTGACGAACTGATCTACCTGGCGCTGAACCGGAAGACCGGGCTGCGCTAGCGTCGCCCGGCCGGGACGCGTGTGCCGTTGGCCCCGGCCCGTCGGGACCCTATTGGTCGGGACCCTATTGCCCGGTGGGCAGGTTTTGCAGCTCTTCCTGGCCCACGCAGTTCCTCGTGGCCTTGATCTTCCCGGCAGCGGCCGAGAGTTCCGCCAGCACGGTCGCGGAACTGATCTGGTCGGGGTCCATGAGGATCTCCGTGGCCGGTTCGCGGCCGAAGGTCGTCAGCGTCCACACGGAGTCGCCTTCCTTGATGACCCAGTCGATGCCGTTGACGCTGACGCAGCGGTCGGTGGTGGGGCCGGGAACATTGACCCCGCAGCGAAGGATGACCTTGGACGGATCGCCCCACGCGGCGGTTGCCTGGCTGTTGGTCTTCCGCAGCCCCGCATCCCCCATGCTGTCCGGCAGGGCCACCATCATGGGGGCGCAGGCCGGGTTGGCCGCATCCTTGGCCGGCGCCACATCCACCACCGGGGCGCATCCGCTGAGGGCCAGCACCACAGCCGCCGCCGTTGCGGGCAGGCGAAGCGAACGGAGGGAAGCCGGGGTGCGGAGCTGGTGCATGGTTTAAGCCTATCCCGGCCCGGGCGCCCGGCTGGACGGGCAGGAGAGGCCGGCGCCCGGCCCCGGAACCGGATGTCGGTCCCGGACTGTAGCGTAGTGGTGTGCCTGAATCTCACCTCACTGTCGCCGGACTTTCCGAATCCGAACTCCTCGCCAGGATCTTCCCGCGCCTGAACAATCTGCACCCGAACGGCGGAGCAGCGGCCTCGGCGCTCCTTCTGGGACCGGGTGATGACGCCGCCATCGTGGCAGCCCCGGACGGCCGGACCGTGGTCAGCATTGACACCCAGGTCCAGGACCAGGATTTCCGGCTGGTGTGGCGCAACGGATACCGGACCACGGGCTTCGATGTCGGCTGGAAGGCTGCAGCGCAAAACCTCAGCGATATCAACGCCATGGGCGCGCGGTCCACGGCCATGGTGGTGAGCCTGACCCTGCCGCCCGAGACGCCCGTTTCCTGGGTCGAGGATTTTGCCGACGGGCTTTCCCATGCCATCCACGACCTCGGCGCCGACGGATGTTCGGTGGCTGGCGGCGACCTCGGCCGTGGCCGCGAACTTGCGGTCACGGTGGCCATCCTGGGCACCCTGGCCGGGCAGCAGCCCGTTCTGCGCTCGGGCGCCCGCCCGGGCCATACCGTCGCCCTGGCCGGAGCGGTGGGGCACGCGGCGGCCGGGCTCGCCCTGCTTGAATCCGGGCCGGCCGTTGACCTGCTTACTCCGGCGCTGCGAACCGTTATGGACAGACAATGCCGGCCGCTACCGCCGCTGGCAGCCGGGCCGGCTGCCCTGGCTTCGGGCGCCTCGGCCATGATGGACATTTCCGACGGACTGGTCCGCGACGGCCACCGCCTGGCCGCCGCCAGCGGCGTCGTCCTGAACCTCGATCCGGCCGCACTGAAGCTGCTCACGGAACCACTAGCCGCCGCCGCGGACGCGGTGGACGCCGACCCCATGGCCTGGGTGCTGGGCGGCGGGGAAGACCATGGGCTCCTTGCCACATTCCCGGCGGACGTACAGCTGCCTCCGGGTTTCGCTGCGATAGGCTCAGTAGAAGCCCTTGCACCAACGGAAAGCACTGGCGTGAAGATAGCGGGCCGGCCCGCGGACACTGTGGGATGGGATCACTTTGCAGACTAAGATTGCCGCCAACGCGCAAGCGATGAAGCGGTGGTTGGGCAAGGCCGAAACAGCGCTCGGGAACCACAGCGACCGCCTCAACGCCATCAACATTTTTCCCGTGGCCGACGGCGACACCGGCACCAACCTCTACCTGACGGTCCGTGCCGCTGCGCAGGCGGTCAACGGCGCCGCCATATCGCCCGACCCCGAACTTTCGCAGCAGCCCGGGAGGACCCCGGGCCAGCAGGACGTCGGGGCCGTGCTTGCGCGGGCAGGCCAGGCCGCCATGGAACAGGCTCGCGGCAATTCGGGAACCCTGTTCTCGGTGTTCCTGTGCGCCGCCGCTGAGCCTTTGGCCGGCCATGCCCGCCTGAGCTCGCCGCTGCTGGCAGCGGCCCTCAACCGCGCCCAGATCAGGGCCTGGTCCGCCTTGAGCGATCCCGTTCCCGGGACCATGCTCTCGGTCATGGAGGCGGCCGCGCGCGCTGCCGCCGGAGTGGATGCCGACCAGAACGGCGACGACAGCAACCACGCCCTGGGCCTTGCCCTCGATGCGGCGGTTGAGGCGGCCCTCGAAGCGGTCGTCAGGACCGAGGACCAGTTGGCGGCCCTGCACGAGGCCCATGTCGTGGACGCCGGCGGGGTCGGAATGCTCCTCATCCTCGACTGCCTGCGTTCAGCGGTGCTCGGCGAGGAACTTCAAAGCGACATGCTGGACGGCCTCCACGGCTATGACGTCCAGGATCCGCACATCCATGCGGACATGCCCGACGACGACGGCGTGGAAGTCATGTGCACCATCAGCCTTTCGCCGTTGGACGCCGCCACACTGCGCCAGCGGCTGGATGAAATGGGCGATTCGGTGATCATGAGCCAGGTGGGCGGTGCCACTGACGCCGACGGGAAATACCGCTGGCGGGTGCACGTCCACGTCCCGGCCCCGGAACCGGCCGTGGCACTGATCGGATCCCTCGGCGAACCCACGGACATCTCTGTCAGCCAGCTCGCCCTGCCGCGGGACCCCGACTGAGATGAACGCTGAGCTGGAACTGGGCCTGGAACGCCGCATCGGCAAACGTTCCGCGGCCGTCATTGAGAAACACCTCGGTATCACCACCGTCGGCGGCCTGCTCAACTACTTTCCGCGCCGCTACCTCAACCGCGGCGAGCTGACGCCCATCAGCGAGGTCCCGCTGGACGAAGAGGTCACCCTGATCGCGCGCGTCGTGTCCAGCAGCACCCGGGCCATGCGGGCGCGCCGCGGCACCCTGACCGACGTTGTGATCACGGATGACGACGGCACCCTGAAGGTGAGCTTCTTCAACGGTTACCGCGCCAAAGCGGAGCTGCTCCCGGGCCGGCGGGCCCTGTTCTCGGGGAAAGTCACCCGGTACGCCGGCAACCTGAGCCTCACGAACCCTGACTTCCAGCTGCTCGACGAGGACCCTGACACTCCGGGCATGGATCCGGAGAAGCTCGCCGCCATGCCCATCCCGATCTATCCGGCAACGGCAAAACTCACCAGCTGGTCCATCCAGAAAGTGATCTCAACCCTCCTGGACACCGTCGACCTGGAACTCCTGGACGACCCCCTGCCGGGCGACGTCTCGGCGCGGGAAAAGTTCCTGCCGGCCGCCGAAGCCTACCGGCTCATCCACACGCCGGAGGTGCCGGGGGACTGGCAACGGGCCCGGGACCGCTTTCGGTACCAGGAAGCCCTCGTGCTGCAGTCCGCCCTGGCCCGGCGCCGCGCCCAGCTGGCGGCCGAAGAGGCCACAGCCCGGCGGCCGGTCGCAGGCGGAATCCTGACGGCGTTCGACCGCCAGCTGCCGTTCACCCTCACCGCCGGCCAGTCCGCCGTCGGAAAGACCCTTGCGGAGGAGCTCTCGCAGGACAGCCCCATGAACCGGCTCCTCCAGGGCGAGGTGGGCTCGGGCAAGACCATCGTTGCCCTGCGCGCCATGCTCCAGGTGGTTGATGCCGGCGGGCAGGCCGCGCTGCTGGCGCCCACCGAAGTCCTCGCCGCGCAACACTTCGAATCCATCCGCCGGACGCTCGGTCCGCTCTCCCGGGACGGACTCCTGGGCGGATCCGGGCCGGACGCCGTCCAGGTGACGCTGCTCACCGGATCGATGCCCGCCGCTGCCCGCAAGCAGGCCATGCTGGATGCGGCCTCTGGCACTGCCGGGATCGTGATCGGAACGCATGCGCTGCTGAGCGACAATGTCTCCTTCTACGACCTCGGGCTGATTGTCGTGGATGAACAGCACCGTTTCGGCGTGGAACAGCGCGACGCCCTCCGCGCGAAGGCCAGCAACCCGCCCCACCTGCTGGTCATGACCGCCACGCCCATCCCGCGGACCGTGGCGATGACCGTGTTCGGCGACCTGGAAACATCGGTGCTGGACGAACTCCCGGCGGGCCGTGCCCCCCTCTCCACGCACGTGGTGGGACTCGCCGAAAATCCCGGCTGGGCCGGGCGCATCTGGTCCCGTTCCCGGGAAGAGATCGACGCCGGCCACCAGGTCTACGTGGTGTGTCCCAAGATCGGCGAGGACGACGACGGCGACTTCAGCCCCGGGGAAGCGGAACCGACAGCCGCGGACCTGGAAGGGGACGGACCTGCCCGCGAGCTCGCGTCCGTTACCGCCGTCGTCGAACACCTCCAGGATGAACCTGCGCTGGCCGGCGTTTCACTGGCGCCGCTCCACGGCAGGCAGGATCCGGTCCTGAAGTCCGCAACCATGGCGTCCTTCACCGCGAATGAAACCAAACTGCTGGTGTCCACCACGGTGATCGAGGTGGGTGTTGACGTCCACAACGCCACGCTGATGGTGATCCTGGACGCGGACAGATTCGGCATATCCCAGCTGCACCAGCTTCGCGGACGGGTGGGCCGCGGCGGACTGCCCGGCACCTGCCTCCTGGTGACCACCCTGGAACCCGGACACCCCAGCCGACGCCGGCTGGATGCCGTGGCAGCCACCACCGATGGCTTCGAACTGTCGCAGGAGGACTTGAAGCTGCGCCGCGAAGGGGACATCCTCGGGGCTTCGCAGTCAGGCGGACGCTCCGCACTGAAACTGCTCCGCGTGCTGGAACATGAGGACGTCATTGCGAAGGCACGCCAGGACGCGCAGCAGATCGTGGCCGCGGATCCGGCCCTGGCGGACCATTCCGCACTGGCGGAGGCAATCGAAGAGTATTTGAACCCCGAAAAGGAGGCGTTCCTTGAGCGTGGCTAGGAGCGGACGCACAGCTTCAGGCGGCATGGGGGTACGCGCATGAGCCGTATCATTGCGGGTGCCGGCGGTGGAATGACGCTGGCCAGCGTGCCCGGGTCCATGACCCGTCCCACCACGGACCGGGTCAAGGAAGCACTGTTCTCACGGCTTGAGGCCTTCAATGTGGTGGCAGGTGCCCGCGTTCTCGACCTCTATGCGGGCTCCGGGGCGCTGGGCGTGGAAAGCGCCAGCCGCGGGGCGGAAACGGTTGACCTCGTGGAGTTCGAGGGCAAGGCCAGCGAGGCCTGCCAGCGCAACGCTGACCTTATTAACGGGTCCGTGGGCCGCAAGGCGGTGTCGGTCCACCGGTCCCGGGTGGAGTCCTTCCTGGGACGGACCGTGCCGGGAACCCTGTGGGACCTTGTGTTCCTGGACCCGCCGTATCCGCTGGATGAGCCCGCCATGGCCGCTGTGCTGGAGGAGCTGTCACCCTACCTGGCGGAGGGCGCCGTCGTTGTCGTGGAGCGCTCGTCCCGCAGCCCGGAACCGGCGTGGCCGGCGTCGCTGGAACGGTTCGCGGAGAAGAAATACGGCGAGACCAAGCTGTGGTTTGCCGAACCCGTGGGCGGCGGCAGCTGACTAGGATGGCGCCTGATTAGCCAGAGAGCCCGTCGAGGTCCACGCCGGCCAGCACCGTCCCTGGGTGCGGGCCGCGGGCCGTCAGCTCTTCGGTCCATCCCGCCGGCCACGGACCCCGCGTGCCGATGAGGATGATGTTGCCGGGATGCCGCCCGGCGAACATGCCGGACTCAGCGAACGCGGCCACCCCGTCCATGACCTGCCGCAGCGCTGCCACCTGGCTCCGGACCAGCGTCAGCCCGGGTTCGTCACCCACGTTGACGATCAGCACGCCATCCGGCGTCAGCCGGGCAGCCGCTTCCGTGTAGAACCCGGCGCAGGCAATGTGCGCCGGCGCTTCCGGTCCGGAGAAGATATCCAGGATCACGACGTCGAACCGCAGCCCCGCCGGGAGCTCCGCCAGTGCGTCCCGGGCGTCGCCGATCAGCGTGTGCAGTACCGTTCCGTCCGGCATTGGCAACTGCTGCAGGACGAAGTCCAGCAGCTCCCGCTCAAGCTCCACGGCGTACTGGAGGGACCCCGGCCGGGTCGCCTGGATGTAGCGGGCCAGTGTCAGTGCCCCGGCCCCGAGGTGCAGGGCGCTGACAGGCTCACCGGCAGGGGCTGCCAGGTCCACAACGTGTCCGATCCGGCGAAGGTACTCGTAGAATATTTCTCCCGGCTCGGCAAGATTCACGTGTGACTGCTCCGCACCGCCGATGCTCAGCACGAAGGATCCCTCCGTAAAGGCGTCCGGTTCGATGGTCGCGTGCTGGCCGGTGGTCCGGAGGAAGCGTGACCCCGCCGCGGGCCGCGGAGGCATCGTCAGAGCCTGTCGCGGAGCGTAGCGAGCCTCGATGCGGCTTCTTCAAGGACCTCGGTCTTTTTGCAGAAGGCAAAACGGAGCAGGCTGCGGGTCCGTTCTGCGCCCGCAGGGTGGCAGAAGACGGGTACCGGGATTGCGGCGACCCCCACCAGGTCCGGAAGCCTCCGGGCCAGGTCGACGGAATCGGAGATCCCCAGGGGAGCTGTGTCCACATTCACGAAATAGGTTCCCTGCGGCGTGAACACGTCCAGGCCGGCAGCCTTGAGCCCGTCGCTGAGGATGTCCCGCTTCCGCCTGAGGGTCTCCGAGATACCGGTGTAGAAATCGTCCGGAAGGGCCAGCCCCACGGCGATGGCGCCTTGGAACGGCGTGCCGGAGCTGTAGCTGAGGAACTGCTTCACCGTCCTGATGGCGGATACGAGGTGTTCGGGTCCGCTCAGCCAGCCGATCTTCCAGCCGGTGAAGGAGAATGTCTTGCCTGCCGAGGAGATGGTGATGGTCCGGCCGGCAGCCCCGGGCAGCGTTGCCACGGGGATGTGCTGCGCACCGAAGGTCAGGTGTTCGTAGACCTCATCGGTGATGATTACGGCATTGTGCCTGGCAGCAAGGTCGACGACGCGCTGCAGCACCTCACGCGGAAAAACGGCGCCGGTGGGGTTGTGCGGATTGTTGATGAGCACAACCTTGGTGCGGCTGCTGAAGGCTGCTTCCAGGGCGTCCATGTCCGGCATGAAATCCGGAGCCAGCAGGGGCGCCGTCACGTGCGTGGCTCCTGCCAGCCCGATCATGGCGCCGTAGGAGTCATAGAAGGGTTCGAAGGTGAGCACTTCGTCGCCGTGCTCCACGAGGGCCAGCAGCGAGGCGGCGATGGCTTCGGTGGCGCCGGTGGTGACGATGATTTCAGTTTCCGGGTCCGGGGACAGTCCATAGAACCGCTGCTGGTGTGCCGAAATCGCCTCCCGGAGGGGAAGGATTCCCTTGCCCGGCGCGTACTGGTTGGCGCCCGAGTTGATCGCCGCCTGTGCGGCCGCCTTGATTTCCGCCGGGCCGTCCTCATCGGGGAAGCCCTGGCCAAGGTTGATTGCGCCGGTCCGGACCGCGAGGGTGGTCATTTCCTCGAAGATCGTGACACCGAGGCTGCCGTCGGCTGCCAGCAGGTTGGCTCCCGACGCTGCCCGCTGCCACGGTGCCGGAACTGTTGTGCTCACTGTTTGCCTGCCTGTCGGTTGGTGACGGAGTTCTCTGCCCGTCCGGTGAATTTTTCCATGCCCGTATAGATCCGGAAGATTCGTCCGCCGATGAAGTCCCATGCGCGGACCGGGAGAATCCCGCGAAGGACCTTGCCAAGATTGGCCGTCGCCGGAGCGATCAGGAGCGGGCGCCCCGCGGCCATCGCCCGCCATGCCCGCCGGACCGCGTCATCCGGAGTCATGAGCGGCGTGAGCAGCGGACCCCGGGCACCGGCGAACATTCCGGTGGAAATGTAGCTCGGGCAGAACGTTGTGACCCGGAGGTGCCGGTAGCCCTCCTGCTCCAGTTCGATCCGCAGCGAGTCGCTCCAGCCCACCACGGCCCACTTGGAAGCTGCATAAACGCTCATCCGCGGATTCGGGACTGTTCCGGCCGCAGAGGCGACATTCAAAATCCGGCGGGGACGCCCGGCGTCGGCCATCATGTCCGGCAGGAACGCAAGGGTGACGTACATCGGCGCCAGGGCGTTGACGTCCATGGTCAACGCGATGTCCGGGCCGGACCGGTGCTCCCAGAACAGGGCGCCGCGCACGATTCCCGCATTGTTCACCAGCAGCGTCAGGGGGCCTTCGGCCGCGCATTCCCGTGCGGCCGCCGCAATGGCGTCACGGTCCGCAAGATCCACCTGCCGGGCCACGGCGCGGGCGCCAACGTCCGTGACTTCGCGGGCAACGCCCTGCAGCCGGTCGCCGTCCACATCCCACAGGATCACGACAGCGGCGCCTTCGGCCGCGGCACGGAGGGCGTGCAGCCGGCCCATGCCCATGGCGGCTCCGGTGACAAGAACTACGCCCCCTGCAACGGTGAAGGGAATGTTCGACTCGGGCATCCAGTCATGTTATCCCGCTCCGTGTATGCGGTAGGTTCGGAACATGAGACGCGCCGTTTGCCCAGGCTCCTTCGACCCGATCCACAATGGCCACTTGGAAGTCATCGCAAGGGCCGCCGGCCTCTTTGACGAAGTGATTGTGGCGGTGTCCACCAACTACGCCAAGAAGTACCGTTTCACCTTGGAGGAGCGGATCGACATGGCGCGCGAGACCCTTGCGTCGCTTCGCGGCATTGTGGTGGAGCCCGTGGGGGAGGGCCTGCTTGCGGAATACTGCAGGCAGCGGGGGGTGTCCGCCATTGTGAAGGGCCTCCGGTCGTCCTCGGACTTTGACTACGAGCTCCCGATGGCCACCATGAACCGCCAGCTCAGCGGCGTGGAAACGGTCTTCCTTCCCACCGAGGGCCACTACCTGCACTTGTCATCAACGCTGATCAAGGAAGTCTTCAATCTGGGCGGAAGTGTGTCGGACTATGTGCCGAGGTCGGTGCTGAAACGGCTGCTGGCGGGCGAGTCGTCTCCGGATCAGCCCCGCAGAGGGTAGGCTATATCGGTACGCAACGGCCCCGGCCGGATTCGCGGCCCATTCCTTAGTTTGTCCCGCGGTGCTGAACTGTGTGGCTTTCGCCCGGTTTGAGTCCATCCGGAAGATCAGGCTAAGATAGTACGTCGGTCATATGTTCAACAGGAGTTCTCATTAAACGAGATGCTAGTTCGCCCTTGGCGTTCGACGTCAAGGACCTCGGGCGCAGTCCGGGGAGCATGCGGACGCTGACGGAACATGTACCCGCACCAAGTGACCTTGGTGTGGCACTCATTGGCGTGCAGGAAGGCTCGGATGTCGGGCTGGATCTGCGGCTGGAGGCCGTACACGAAGGAATCCTGGTATCAGGAACCGTTCACGTCGAAGTAACCGGCGAGTGCGGCCGATGCCTGGATCCCCTTGCGTATGACCTTGAGGTCAATGTGCAAGAACTTTTCTTCTACGAGGACGCCCAGTTCTCTGCTGAAGAAGACGAAGAAGAGCAATATCGAATCGAGCACGATTTAATCGATCTTGAGCCGGTGTTGCGGGACGCAGTTGTAACCATGCTGCCGTTCCAGCCGGTGTGCCGGGAAGACTGCCAGGGCCTTTGCTCCGAATGCGGAGTACGCCTGGAAGACGAGCCGGGGCATCACCACGAGGTCGTAGATCCTCGCTGGGCTGCCCTAGCTGATCTGGCTAAGCCTGACCGGCAAAATTGATTTGTAAGTGTTTTTCTAGAGAGAAATGAGTTAGCCGTGGCTGTCCCGAAGCGGAAAATGTCTCGCTCGAATACCCGCGCCCGCCGCTCCCAGTGGAAGGCAACCGCCCCCCACCTGGTGAAGACCGTTGAGAACGGCCAGGTTACCTACAGCCTGCCGCACCAGGCAAAGGTCGTTACCGACTCGGCTGGCACTGCGCTGTTCCTTGAGTACAAGGGCCGCAAGGTCGCGGACGTCTAATCGGCCCACTGGCTGAACATGACGTCTTCAACTGAAGAGCTTTTGAAGCGTCTCGGTGTCTCTATTGATGCCGGGACGCTTCGTCTTGCTCTGACACATCGCTCCTATGCCTACGAAAACGGCGGCATACCCACCAATGAGCGCCTTGAGTTCCTGGGCGATTCCATCCTGGGCTTTTCCGTGACCGATGCCCTGTACCGGGACAACCCTGCATTGCCCGAGGGCGATCTCGCGAAGCGGCGCTCAGCCGTGGTGAGCACCAGGGCACTTGCCGGAATCGGCCGGAGCCTTGGCATTGGCGAATACATCTACCTCGGACAGGGCGAAAAGCTCACCGACGGCAAGAACAAGGCGTCCATCCTCGCCGACACCATGGAAGCGCTCATTGGCGCCACCTATGTGTCCAACGACATTGAGACGGCGCGCCAACTCGTGATGCGGCTGATCGGCCCGCTGCTCCAGGATGCCGCCGCGCTCGGGGCAGGCACCGACTGGAAGACCAGCATCCAGGAACTCGCAGCCAGCCGTCAGCTGGGCAGCATCTACTACGCGGTGGAGGGCTCAGGCCCGGACCACGCCCGCACGTTCGTGGCGGTGCTCCGGATCGGCGGAACCGATTACGGGCAGGGTGCCGGACGCTCCAAGAAGGAAGCTGAGCAGGAAGCCGCAGCCGATGCCTGGCGGAAGCTGTCGGCTGCCGGCGAGGCCAGCGTTCCGGCGGAATCCGAAGCCGGCCTCTAGTGTCCTGCGTCTGAAATTCGCTTCGTAATTATAGAATGGGGTATGGCGAACGTTGGACGGCCGAAGGCCCCTC
>NZ_JARCCY010000068.1:0-17902 GCF_039907775.1 Arthrobacter sp. CC3
AAAAAATTGGTATCAACAAACTTGGCACACTATTGAGTTCTCAAACAACAGACACACCCGGCACCACCACAACCAGACCAACAGGCCATTCAGTCGCGGATCGCTCCGGAGCAACTTTCCAAACTTACCCGATCCCGGACCGCTATGCAAACCGGCGTTTCCGCCACCCACAAGCACCACAGGAAGAATCCCCACCCGGTTTCCGCACGCCAGTAAAGACGCCGTTTTTCAGGCCATTCAGAAGGGGGTCGGTCGCTATCTTTCCGCATCAGCGGCGGCGACTCGAATTACTTTACACGACCAGAGGACCCCGCACAAATCCACCCGCACACCACACCCACACCACCAAAACCCCGCAAACACACGGAAACCCACCCGTCCCCGCCGCCCCGAAAGGCCAAGTGGCCGGCGTCGGACTTTTATGGAGTGGGTCACACCCGGCTATCTGTCCCCCGGCAGCGCCTGACGTTCTGGTGCCTGCGACGACGAACTGCTCGCGGCCGCCGTGGACGCCGCCCTCAACGTCATATTCCCGAGCACATAGCCGGAACAATCCAAGCGTCAGTAGGGGCACCCACTTCACTTCTCCTCGTCGTCCGTGGTGGCATGTAACTTAGGCATTAGCCGCAGCACCCGACTACTGCAGGGACCGATGGACTACTACGCAATCAACGCACTGCGTGAGAACCACGCAGGATGGTCGCTGCTCCGCGCCCAGAACGCCCCGCTCGCAATCTCTTTCTTCATGGTGGCGTTCACCGGTCCCAACCAGCGGGATATCGGCCGCCAGGACCTCATCGACACACTCGACGATGTGCTGTTCGGGCTACGCGAAACTTACGGCGAGGACAAGTTCCCGCGCCAGGCGTCCGAGTACCTGGATGACTGGGCTGCCCCGGAGCGGGCATGGCTGCGGAAGTACTACGTTCCCGGGCAGGACGAACCGCGCTACGACCTCACTGCCACGGCGGAGGACGTGGTCCGCTGGGTAGAAAGCCTGCGCGGCCGGGACTTCGTGGCCACTCAATCGCGGCTCACCAGTATCTTCGCGGTGCTGCAGGACCTGGTCAGGCAGTCCGAGACGGACCCGGAAGTGCGGCTCGCCGAGCTCCAGCGCCAGCGGGACGGGATCGACGCCGAGATGCAGCGGATCCGCGACGGCCACGTCAGGGTGATGAGCGGCCCGGAGGCGCTGGACCACTTCCAGCAGCTCACTACCCTGGCCAAGGACCTGCTGTCGGACTTCCGCGAGGTCGAGCAGAACTTCCGGAAGCTGGACCGGCAGGTGCGTGAGCAGATCGCCACTTGGGACGGCACCCAAGGCGAATTGTTGGCGTCGATCTTCGCCAACCAGCAGGACATCAGCGGCTCCATTCAAGGGCGCACTTTCCAGGGCTTCTGGGACTACCTCATGTCCCCTCAGCTGCGCACCGAACTGCGGGACCTGCTGCAGCGGGCCACGCAGATCGATGCCCTCGCCAAGCTGGACAACCTCCACGCTGTGGTGAACCTGCATCAGGACTGGCTGCCCGCCGTCGAACAGACCCAGGCCACGGTCCGGCAACTGTCCCAGCAGATGCGCCGGCTGCTGGATGACAAAGTGTTCTTGGAGAACAAACGCATCATGCAGCTGGTCCGCAGCATCGAAGCCGGTGCCCTCGCCACCCGCAACGAACCACCTCCGGGGGTCTTTATGGAAATCGCCGCCCAATCAGTCGACGTCGCACTCCCCTTCGAACGTCCCCTGTATGAGCCCAGCCGTCGGATCATGGTGGACGACGTCGTGGTGGCGGCGAACGACGTTGAAGTGGACGCCGGGGCGCTGTTCAGCCAGTTCCATGTGGACACCGAAAGGCTCAAATCCAACATCGACGCAGTACTCGCCGAAGCAGAACAGGCCACGTTGGGCGAGGTCACCGGCGCCTACCCCATTTCCCAGGGCCTGGCCGAGATCGTGGCCTACTTCCAGCTGGCCACGGAATCGGACTGGGCATCCATCAACCCGCAGCAGGACCAGCAACTTTCCTGGCAACTCCCGGACGGCAGCACCCGGGAAGCCACCGTTGAGCAGATCATTTTCGTGAGGCCAGCATGAACTCCACAGACGCAACCGAAACGCACGCGCCCGAAGAACTGCCCGGCGTCGTCACCAAGCTTTTCAAAGGCGTGGTGTACGCCGAATCGGACGAGAAGTTCTGGCAGTCGCTGCTGGGGCTGTCCTCCCACGTCCGGGACTACGTCGCCGTCCTGGGCCTGGACCTCATTCTGGACGAATCCGAGGGGTATGCGTTCCTGAAATCGCGCGAAGACCCGGACGGCACACTCCCCCGGCTGATACCCCGGCGTCCCCTGACCTTCAACGTAAGCATCCTCTTGGCACTGCTGCGTGGCCGGATGCTTGAATTCGACACCAACAGCAGCGAGCTCCGCCTGATCATGACCGAGCAGGACATCGCGGACATGGTCTCCGTGTTCCTGCCGGAATCCAGCAACGAGGCCCGGATCCTGGACCAGCTCGGCGCCAACATCAAGAAGGTGGTGGAACTGGGCTTCCTGCGCAAGCTCCGCAACCAGCCCGGCACCTACGAGGTGGCCCGCATCCTCAAGGCCTACGTGGACGCCCAATGGCTGGAAGAATTCGACGTGCGGCTGGCCGACTATCGCTCCTCCCTCGCCGGAGCCGGCACCGAAGCCAGCGCCAACTCCGGAGTCCGCTCGACGGAAGGGGAACGCCCGTGACCACGCAGTTGAACGACCAGCAGGACATGCTGTTCAGCCTCGATGAAAAAGCGGACGACGCCGGCACTCCCCCGGGGTTCCGGCTGCACCGCCTGGAGCTACTCAACTGGGGCACCTTCCACCGGGAGGTGCGGATTTTCCGTCTGGACGGATCCAACAGCCTGCTGACCGGCGACATCGGTTCGGGTAAGTCCACGGTGGTGGACGCAATCACAACACTGCTGCTGCCAGCCAACAGAATCGAATACAACAAGGCCGCGGGTGCGCAGAAGAAGGAACGCACCCTCATGTCCTATGTCCGCGGCTTTCACAAGAGCACCCGCAGCACCGGCGGCGAGTACTCCAAGCCGGTAGCGTTGCGCGGAACCGGCAAGCTCACCGTGGTGCTCGGAATCTTCCACAACGCCGTTCTCGGCAAATCGGTCACCCTCGCCATCACGCTGTGGGCAACCCAGGAGGCCGGGCAGCCCAACCGATTCTACTCGCTGACGGAAGGCGAGCAGTCGATCGCCGGGGACTTCGCCAACTTCGGCCAGGACCCTGCGAAGCTGAAGAAGCAGCTCCGGGCAGCGGGTGCGTCCATCCATGACGCGTTCGAGCCCTACGCCGCGGCGTTCAAGCGGCAGTTCGGCATCAGCGGCAACCAGGCCATGGAGCTGTTCCACCGCACGGTGTCCATGAAGCAGGTGGAGAACATCACCAGCTTCGTGCGCACCAATATGCTGGAGGAAGACGACGTCCAGGCCCGGATCGGCAACCTCATCCACCACTTCGACGACCTGAAGAAAGCACATGACGCAGTCCTCCGGGCCAAAGACCAGGTCGCCCTGCTGACCCCGATCACGGAGGGCGCCGCCCAGCATGCCAGTCTCAGCGCCGCCGACGAATTCGCGCGCCGGCAGCGGGACCAGCTGCACCCCTGGTTCACGGACCGGAAGCTCCAGCTCAGCCTCGAGCATCAGGATGAACTGCACAGCACCGGGGTCCGGCTTCAGGAGGACGGCGGCAAGCTGGCCACCGAAATCACCCAGCTCCGGCTGGACCTGGCCGCCGTGAAGGAGGACATCCGCACGAATGGCGGGGGACGCCTGGCTGCGATTGAGGCCGAAGCCGCGCGGCTGGGCGAGGAGTCACGGTCGCAGCGTGCACGGTTCGAGAGGTACGCCGAAGCGGCCACGGACTTGGGCCTGCAGCCGCCAGCGGATCGGGTCCTCTTCGACGCCAACCGTGCCAGGCTCGCCGCCGTCGAACAAGAGCTCGGCACCAAAGCCGAGGCGCTGCAGGACAGCCGCACGGAACTCACCGTAAAGCGCCAGGTACTGAACGGGCGCGCCACCGACATCGCCGCGGAGCTGACAAGCCTGCAGTCCCGCCCCAACCTGCTGCCGCGCCCCCAGCTGGAGCTCCGCCGTCGGCTGTGCGACGGAACCGGTATCCGGGAATCCGAGCTGCCCTACGCCGGCGAGCTCCTGCGCGTCCGTGACGGTGAATCGGCATGGGAAGGCGCAGCCGAGCGAACGCTTCGCGGCTTCGCGCTCTCGCTTCTGGTTCCGTCGGAGCACTACGCCGCCGTGAGCGGCTGGGTGGACGGAAACAACCTGCGCGGCCGGCTAGTGTATCTGAAGATCGGCGAGTCTTACGCGCCAAGGCCGGCGGAAACGGGGACTCTGGCCGCAAAAATCGCCATCAAGCAGGGAACGCCGTTTCGCGATTTCCTGCTTGATGAACTTGGCAGCCGCTTTGACTACTACTGCTGCGACACTTTGGAGGACTTCCGCCGCCGCGCCAAATCCCTCACCGTCAACGGCCAGATCAAGGGCGGGCGCGGCCGGCACGAAAAGGATGACCGACAAGACCTCTCGGACCGGCGCAACTATGTCCTCGGCTGGGACAACCACGACAAGATTAGCCGCTTCCGCGCCGAACAGGACGACGTCCAGGGCCAGCTCAGCGTGCTGGCGGGCCAGCTTACCCGGGTCAACC
The DNA here is from genome assembly GCF_039907775.1 of Arthrobacter sp. CC3. Classification (NCBI taxonomy): domain Bacteria; kingdom Bacillati; phylum Actinomycetota; class Actinomycetes; order Micrococcales; family Micrococcaceae; genus Arthrobacter; species Arthrobacter sp. CC3. The sequence goes on from NZ_JARCCY010000068.1 coordinate 4,723, forward strand.
AATCCCTGGGGGCTATCGGCCGGCAGAACCAGCAGCTGGGCATTATGGGTTCCGTGTCGGACTTCGCCGAGATCAGCTGGCAGCTCACCGCGCGCCGCATTGAGGACCTCAAAGCGGAGAAGGCGCAGCTCGAATCCACCAGCGATGTGCTCCGGCAGCTCACGGCGAAGCAAACCGAGATTTCCGGGAAGCTGGACCGCCTTCAAACGCGGGCCGACGACGTCCAGCGACGGATCGGCTCCAACGAAGGCGCCGCAAAGGACATCGTGGAGGCGATCGCGGACTGCCGCGACGTCCTCAAGGAAACCCCGTTGACGGACGACGGCGACGTGCTGGCTGCCCTTGCCACGCTGACCGACGCGGAACTCGCCGGCAAAACGCTCACCTACAAGAACACCGGCACCGCGGAAAGTGCGGTCAGGTCCGGTCTGACAGACACCATCGATGCGCTCTCGAAACAGATTGGACGAGCCGCGGAGAAGACCGTCCGGCTCATGGCCGAGTTCCGGAACCAGTATCCGAACGAGACGGTGGAAATCGACGCCGCCCTCGAGGCAGCCGGTGACTTCGCCAAGCTACTGGAGCAGCTGGTCAGCAACGACCTCCCCCGGTTCGAAGCCCACTTCAAGGAATCCCTGAACCAAAACACGATTCACGAGGTGGTGGCGTTCAACGCGTTCCTGGACAGCCGCCGCCAGGACATCGTGAACCGAATCGGCGAAATCAACCTCTCCCTCGCCGGGATCGAGTACAACTCCGGCCGGCACATCCAGCTGGAGCACCAGAACACCACTGACCTGGACGTCCGGCAGTTCGGGATGGACCTGCGGGCTTGTTCCGAGGGCACCATCGGCGATGATGACCAGTATTCCGAGCAGAAGTACCTGCAGGTTGCCCGCCTGATCGAACGGTTCCGCGGCCGGGACGGCTTCACCACCCTCGATGAGCGCTGGACGGCCAAGGTTACGGACGTCCGGAACTGGTTCACGTTCTCCGCCTCGGAGAAGTGGACTGAGACCGGCGAGGAATTTGAGCACTTCACAGACTCGGGCGGAAAATCCGGCGGGCAGAAAGAGAAGCTCGCCTACACCATCCTGGCCGCGGCCCTGGCGTTCCAGTTCGGTCTAGCGTCCGGCAGGGGCACTGGAAAGAACGCCGGCAGCGGGCGGAGCTTTCGGTTCGTGGTGATAGACGAGGCGTTCGGCCGCGGCTCCGATGAGTCCGCGCGGTACGGGCTGGAGCTGTTCCAGCGGATGAAGCTACAGCTGCTGATCGTTACTCCGTTGCAGAAGATCCATGTGATCGAGCCGTTCGTGTCACACGTCGGATTCGTCGCGAACATCAACGGCGATGATTCGCAGCTGCGAAACATGACCATTCAGGAGTACCGGGACGAACGGGACCGGCGTGCCGGCTGACGCACCGGGTAAGCGGACCGGGGGCTGGACCACCTTGGCCACGTTGCGGGCCCAATCGCTGAAAGCCTGGGACAGCGGGGCGTTGTTGCGGGAGCTGCTGGACCCCACCGGCGCCTATCCGCGCCGCCGCCCGCTGAAACATCCGACTGCGGCTGGCCTCCGGACGGAGTACGCCGCCGCGCAGGCGTGGGCCGCCGAGCTGTTTGCCGCGGCGGGGCCCTTCACTCTGGAGACCGCCGACGTGGGGCGGACCACCATAGGGTCAAACCGGCTGCCCGCGGGTGCGGTGTTCACGACGGCCGACGACGAGATCGCCTTTGTTGGCAAGACCCGCTACGCGGCGCAATTCCGCGAGCTCGTGGTCGGGTTGTCGGCCGTGGATCCGGGACTTCGGCAGTGGGCGTGGAAGCGACCGCTACAGCTTCTGGCGGTGGGGGACGCTGCGCTGACAGCCGGGCGGGTGGCTGTCTGGCTCCACGAGAATCCCGCCCCCGGAATTTACGTGCGTCAGTTGAGCCTGCCCGGCGTGCACACCAAGTTCCTGGAAACGCACCGGCGGGTTGTCGACGAGATGGCCGCGGCCCTGAAGAGGGGCGTTTACGGCTCCGATCGAGTGGACGGCGCTGCGGAACCGGCGGTGGAACCAGAGAACGCTGCCCGCATCGACGCAGAACCGGGCGATGCCGTGCTCGGCAACGCATCCGCACGCACACCGGCGGCGCGTTTTGCCGCACGCCACGGCTTCGTTCACCCGCCCGAGCTGATTCGTTTCCGGCTGCTGGACCCGGCGATGCGGCTTTGCGGCGAGGCCCGCGACCTCACGCTGACCGCGGAGGCCTTCCGCACGTTGCGCCTGCCGGTGCATACGGTGGTCATTACCGAAAACCTCGTGAACTTCCTCGCCTTGCCGGACCGGCCGGGTGCCATGGCCCTTTTCGGTGCAGGCTACGGATTTTCCGCATTGCGGGACGCGGACTGGCTGCAGCATAGCTACGTCCTCTACTGGGGCGATCTGGACACCCATGGCTTCCGGATCCTGGACCAGCTGCGGGCAGCCCATCCGCATGTTGCCAGCGTCCTGATGGACCGGGCCACGTTGCTGGAACACAGGGACGCCTGGGGCTCGGAACCCTCACCTGTTAGAGCCGAGCTGGCAAGACTGACACCGGACGAGTTAGCTCTGTATCAGTCGCTGTCGGACGGCGAATTCGGGGCAGCCGTCCGCTTGGAGCAGGAGCTCATCGGCTGGGACTGGGCACTTGAACGGCTCAATCCGCTTGGGAGTTGGGCCCCCTAGCCGCCCACGTGGTGGATGGTGAACGCGGACAGGAAACCCACGGAGGCCACCAGGCCGGTGAGGTTGTGGTGTTCTTCGAAGGCCTCGGGACGCGAGTGCGGAGATGAGGACGCCCGGCTACAAAAACAGATAGTGCCGGACGCTGAGCCGTCCGGACACCTCCAGCATTGTTGCAGACTGCGGCGGCAAACGAGATCTCAGCCGCTGTACCGGCGGAAAAATTACGTACGACGCCGGGCCGCCGGCTTGCGCTGCCGGCATGAAGGCCGCTGTCCAGGCGCCATCCAAGCCTCCCGTCAGCCACTTCCCGGCCCATTCCGGAGCGCACCGTCACCCCCTTGAAACCTGCCCCGCCGGGCGTATGGTTTTTGCATGGGACCGATGCTGGACACCCTTGTTATCGGAGCCGGGCAGGCGGGCCTGGCCACTAGCTACTGGCTGGACCGGACCGGCGTCGAACATCAATTACTGGACCGGCGTACCGCCCTCGGCGGCGCCTGGCAGGACCGCTGGGACGCGTTCTGCCTCAACACACCGAACTTCTCACTGACGCTGCCGGGCATGCCGTACGAGGGCCCCACACCGGAGGCCTTTATGCCCCGGAACGACCTCATCGAATACTTCCGGCGTTATGCGGAGACCATCGGCGCGCCGGTTCGGACCGGCACTGACGTCACGCGCATCGCAGCGGCGGAGGACGGCGGCTTCAACGTGGAGACATCCCAGGGCGCCTGGCGGGCACGCCACGTGGTGCTGGCCACCGGCGGCTACCAGAAACCGAAAATCCCCGCGCTAACGCACACTTCCCGGGCCACATCCTGCAGCTGCATACCGACAGCTACCGCAATCCGGAGCAATTGCCGGACGGGGCTGTCCTGATCGTGGGGACAGGACAGTCGGGCGGGCAGATCGCGGAGGAACTGCTCGCCGTCGGCCGGGAAATCCATCTGGCGGTGTCCGCCTGCCCGGAAGCGCCCCGCCGGTACCGCGGCCAGGACCTTCTCTTCTGGATGATGCACCTCGCCGAGCACGGGCCCAAGTACGGGCTTAACGGCCTCACCGTGGGGCAGCTGCCCTCCCCCGCCGCGCGCTTCATGTGCAACCCGCTGGTTTCCGGCGCTGACGGCGGCCACGATATCCACCTGCGCGACCTCGGCCGCCAGGGCGTCCGTCTGCACGGCCATCTGGAAGGAGCCGACGACGGCGAACTCACCTTCAGCGACGACCTTCCGGAGCGCCTGGGCGTTGTTGAGCGCACGTTCTACCAGCGCATGAAGCCCATGTTCGATGCCTACATTGCCGCTGCCGGGATGACGGCGCCGGAAGCTGACCCGCCCCGCAAGGACGGCTGGCTGCCGTCCGAACCGGCACGGCTGAACCTCGAAGCTGCGAACATCACGTCAGTCATCTGGGCCACCGGCTACCGGCTGGACTTCGGCATCCTGGACATCCCGGTGCTGGACGAATGGAACTACCCGCGGCACCTCCGCGGCGTCACCGAGCACCCCGGCCTGTACGCCGTGGGGCTGCCGTGGCTGACCGGACATGGTTCGTCGATCGTGGCAGGCGTGGGTCTCGACGCCAAGTACATTGCGGAGCACATCGCGGCCAGCTGAAGCCGCCGCAGACGCGGGCTATCCGGCGCAGAGCCCGTCGAAGTCCACCGCCGCGGCCAGCCCGGCCGAGCTGAACCATTCCTTGGCCCACGCCTGGACCGACGGCAGGGCAAGCTGCTCGGCCACGAGTTCCGGCGGCCCGTCGAACACGGACTGCCCCGCTTCCAGTTGCTCCCCCGTACCGCTTCCGGCAAGCAGCCCGAACAGGGCCGGCTGGTCCACGAAAGGAAGTGTCCCGCCGTCGCCATCGGTCAGGACGCCCCAGCGCGAGGTGAACAGCGAAAAGTCCTCGGGACGGTCGCCGAGGTCAAGCGCGAGCGGGCAGGCGTCGCCGTCGAGCTGTATCCGCCGGTAGTTGGGCTCCGTTTCGTCCAACGCCAGCAGCTGGAGTTCGTCCAGCCACGAAACCCACACGGTGGTGGACTCCCCCGGCCGGGGGTACGGTGCGGCGGCGATGTAGCCGGCCCGGCTCACGTGGGCGGAGTGGCCCACCGCGATATTGCCGAGCTGCCCGCGGACCAGGGGCAGGACCGGGCTGACCGGCTGGTGGTAGGCGGCGAACTTCCGCCGCATCACGTCGGTGCTGGCATTCGAGCCGATGGAGACCACCAGGGAGCGGGACTCCAGCGGCGCAGCCTTGGCGTCCGCAAGTGCTTCATTCAGGTCCGCCAGGTCCAGGGTCAGGAAGCCGTCACGGCCCATAACGCCCGAGGTCTCGGGCGGATCCCACGGATAGAGCAGCGGGTCGAGCCTGCCGGAGCCATCGGCGTCCGTCAGTCCGGTACCCGGTTCTCCGTTCAGTCCCATGGGCTGCCTTCCTCGTAATCCGGGAACGTGCGGCCGGCGTCAGTCGCCCATGCCGGGGTGGACGGGGACAAACTCGATCTTGTTTCCCGAGCTGGTTTTCTTCTTCGGCGACCGCGAGAAGCCCTTCGCGTCCAGGTGGTTCCGGGCGCGGAACTCGGCCAAGGCGTTGTCATAGGCCTTGTTGAGCCTGCCGCCGGAGAGTTCCTCCGTGGTGCCGTCGGCAAAGGTGACGGCGATCCGGACTTTTTCCGGGAAGTGCCGGCTCATCCTGATAAAGCCGTCGGCATCCTGCTGGAGATTCATCAAAGTGTGGTCCGCTTTCGTGGTGGTGTGACTTCCAGTGTCCCGCACTTTTGGACGGGGCGGGGCGTCACCCGAGCAAATAGCACCCGACGACGGCGCGGACGGCCGGGTTAACAACCCAAGACCCGGCTGGGGGAACCGGGCCTTGGGCGTTGCGGGGAGCCGGCGCAGCAGCTCCCCCGGGAAGGGCGTCAGTTCGACATTGAAGTGACGCCGCTGGTGTACCAGCCGGTGTACGGCGACCACACGCCGTTGCTGCCTTCCTGGAAGCTGACCTTCTGGTAGATCTCCTCGTTGCCGATCTCGCCGTCCACCAGCGTGCGGACGTTGTGGATGGTCACGGTTCCGCTGTACTGGTTCAGGTGGCGGCTGAACGTGGAGGTGCCCAGGTGGTCGTCGCCGTTGGGCCAGTCGTCTTCCTCCCAGCGCTGCTGGGTGATGTTGACGTAGCGGTCCGTGCTGCAGCGGACCTGGATCTGGTAGTCCACCAGCTTCACGCCCGCGGAGTTGTGGCCGGCGAACACGGGCCGGAGCGGGGTGACCGTGCAGGCGTAGTTGGTGCCGGCTGCCTGGGCCGGGGCTGCAAGGGCGAACGGTGCCGCCACCGCCCCGAGTCCGATGGCGGTCAGCAGGGCCACCTTGCGGCGGACGGTGTGGGACTTCTTGGTGGTGGGTGCGTCGGACATGAAGGTACTCCTGAGGGGAAAGATGCGAGTGGATGAGGCGTGCCGCCCGTTGATTCCGGGCTTGGATTGAGGCTTCGGTTTCGCCGGTATTTCCCGCGCGTTCCGATGTATCCATGGTGAATCCGGGCACCCCTCCCGCACTTCCGTGCTAGCACGGTTTCTACTCGCCGGTACGTAAATTCCCGGACTCCTCATCTCCCAGACCTTTCCCACTCGAGGCACTTTGTTCTAACATAAGGACAAAGTACGCCACGCGCGAACAAACACCCTCACGGGGACGAAGGAGATCTTGTGAAACTTGGACTCGTTGGATTCGGCTTCGGCGGGCGGATCTTCCACGCTCCTTTCATCACGGCCGCGGAAGGGGTGGAACTGGCGGGCATCGTGACCCGCTCCCCCGCCCGCCGTGCGCAGGCCGCGGAGGAGTACCCGGGCGTGCCGCTCTACGATTCCCTCACCGACCTGCTGTCCGCCGGCGTGGATGCAGTAGTCATCACCACGCCCCCGGAGACGCGCCGCGAGCTGGTGCTCGAGGCGGTTGCGGCCGGAGTGCACGTGGTGGCGGACAAGCCGTTCGCACCGAACGCCGGGGTGGGACGCGAACTGGTGAAGGCGGCCGCGGACGCCGGCGTGATCCTCAACGTGTTCCACAACCGCCGCTGGGACACGGACATCCGGACTCTTCGCTCCGTGGTGGACTCCGGCGCAGTGGGCAAGGTGGCACGGTTCGAGTCCCGCTTCGACCTCGACCAGCCGGACACCCTCGAAGCCGGCCCCGCGGGCGGACTGCTGCGCGACCTGGGCAGCCACCTGGTGGACCAGGCACTGTGGCTCTTCGGCCCGGCCGCCAGCGTCTATGCCACGCTCGATTGGGTGGACCTGGACGCCGGGCGCACCGACTCGGGTTTCTTTGTGACCGTCGCGCACCGGAACGGAGTGAAGTCCCACGTATCCGCCACCAAGAGCAACCGCCTGGTCGCGCGGGAACTGCGGCTGCTCGGTTCCGCGGGAAGCTACGTGTCCCAGCAGTCCGACGTCCAGGCCCTGGCGGCAATGGCCGGCAAACGCCCGGCGGACGATCCCGCAGCGTGGGGTTACGAAGAGGAGAGCCGCTGGGGAACGCTGACGACGGCGGCCGGCCAGGTCCGCGTGCCGTCTGAGCAGGGCGCCTATCAGGCCTACTACGAGCAGTTCGCGCTGGCCGTTGCCGGCAAGGGGCCCGAACCTGTCCCCGGCGCCGAGGCTGTCCACACGCTCGAGGTCCTCGACGCCGCCCGGCTCAGCGACGCGGAAGGGCGGTCGGTGGACATCGCGGACTGACCGGGGGTGAAACCCTACCGCTCCGGCTGAAGCTCCTTGCGCCAGAGAACCGTGCCGTTGGCGTTGCGGAGGCTGACGGTGAAGACGTCGTCCTCGTTGAGGTCCACGTGGCCGAAGAACTGGTTTTCGCCGGTGCGAGGTGACTGGTTGGCGTAGGCGCCGGTCTTGTAGAACACTCTCTCGGGGCCGAAGGTGCCGTCGAGCTCCCCCGGGCCAAAGCTGCCCGCGTTGATAGGGCCGGCCACGAATTCCCAGAACGGATCGAAGTCGGCGAAGCCTGCGCGCTCGGGCGAGTAGTGGTGGGCGGCGCAGTAGTGGACGTCCGCGGTCAACCACACCACGTTTTTAACCCGGTTGCGCTTTAATGCGGAGAGCACCCCTGCGATCTCAAGTTCCTTGCCCAAGGGTGCGCCGGCGTCGCGGTTGGCCAGGGATTCCTGGTTCACCGGGCCGTCGGGGACGATCAGTCCCAGCGGGAGATCGGCGGAGATGACCTTCCAAGTGGCCTTGGACTTGCTGACCTCGCGGATGAGCCAGTCGGCCTGTTCTTGGCCCAGGATGTGGGTGAGGTGCGTTTCCTTGCCGTCGGTGTTGGGGTCCTTGAAGGTGCGCATATCCAGGCAGAAAACGTCCAGCTGGGGACCACGGGAGACCTTGCGGTAAATGCGGGCGGGTTCGAAGCCGGTGCTGCCGTCGCCGATCCGGGTGCTGAGGCCGTAGACGGGCTGGTATTCCTGCCAGGCCTGGCGCCCGCGCGCTGCGAGGACATCAATGCGGCGTTCGGTGTAGCGGGCGTCGGTGATGATTTCGCCTGGGTACCAGTTGTTATGGGTTTCGTGGTCGTCCCACTGGGCGATCACCGGTACCTCGGCGTACATGGCGCTGACGTTGCGGTCCATCAGGTTGTAGCGGTGCCGGCCGCGGAACTCGTTGAGGGTTTCGGCCACCTTGGAAACTTCCTCGGTGACGAGGTTGCGCCAGATCTGCCCGTCGGGCTCGGTGACCTGCGCGGCGATGGGGCCGTCGGCGTAGATGGTGTCGCCGGAGTGGATGAAGAAGTCCGGCTTGGTGGCGCGCATGGCCGCGTAGCCGCGCATGCCGCCGATCTCCTCGTTGATGCCCCAGCCCTGGCCGGCGGTGTCGCCGGTCCAGACGAAGCTCTGTTTGCGGGACGCGCGGCCGCTGCTGAGCAATCCCTGACTGGGCGCGGTGCTGAAGGAGCCCTGCGCGGTTTCGCCGGCGTTGCCGTCAGCGTCCTCGAAGTGCAGGGTGAGCGCGAAGCGGGTGCCGGCCGGGAGGTGCTCGGCGTTGATCCGGGAGGTGAAGTCGGTGGCTTCGCTGCCGGCGCTCCCCCGCAGCACACGCTGGAAGGCGCTGCCGCCGCGGAGCGGCACACCATCCTCGTCCACGGCGAGCAGGTTGGCCACCAGCCGTCCGGGGCCTGACGCGCGGGACCACAGGACGCCGGAATCGGCGGTCACATCGCCGGTGGCGATACCGGACGGGAGGGTGAGTCGGTTGCGGACCAGCGCGACGCCGGCCGGGCTGGTGGCGTGCGCGGCTGAGGCTGCGGCGGGCACGACGGCGGCAGCACCGGCGGCGGCAAGGGCACTTTTGAGGACATCTCGGCGGGTGAAAGCAGTCATGCTGCTTATCGTTGCGGCGGCGGGTGAACCGATCATGGCGGGGGTGTTAACCGCCGGTGGGGCTTGCCGGAACCCCTGCTGGTGCCATACTCAAATCGTGACTGCGACGTACTCGTTCCGTGGTGAGCTGTGGCTCTACCCCGATGCATCCGGGTGGCACTTCATCACGCTGCCGCCGGACCTGGCGGACGAGATCAAGGACGAGGCCGCTCCCTTCCGCAAGGGATTCGGCTCGGTGAAGGTCACGGCGTCGATCGCGGGCAACAGCTGGGCCACGTCGATCTTCCCGGAGAGCAAGAGCCAGTCGTACGTCCTCCCGGTCAAGAAGGCCATCCGGACCGCGGCCGGCATCCGCGCTGGAGATGATGTGGACGTGGAGCTAGTCCTGGAGTTCGAGGGCTGATCCTGCTGCCGATGGCTGCAGCCATCCAAAGCCTCTGTACCGCGTCTTTCCGCAGGACTAGCATGCAGGTGCACAGCCGCGGTTGGACTCCCCCGCCGCATCAGGGCTGAAGCAACTGCGTGGAAGGACCTGTCATGGAATGCATCACCTGGTTCGCGCCGATTCTGCCCGGGAAACTGGACGAGTGGAAGTCTCTCATCGAGGAGATAGAGGGCCCCCGCAAGGAGGACCACCGGCGTTCCCGCGAGCGGATGGGCCTGACCCGGGAAGTCGTCAGCCTCATGCAAACCCCGCAGGGGGACTTTGCCTGCCTGTTCCACGAAGCCGAGGATCTGGCCAAATCCTTCCAGACCGCCGCGAACTCGGACGATCCGCACGATCAATGGTTCGGGGAGAAGATCCAGGCAATTCACGGCATCACCCCTGAGATGCTGCGGGCCCCCCTCCCTGCGTCTCTTGTTTTTGATTACAAGGCCGGCTGATACGCCGCGAACGTCGGAAGCAGCGCACGACGGCGGGAGGCCGGCATCGATTGCCGGCCTCCCGCCGTCGTACTTATCTTAAGTGGTGACGCTGTCGGACCCGGCTAGATCCGCGGCGATGCGTATGGCGCACTGGGAAGGTTGCCTGCCGTCCACGGCGCAGTGGAGCGGATGTCAGGCAGGTGGCCGCGGCCGTCGGTCAGGACGGCGCGGACGGTGACGCTAAAAACCCAGAGTCCAAGAAGCAGGATGCCGATCAGTTCCATGGTGTTGCACCTCGGTTGAGTGTGTGCGGATTGGGTGATTTCAGTGTGTCCGGCCGGCGTGTGAGCAAACGTGTGAGCCCCGCAGACGCCGGAGAGCCTGCGGCGTACCATGAGCCGTATGGCCGAGAACTGGATTCGGCTCCTCGGTCCGCCCCGGATCGAGTCCCCCGGCGCAACTCCCCTGCAGCCCAGGGGCCGCAAGGCCTGGGCGGTGCTGGCCTACCTCGCGCTGCAGGCGGACGGCACCGGCCGCTCCCGCACGGCATCGCTGCTCTTCCCGGATGCCGAAGACCCCCTGGGCGCCCTCCGCTGGAACCTGTCCGAGCTGCGCCGGACGCTCGACGGCGTGACGGTGGCCGGCGATCCCCTGCGGCTGATACTTCAACCGCCGTGGCGCTGCGATGCGCTGGAAATGGTCGATTCCGCCGGCGTTCCGGGCGTTGATCCGCGACGCTTCGACGGCCAACTGCTGGAAGGGCTGACCTTCGCCGATTCCCCGGTCTTTGACTCGTGGCTGGCGGACCAGCGCTACCGACTGGACAACGTCGTCCAGTCCCTTCTTTACGAGGCAGCGCTGGCGGCCCTCGCGTCGGGCGCTCCCGGCCAGGCGGCGGAGCTGGCATCACTGGCGCTGCAGCGCGATCCCTTCCACGCGGACAGCAACGCTGTCCTCGTCAAAGCGCTCGTGGCCCTCGGCGAGCACCGCCATGCCCGCGAGCACGTCACCAAGTGCGGGAACCTCTACCGCGAGGAGCTGGGGCTGCCGCTGCCCGCGGAAATCCGGCGGGCGCTGTCCGATGCGGCTCCGGAGGCGGACCCCGGGATGCCGGCCACCGCAGCGACGGTGAGGTCCTATCTCGACGCCGGCGGCGCGTCACTCTGGGCCGGCGCCGTGGACCCTGGGCTCGATCAGCTGCGGCTCGCGGTGGTCCTCGCCCAGCGCACCGGCGACGCCCACCTGATCGCCGAATCCCTGGTGACCCTGTCCGGCGCCCTGATCCACCAGGCGGGCGGTCGCGGTGCGGAGGTGGCTGACTTCCTGCACCGCGCGCTGCAGGCGGAAGGGTCCGACGGCGCCTCCCGGACTGCCGCCGCGGCGTACCGCGAACTGGGCTACTTGTCCGTGCAGCGCGGTGTTCCGGACCGTGCCGCCGGGTGGCTGGACCGGGCGCTGCGAGCCGCTGAAGGATTCCCCGACGAGCAGGCGAGGGTCCTGGCGATCCAGGGGATGCTGGCCTCCGATACGGCGAGGTATGGGGAGGCGGTGACTGCGCTGACCAAATCCGGCGAGATGGCCAAAGCGATCGGGAACCGCCGGCAGCAGGCGTTCAGCGAGGCACTGCTCGGCAGGGTGCACCTGCTCCGCGGAGAACTGGACCAGGCAGCGGCATGCCTGGACCGGGCGCTCGTCTGGATTGCGGAGGAGCACTGGACGGCGTTCGAGCCGTTCGTGGACGGGGTCCGGGGCGAGACCTACCTGGCTGGCGGAAAGCTGGAGGAAGCCGCGGCCATGATCGACCGGTCCTGGGTGATGGCCGATCTGGCCGGTGACCACTGCTACATGGCCTTGGCGGCCGGTGCCGAGGCGCGGCTGTTCCTCGCTCACGGCGACCTGGCCGCCGCCGAGCACTGGATAGACCGGGGGCTGGAGCCCAAGCCGTGGTACCTCTGGTACTCGGCCCGGCTGCTTGATACGGCGGCGGAAGTGGCCATGGCAATGGACTCGCCGCGGGCGTCAAAGTTCGTGGAGAAGCTCGCCGAGCTGGCCAGCCGGAGCGGAATGCGGGAGTTCACTGTACGGGCGCAGTCCCACCGTGCAGTGCTGGGTGATGAGGTGGCCGCGCAGGCCGTGCCGTGGCTCGCGAAGGAGATCGAGAATCCCGCCTTGGAGGCGTTCCTGGCTGCACGGGCTCAGCTATAGGCTCTCACGGCTGCGTGTTCGATGAGGGCAAGAATGCCGTTTTGCAATTTAGTCATATATTTATGCTGTTAAAGAAGTAAACAAGCGAGTGACGGAGTCATCCCCCGAGCAATTAGTCGACTGACTCAAAAAAGTTCTTTTCTAAAATCGCAGAAATAACTTCCCGTACTGTCCAGCGAGGCGCTAATATCCTGCATCTAGGCATTATTCAACGAGGTTGATGCTGAGAGTTGACACTTACTTATTGGTAAGCCGAGTGGGCGAATTTTCCTGGGATGACTCATTCGCGTTGTTTTCAGTAGAGAACAACGCATTAATTGAATGTCCGGCCTGACAGTGCGCAGAAAATAAATGGAATGGAATGCGCACCTTCCCAACTCATTGAAGGGGATTACTCATGAAAAAAATTCTTGCATTACCGCTTCTACTGGTAGCCCTGATTGCTGGTTCCGGCACAGCACTTGCCGCGCCTCCCACATCCGGCGATGAGACCGCCACGCTGCAGGGAGGTATCTTCTGCAATTTCGACGTCACCTACACGCTTACCGGCAAGACGAAAACGATCACCAACGGGAACGTGACAACGGTAACGTCGCCGGGCCAAAAGATAACCCTGACCAATGACGAGACAGACAAATCTGTCAGTTACGTTATTACCGGCGTTCGCCGGCAAGTGGATGTGGACGCGGCGCAAGATTACCGGGAGGTCGTCGTCACCGGCAGAAACATCGTTGTCAATGGCCCGGATTCAACGAAGCAAGGTATCTACGTGCTGGTCGGCGACTTCAACTACGCGATCTACACGGATCCTTTCTCGGAAAAGAGGGTCTTCAGCGGAGCTGGCCAAGTAATCGATGTCTGTGCTGCGCTGAGCTGATTTCCTCCGCGCGGGATGGCGTTTTCGCACCCAAAAACGTGGACATTAGTACGTCCCGACATAATCGAGTAGGTGGGTCGGGTTTCCCGACCCACCTCTCACACCACCGTACGTGCGGGCCTCGCATACGGCGGTTCG
>NZ_JARCCY010000069.1:0-17769 GCF_039907775.1 Arthrobacter sp. CC3
GGGTATCGGTGGGTGGTCGAGGTTGACCTGGATGCGTTCTTTGACCGGGTGAACCACGACGCGCTGATGGCCAGGGTGTGACTTTCGGCGCTATTTGGCGGCGTTTTGTGATCGCTAAATGGCGCGCAGAGCCACGGAGCGAGGGCCTGGCCTAATTCCTTCGTCTCGTATCCCTAGGGATACGGGAAGGTAGACACCGGAGTGACGGGAACGATTGAATGCAAGCGCTAACGTAGACTCCAGGGGAACGCGAAGGTGAATTGGGGGAACAATCATGCTACAAGCTGCCTGCGGTTCGATACCGGCGAGGCCTGCTGCTTCGAACTCTCAACTTCGTACCCTAGCCAGTGAGCTGCCCAGGTTGAGGGTTTTGACCAAACAGGACGCGTTGCTGACAGTTTCACAACTCTTCGGACGTGTTCTCGCTGCCTGGCGCGCACTTCGCCGCGATGAAGCTGAGAACCCTTTGGCCCGCCTCCGGGTCCCGCGCGAGGCTGATTTAGCGGCACCAGCTTCGACGTTGCTTTTCGCGAGAGGCTAGGACAACATGCTGATCAAGCCCGTGTCGCTCCCTCGCGACCTACATTTATTGGTCACCCCTGTGGCCTACATCCGCAGATCCGATGTCCATCTGCTCACTGCCAGGCGGAATGCCTGGCAGAACACGACGCTTAAGCGTTACATGACCACTGAACCGGCTTACTCCACAGTGATGTCGGCACGCGCAGCAGCGGAACTGCGAAGGAGGCCTGGGACGTACTTCGTGATTGACGAAAAACCGTCGCTGGTATTCGATCTCGCAGGGCTTAGCTTAGTTGTGACCCACCTCAACGCTTCTCCGCGGTTCAGGTCCTGGAAGATCCCTGCGGCAATGACTGACCGTGATACCCCGATCACCGGGCTTGAGGTCTTCAACATGTTTGCTGGCAGTCGATACAGGGAAGCAATGTCAGGTTGGCGGATTTCTGACGGAAAGCCCGACGTCATCCTTGGAGTCGTGGAAAGCGCCGCGTTGGCCACTTCCGATGGCCGCGAACAGATGCTGTTGAGGCGCTCATCAGTTCAGTCCGGCGGAAGGATGACTTTCAGGATTGAGCAAAGTACTGACGCCGACGCTGCGCATTTGGAACGCATAGTGGAAGAGCTGGCTCACCTGACGCAACAAAAATATCCCGTACACGAAATTTACCAGTGGGGCGACGAATACTTCTGCAAAGAGGACGTTAGAAAGCTCTATGAAACAGAACCGCAGCGCCTAAACGACTATGGATTTCCGGTCGGGCTCAGCACGGCTTCCGAGCCTCCGACGTTCTGCTCAGTTTGTTTCCGTTGGTTCATCGGAGCACGCCCCGATGATGTCGAGTAACACCCTGTGCGGTACACAGCAATCCTTGACGTTAGCTACCTGACGTTCAGTCAGGGACAGCATTATTGATGTCGCCTCACGTGACCGGATCAGGGGAGTGAACTCGAGCCATGTCGGCTTGTCGGTCTGCTGTGCCGAACCCTGCCCGAAATGTTGCTCCGAGACAGTATCCAACTTGACCTCCTAGGCCCGGTCTCGTAACCGTTGGGATACGAGACGTCTCACTGGCTCTGTCCCGTAAGATCCTGATTCTTGTGAAATTGTCATTTTTCGAAGTCGTCTGCACGGAATATCCGAAGTCGTCTGCACTGCCTGTCCTCGGCCGGCAGCACGCCAGCAATTGCGCAGAGACCTGTTCGCTGTGGGCGCCGTGGATCTGACCGGTCATCTGTTGTGCCGGGCCCGGTTCGGGTGCTGGTCCTCAAGCTGTGGTTTCGAAGCCGCCAGGAACTATGAGGCGTAGTAGCCTATCCTGAAGACTTCAAGTAACCGTAGAACGTTTAACCACCATGCTTCGGGTCGTCACGGCCGGGTGCCTGGCTACGCGGAAGCAGCGTGGTGCCCCGCACGAGTTAGTGCCCCCGCTTTCCGTGCCCCTCAGAGCCGTAACGGGAGCGGGGCCCCGGGATGAGGAGAAAAAGCATGAATGCGCAGCGGCGATCCAGCAGTATGGGCCCCAGTATCTGGCGACACTGTGCAGTAGTGGCCCTGGCCATTGTGCTGGCTGTCGCCTTTTGGCTAAGCCGTATGGATTGGTCGCCCGATATGAGGCTTTGGCGTGCAGTCGGTGACGCCGCGGCCTTGCTCCTCTTTACGGCGCTTGCCATCGGGCCCGCAGCGAAGCTCTGGTCGTCAGCGGGCTGGCTTCTGCGGTGGCGCCGCGCAATTGGTGTCTGGGCCGGACTGGTGGCGACGGTGCACGCCCTGCTGGTCATCGACGGATGGGCGCAGTGGAGCCTGCGCCGGTTCCTGGGCTATGAGTTCGTGCCGCAGTTAGCGCGGGAGGCGCGGATGGAGCCTGGTTTCGGGTTGGCCAATCTCATCGGGCTTGTGGCCCTCGTATGGATGCTCGTCCTCGTTGCTACGTCCTCAGATCGGGCCTTGCGCTTTGTGGGCCCACCGGCATGGAAGTGGATCCACAACGGCGCGTACGTGGTTCTGTACCTCGTTGTGCTGCACGGGTCCTACTACCTCTTCATGCACTACACCGTCTCTTTCCACAGGCTCCCTGCACCGGAGAACTGGTTCCGCATCCCGTTCCTGATACTGGGAGGAGCGGTCATAGCTCTCCAATGGGCCGCCTTCGCGCGCGAAGTGCGCCGGCGCCGCGCTCACGGACACAGCGGTCGAGAAGGTGCGCTCTCCCGCTAGTCGTGTTAGTGATTTGTTTGCGTTTGATCTTGCTGATAGCCCGGCCGGTTTTGACCTAACGGAATGGTCTGCTAAACTGGGTCGGGGAATTCTGCTTCACGCTGGGCCCGGTAACCGATATTTGTGGACGGTGAACCGGTCCGTGCGGAACAAGGCCGCCAAACGGCAGGCCACCCCGCACCCGGCACGCCCGGGGCCGCCTGACACTGTCCTTTCTCAGCGGTTTCCTACTCGGACAGCCCCAAACAGCAGCAAAAGCCCCTATCAATCAGCACTCCTCACTACCAGGACGCGTTGAGCCGAATACACGTTATTAGCAATCACGCAATGGCCCTCGGCGTGAGCCTATTCCCAGGGAGTGGACAACAGGGGACGACCGGACGCGGCCCATGCATCCATACCGCCGTCAAGTTCTACGATGTTGGTATAGCCACGCGCGGTGAGGGCGCGCACCGCAGCACTGCTCATCCTGTCGCTACGGCAGTAAACAGCAAGCGGTGTCTGCAAATCGGCGGGGAGCTTCGCGGCGTCCGCCCCCACTTGTTCATATGGAATCATTCGGTCGGTGCCCGCGATCTGCCCATCGAACGGAACATGGACGTTGATGGTGACCCGCCCCGGTTCTGCCATCGCTGAAGCGAACGCAGCGGGATCCAACAGCCGTCCAGCCGAGATCGACTCGGACGGTGCGGCGCCGGCGGACTGGGCGGGGCCGGCGCTGCCAGTGCCGGCCCCGCCGCAACCGGCAAGCAGCAGCGCCAACGCTACAATCGCGACGAGCGTCGAAGTAACTTGCTGAGGTGCCATTTCTGCATAGTACCTGCCCCGGATTCAGTCGCCTTTGATCATCGATGTAACGTCGGATCCCGCCACCCGGGCGGCTGGGCCCCCACCACTGACTATCTGCCGCGTGTCGTTTTCGCAAGGTGATTATTCACGGCCGACTGCTGGCAGACATCCAGCCTTTCCGGGTTCAGCCCCTCTGGTAAGGCATCAGCGCCGCCCCTCTTGAAACGAAGGATTTCAAGAACAGGTTGATTCGAGAATCGTGGTGCTTGGAGCGAGCGGGCGCAAGGCGACGTCATTCTGGCGGGAAACGGCCGTTGGGACGGCCACGGGACTCTTCCTCGACATCGCAACAGCCCGGGCGATCCTGGTCACCGCGGACGAAATCCAACACCTCGATCAGGCAGTGGTGCAGTCCCGGAGGATTTGGCATGCCCCGCCTACGGGTCCGGCGAAACGAAGTCCGGCCCGGCTCCGGCGACCGGCATTCAGCCGGATCGCTGACCGGCATCCCCTAGCTAGGGCGGCCATTAAGACAACCGGGGGGAGCGTCTCATCCGTACGGCAACCTCATCTCCGTCACGCTCGCCGCCGGTGGGCTGGCCTTTGTCGGAGTCGCGCTCTTCCCGGGCCCGCGGCGCCGTGCTGATGTCCGTCTCAACGACTGTCGTGGCCTTGAACACTCAACCGTCGCGAACGCCCTGCTCCCGCGCAGGATGAAACTAAGCCCTGCCCAGAGACGTTGAAGCTCTCGGACGCACAAGCAACAGCCCGCTCAGCCTGAGCCGGTACGCTTGACCACGATCACGCACGGAGGGAGGAAGAGCATGACCAGCCACGTACGCGGCCGTTCCCTGGCCTTCCTCCGTCGGGTCGGCCTGTTGGCGGGGTTGCTGACCGTCATTGCCGGCATTTTGGCCATGCACGTAGTGACCGGAACCCACTACATGTCCCCGGCCTTTGCGGGCCCGGGAATGGACGTCCCGGCAGCCGGTGTCGTTGAGCAGGCGGTGCCGACGCAGGTACCGGCCAGTGCCCACACCGGCCACGCCGCGGCGCCGAATGCCGTTACCGGAATGGTTTCGACGCCAGCCCCGTCGTGCGCTGGCTCGGGTCCGTGCACGGCGATGTCGGCCATGGACGCGGTCTGTGTCCCCTCCCCGGCGACCACCGTGCTGGCGGCGCCGCCGCCTGGCAGCACACCTTTTGCGGCCCAGGATCTGGCAGTGGCGTCAAGCCCCGCCGCCGGGTCTTCATATCTTCCGGGAAGTCCTTCCCCGGGCGATCTCGGCATCAGCCGCACGTAAAGCGGACTTGCCGCACCGCGCCCACCCGCCCGGTGTACAAGACTTTCTCCCTGACGCGCCCCAGCATCAGCCATGCGTTCTGTGGTTGCGCGTCCCCCCTTACAGCCGTGCCCTGCGCCGGTTGATGCTTGAAGGACCGTGAATTCCATGAAGAAGATTCTGACTATTTCCGCTACCGCCCTCGCCGCCGCCATCGCCCTCGCCGGCTGCTCCGGCGGAGGCAGCATGCCCGGCATGGACATGGGCAGCTCCAGCAAGTCGTCCAGTTCCGCTCCGGTCACTGCCGGAGACCACAACGCGGCCGATACGATGTTTGCCCAGATGATGATCCCGCACCACGCCCAGGCAGTGGAAATGAGCGACATGCTGCTCAAGAAGCAGAACATCCCCGCCGCCGTGACCGCCCTGGCCACCAAAATCAAGGCAGCGCAGGCTCCCGAGATCGAGAAGATGACCGGCTGGCTCAAAGACTGGAACGAATCGGCAACGATGTCCGGCAGCATGAGCGGGAGCATGTCCGGGATGATGGGCGACGAGGATATGAAGAAGCTCGAGGCCGCCCAGGGCACGGAAGCAGCCAAGCTGTTCCTGACCCAGATGATCGCCCATCACGAAGGCGCCGTGATGATGGCCAAAACCGAAGAAGCGGACGGTAAGAACCCGGACGCGGTCCAGCTCAGCAAGGACATCGTGACCGCCCAGGAAGCGGAAATCCAGGAAATGAAGGACCTGCTGGGCACCCTCTAGCCCCACCCACGGTGCAGGCCCGTGCTGGTATCACGGGCGCGGGCCTGCACCGCACACCCCCAGCGATTCCCATTCCCCTTTTGCCCTGGAGTCCGCGTGGTCTATCCTTCCGCTCCCTATGCAGTTCGCCGCTGTCACAGCCGGCCTGCGCGGCGCTCCTCTGGGGAGGAAACACATGCTGATGGGCTCCCGCGGCGACTTCCTTGGAAGGGACGCCGGTGATGTCAACTGCTCGTTCAACGTGTTGAACGAGCAGGCCGCACTGGTGACGGCCACTGCCTGGGGCTCCCAGCTGGCTGTGCAGGATGCTGGCGACACCCGCATTGCCGCGTTCATCCGCGCTGACGCCCAGTCCCCGAAAGCGCCGAAACCCGGCGCACCCTGCACCGGCGGAACCAACAACTAGCCATCCGCACATCAAAAAGGACAAGCCGTGAAGAAGAACGACAAGCCGTCTGAGGACCCTGTCAAGAGTTACCGCCGCCACCGGCGGTTGGTCCGCATCGGGCAGGTTCTGATGTCCGCTGGTGCGCTGGTCGCCATCGGGCACTGGATCGCCCATCTTGAACCCTTCGGGCGGGCCCCGAGCATCGCGGAGGACATTTTCATCGGCTACCCCACCGGGGCCGCACTGCTCATGATCGGCGCCATTCTGGCCGGCCGGTCGGAGCCAAAGAAGACACGCTGAGCATGCCGCCCTGGCACGTTGTCCTGACCTCCAGAGCAGCGAAAGGACCTGCAACCGGCGGCCGCCTCACGGGCCTTGACGCGGCCCGCGGCCTCGCTCTGCTGGGCATGATGGCCACCCACATACTGGCCCTCTTCGAGGCAGACGCCAACCAGACCCCCACCTGGGTCGGCCTGGTGTTTTCCGGGCGTGCAGCGGCCCTCTTCGCCGTTCTTGCGGGCATCGGGCTGGCACTGTCCACGGGCAAGGAACGCCCCCTGGAAGGCGCCGCCCTTTCGGCTGCCCGGCGGGGCATAGCCCTGCGCGCTTTCGTGATTGCCTTCATCGGACTGTCCCTGGGCGGCCTTGAAGTCAACATCGCGGTGATCCTGGTGCACTACGCCGTGCTCTTCCTGTGCGTCCTGCCGTTCCTCGGGCTGCGGCTGAAGGCCCTCTGCGCCTGGGCCGCGGGCTGGATCCTCGGCTCGCCGGTGCTGGCCTTCCTGCTGCGGCCGTGGCTGATGGCTGCCGATCCGCCCCTGCAGCTGAATCACAATCCGGGGTGGGGGGACCTGTCCACTCCTGGCCAACTGCTGGGCGAGCTGTTCCTGACGGGTTACTACCCCGTCTTCCAGTGGATTTCGTATCTGCTGGTTGGTCTGATCATCGGCAGGCTGGCGCTGACGACGGCGTTCCTGCCGGTGCTGCTGCTGGCCGGCGGCGCCGCTGTGGCGGCCTTCGCCAAGGTCCTGGGCACGGCAGCAATGGAGGAGTGGGGCGGCCGGGCCGCCCTGCAGTCGATCCTCTCGGATCCCCATTACCCGCTGGACAGCCGCCTGCAGGTCAATCTGGCAGGCGTCCGGCAGGAAGGGTCCTGGTGGTGGCTGGCGTCGAGCGCGCCGCATTCAGGGACCACGCTGGACCTGCTGCATACCAGCGGCGTGGCCGCGGCCGTCGTCGGGCTTTTCCTCCTGATAGGAAGGCTCGGGGACCGGCTGGGTGTGGATCTGCTGCTGCCGCTCCGCGGCCCCGGAGCGATGACGCTGACCCTGTACACCGTGCACGTGTGGGCAGTGGCCTCGGGCCGCCCGCCGGGATGGACCGAGCAAGGAATGTACTTTACCCAGGCCGCGCTGGCCGTGCTGATCGGAATGGCCTTCGCGCTCCTGAAGAAACGCGGCCCCCTCGAATGGCTCGGCCATGCCGCGAACCAGGTGGGACGGAACGAGCCGGACAGGATCCGATAAAGGACATGACCGGGGATGTGGCTACTCGACGAGGCCCAGTAGCGTGAGCAGGCCCCCGCCCGGGGGCCTGGGCCGGCGCGGCTTGGAGTGAGCGGCAGGAATGTTACAGGCCCACGCTCAGCAAAACCGCTTCATTCAACTCCAACGCTGACAAGGTGCTCCCGCACGTGAAGGATCTCGCGGATGGCCAGAATCCGGACACCCTGTTCGTCACCTGCGTGGACTCACGGGTTAACCCCAACCTGATCACCAGCAGCGGTCCCGGCGACCTGCTCACGATAGTGCTCTCGCTGATCGGTACATTGCTGGTTATTCCGATGGTTATTTTCGTCGTGAAGCATCCACGATGGATGAGCGAGCCCCTGGATACCCAGCGGAAAGCCCTGATTGTGCTGTTTTTCATAGGACTGTTTATCGACCTCGCAGGAGGCGCCATGCTCGTAACTGCTCATTACTGAACTGGAGCAGGGCGCCCACGGAGAGTCATAGAGCCCGCCCATAAAACGGAGTGCCAGCGGCGGCAAAATGGCTAGCCCAGCGCGAAAGTGTGGCGTCTCAGTTCTTACTAACTTGGGCACCCAGGACTGTTCACTCGAGAAGTGGCAACACGCCACACGACTTCGTTGCACAACTATGTACTCAAGGTCGCCTGTGGCTATCGAGAGAGTAGTTTCTCGCCGTCAGAACGCAACTCCCCTGTTGGTGAGACGTGCCGGTAGAGCGTCTGGCGGGTAATCCCGAGTTCGGTGCAGAGTTCGCTGATTTTGGTCCCGGGCTTACCCATGGACGCCATAGCGAGCCGGAGTTTCGCGGGAGTCATCTTGTAGGGGCGTCCGCCGTTGCGGCCGCGGGCGCGGGCGGCTGCGAGTCCTGCTGTCGTGCGTTCGGAGATGAGTTCGCGCTCGAACTCGGCGAGGGCAGCGAAGATTCCGAAAACGAGCTTCCCGGAGGCGGTGGTGGTGTCGATGGCGGCGCCCTGCCCGGTGAGGACTTTCAGCCCGATTCCGCGTTCGGTGAGGTTATGGACGATGTTGACCAGGTGGCGGAGGTCCCGGCCGAGCCGGTCGAGCTTCCAGACCATGAGGGTGTCGCCGTGGCGCATGGCTTTGAGGCAGGCGGCCAGCTGGGGCCGGTCATCCTTCTTCCCGGAGGCCCGGTCTTCATACAGGGAGGCCGCGTCGATGCCGGTGGCCAGGAGCGCGTCGCGCTGCAGGTCCGTGGTCTGGGAGCCGTCGGCCTTGGAGACACGCATATATCCGACCAGCACGGAATTTCTCCTTCGTCATTTATACGTTCGTTTAAGTGACAGCGTGATTCCAAGTCTCGCGGGATTCCGAAGTTGTCTGTGACTTTCGGCGGTAAATGGCGGCGTTTTCACATCGCTGTTTGGCGCATGGTGCAGCCCCGAAGGGGATCGGGAGCCGAGCCTTTGCCGGACCGCTCTCCGACGGGAGAGAGCCAAGCTGACGAGAGCTGGCACGCCACGGGGAAAGCTCCTCTACCGGGCGGCCGGTTGACCGGTTGAACAGACGCGGCCCGGGAGCCTTACGAAGCGAAGTTACTTTCTGTTCTTCTTGCGGAGAACCACTATTGCAGTGATGATAAGGCCCACCAGGCCGACTGCAACGAGGGCGAATACGAGGCCAACGTATTCCGCCCCGCCTCCAAGATCGGGACCGATCATCGGCATGGTTTCTCCTACTATTCAAGTATTCGTTCGTTTGCACATCCTATGGACTAAACGATTCTTTAGATAGCGAAGCGCTCGTCTTAGGGATCTGCTAACTCATGAGATTCTGTCATCCACGAGCCAAATCGGCTGGCCGATTCGCGGGCGATCAGAGCGGTTATCTGCCGGAGATCACGCCGTAAATTGCGGTGATGAGGCCGGCAAAAGCCATCCCGAGGCCTCCAATGAGATAGCCCCGGTCGGACTGGAACCTATTGAGTAGCTCACCTGGCGGCCCGGATCGCTTGTTCCAGCGGGTGCTCCAATCCATTAGCCGCTTGCGCTGCCATGCTCCGAGCAAGCCCACAGCAAGAGCTACGCAACCCAAAAGTATGTACATTCCCTCTCATTTCGTCCGTGGGACTCGCTAACCATTGCCCTAATCTAAACCCTGGGGCAGCGCCAGTGGCCGGCGCGCCGAAAGGCTGCCAGTCTTCAACGGTAGGTGTGCCGGGGCTGGCCCACCTGTCCGCCCCATCTTTCTCGCCCCGGGTGCAGCGAACTCCTGGCCGAAGTCTGCAAATACCGGTGTCTCGAAAAGCAACAGTTTTTTGAGACGCGGCCGTCGTGTCGATGAGCGTCTAAGGGATCGGCGTCGCGCCGGGCCGGCGCGTGTCTCGGAAAGATGTCTCACCGTGGATCGTCTCAGTTGGGTGCTGGCCGGGGGTTTCTGAGGCACAATGGCCGGGTGAGACATCTTGGGTATACGCGTGTGAGTACGTCGGGTCAGGACGCGAAGTTGCAGCTCGATGCGCTTATCCATGCCGGGGTGCAGAAGCGTGATGTTTTTGCTGACGTCACGTCCGGGAGCAAGGCAGCCATTGAACGTCCGGGGATGAAGAAGCTCCTCGCGTATGTGGAGCCTGGTGACACGGTCGTGGTGTGGCGGGTGGACCGGCTCGGCCGGTCCTTGATCGATGTGTTGAACACGGTGAACCTGCTGCGGGAACGCGGTGTGTACCTGAGGTCCATTTCGGACGGTATTGATCCCACGACAACGTCGGGCCGTCTGATGCTGAACATGCTCGCGACTTTGGCTGAGTATGAGCGGGAGTTGATCGTCGAACGCGTCAACGCGGGCATCGCCGCGGCCAGACAGGGCGGAACCCGCTTCGGCCGGCCCTTGTCCGACCCGCTGGTCATCGCCGACAAGCTCGCGATCGCCTCGGACGCCCGCGCGAAGGGCCGCTCCGCTGAGGACGCGGCGCGACTCGTCGGCTGGAGCCGCGCGACGCTCTACCGCCACCGGCAGGCGGCCGAAGACCGCCGGTCATGAAGCATCGGCTGTCGGCCGAAGACCGTGCGGCACTGCTCCGGCAGCACATCGATGACGGTGTTCCCCTCGCCAGCATCTCCGGTCAGGCAGGCATCCCTCTCCGCACGCTGCAACGGTGGACTGCGGGATTCCGTGCCGGCGGCTCGGTTGCGGCCCTGGGCCGCCAGCCACGCTCGGACCGCGGAAGCCGTGCGCTCCCGCCCGAAATCGTGGGCGCGATCGAAGGCCTCGCACTCCGCCGCCCGGCGCCGACCATCGCGTTCATCCACCGGCGGATCGGTGCCGTCGCGCTCGATCGTGGCATTCCCGCCCCCGCCTACTCGACGGTCCGAGCGGTCGTTGCCGCCATCGATTCCGGACTGCGCACCATCGCCCTCGAAGGCGACGCCGCGTACCGGGACCGGTTCGAGCTGGTCTACCGTCGCACCGCCAGCCGCGCGAACGAGCAGTGGCAGTGCGATCACACCGAGCTGGACATCGAGATCGTCGACGCCGCCGGGGCCCGCGCACGCCCGTGGCTGACCGTCGTACTCGATGACTACTCCCGCGCCGTCGCCGGCTACACCGTCTTCACTGGTGCGCCGACCGCGCTCCAGACGGCACTGGCCCTTCACCAGGCCGTGCAGCGCAAGAAGCATCCGGCCTGGCCCGTCATGGGTCTGCCCGATCTCCTCTACAGCGATCACGGTGCAGACTTCACCAGCACCCACCTTGAACGGGTCTGCCTTGACACCCACATCCGGCTCATCCATTCCGTCCCCGGCGTGCCGCAGGGCCGCGGGAAGATTGAGCGGTTCTACCGCACCATCACCGAAGGGCTCCTACCGCATCTGCCCGGTTTCATCCCGCACGGCACCCGCGGGACCCCGGTGACGGCACCGACGATGACCCTCGAACAGCTCGACACCGCGCTCGAGCAGTTCATCGTTGACGAATACAACCACAGCACGCACTCCGAAACCGGAGAGGTCCCCACAGCACGCTGGCAGGCCGGCGGCTGGATCCCCAGACTGCCGGCGCGGCCCGAGGACCTGGGCCTCCTGCTCCTGACCGTCGCACACCAGCGCATCATCCACCGCGACGGCATCCACTTCAACGGCCTGCGCTACCTGGACCTCACACTTTCCGCCTTTGTCGGCGAAGCCGTCACCATCCGCTACGACCCCCGGGACATGGCCGAGATCCGCGTCTGGCACCAGGACACGTTCCTCTGCCGCGCCATCGCCCCGGAACTCGCCGCCGGAACCATCACCTTCAGGCAGCTCAAGGCGGCCAGATCAGCACGCCGGAACGAGCTGAAGAAACAGCTGCGCACCAAGCTCAGCCTCGCCGATGCCCTTCCTGCCGACGACCGCTACGCGCCGCCGGCACCCGTCCAACCGACAAGGGCCGGGCAGCAAACTGCGGACGAAAAGCAGCATCAGCTTCGCATCTACGCCGAAGGCTGACCGAAGGAGAGGAAAACTCATGCCCGCCAAGGACGAGAATGACGACGGCCGCCGCTTCCTGTCCGCCGATCTCGGCGAGATTTCCGCCGCCCCTCCACCGGTCCCGCCCGACACGCCGCCATTTCTTATCACCAAGGAGCACCGGCGTTTCACGGAGTTCGCCACCGCAGTGCGCACCAACCGCCACATCGGCGTTTGCTTCGGCCCGCCCGGCGTCGGTAAAACCCTTTCAGCACGCGCCTACGCCGGTGCGACCGAATGGGAACAATGGCAACGGACCGGTCAAACCAACACCGAGCCCGTCCCTGCCCGCGTGCTCGAAGCCAGAACAGCATTCTGGACCCCCACTGTGACCATCAGCCCCCGAGAGATCGACCGGCAACTGCCTCGGATCTGCCAAAGAGTCTCCTGGGCAGCCGAATACGCCCGGGAAGGCAACATCGACGTCTTCGAGCACCGCGACTCCCGGGCCTCCGGTCTGACCGAACTCCTCATCATTGACGAGGCCGACCGGCTCAAACCTCCGGCACTTGAGCAAGTCCGGGACTACTACGACCGCCACACTATGGGCGTCATCCTTATCGGCATGCCCGGCATCGAAAAACGCCTCGCCCGCTACCCTCAGCTCTACAGCCGCATCGGCTTCGCCCACCATTACCGGACCCTCGGCACCGAGGAACTCACCTTCGTCCTGACAAACCGCTGGCAGGAGCTCGGTCTAAGTATCGACCCCCAGGACTTCACCGATGCCGAAGCGATCGCCGCCGTTGCCCGCATCACCAACGGCAACTTCCGGCTCATCCAGCGTCTCTTCACGCAAATCACTCGCATCCGCGATATCAACCAGCTCAACAGCATCACCAAGGAGGTCGTCGAAGCAGCGCGCGAAACCCTGCTCATCGGCACCTGACCGCGCCATATAGCGCCACGAAAAACCCGCCAAATACCGCGGAGAATTACAGAAGTTGTCACTTAACCAGTTATTTATTCTAAGTCATGCAAAGGGGTGCTGATCGTTTGTTTGTGACAGGAAGTCGAGGGGTATCTGAAGCTCGACGAAGGTTTCCCGGAGAGCGCGCACGGATTCTTCATTCCGGAGTCCGTACCGTGCGACGTCGAAGAGCTGTTTCGCGACGATCGGGTCTTCTTTCGCTGCTGCGATGGCGGCGCCCAGTGAATCCAATGCCCGTTTCCAGAGCACGTCCGGAGTCGGCTTCTCTTGTGCGTCGGCGGTTTCTGTCAGTGGGGCGGGCCGGGTTCCGTCGCCGATGTTGGAGGAGGGTTCAGGCCTGAGGAGGTGCGCGGAGGTTCCCCGGGCAGTCAGTGAGCCGGCTTCGATCAGTTCCATCGCGACTGCTGCTGCTTCGAGCAGCTGCTGCTGGGCGGTCCAATGGAGGGTTTCGAACGGTTGCCACGAATACAGCCCTGCCCGGAACGGGTGACCGCAGTGTTCCCAGACACGACGCACGTCGTCCAGTTGCCGGCCATATCGTCCCTGGGCTGTGGTGAGTTCGTCCAGGAGGGTACGCAGCAGCCGGAACCAGATGCCGGCGTGAACCGGATACCGGGGCAGGTCAACGGAACCGGTCGTTATGGCCTGCCAGGTGCGCCGGTCCATGAGGGACAACGACTCCGGAAGCGCCCGCCGGTCATGGGCGGGAGTTGCCCACAGAATGTAGTCCGCCGGACGCCCTTCGTAGGTTTCGAGACGGCGCCCGTGTACCGGGCAGCTGGCGATGACCGGCAATTGCCAGAAGAGCAGTACCGTCGGGCTGGATTCCAGGCAGTCCGGGCATCCCCGCCGCGCCCCGGTGCCCGGGAGCCATGGCAGCCACTTCCGCGGGGCGTAGATATTGCGCCGCTTGGGCGGCAGGAGCACCGAGAGCTGGTGCACGTAGGTTTCGTAGGCGCCGGGGGCAGGGATGAGGCTGTCGAAGAGCCAAGGCACCCATCCGGCCATGGTCATGGCGTCTACGCGGTGTTGGTCAAGACCGGTGCGCTTGGCGAGCTCCTCGAGCAGGTGCGTCGGCGGGTCCAGATCCAGCTCGGGGTCGCTGAGTTCCCGCTGGCCGAGTTCGTGTTCGAGCAGCTCGTACGAGTGCAGCCCGTAGCTGGCGGCGATCCGCCGCAGCCAGGAGGACAGCGATTCCGTTTCTGCAGGTGCCGGGTGCAGGGGCCAGCGTTCCGGGGGTCTCATCTGAGTTCGCGTTCGAACTTCCGGCGCCGGACGCTGGGACCGTCGTAGTCGGCGAGGGTCAGTGTCCGGTGGTTGATGGATTCTTCGCCGCTGTCCACGGCTGCTACTGCGGCTTCGGTCAGGAGCGATGTGAGCTCCCCGATGGTGCCCTCGCTGCGGGTGAGGAGGTAGCGGGCCATGTCATCGGTCGCCAGATTTGAGTGCAGGCGCAGCGGGAAGGAGGAGGCAAAGCTGGCCAGCAGGGACGACAGGTCTGCATTGGCCTCCCACAAGGGCAGCGTCATGGGCTCAAACCGGTTTTCGAGCTGGTCATCGGAACGGATGGCGAGATAGGCGTCACGGGTGCCGACCCCCACCAGCGGGATACGCAGCTCGTTTCCCAGGAAGCGCAGCAGGTTCAGGAATTCGCGCCGGACATCGGCCCGGCCGGCCAGGACATTATGCAGTTCGTCAATCACCAGTACCCGCACCCCGACCCGGCGCAGCACGGCAAGTGTGAGCTGTTCCAGGTCGGCTACGCGCCGGCGCGGTCCCGTCGGCGCACCGAGCGCGGCGAGCACGGCCGTGTAGAACCGCGGGATGGACGGTTCGGAGGGCATCTGGACGCACAGTACGGGGATGTGTTCCTGGTCCGCGCCGGAGTGTGGCGCGTGCTGGCGTCGGAACCGTTCGATGATCATGGACTTGCCGTTGTTCGTCGGTCCGATCAGGAGAAGGTTGGGCATGCGCTGTTTGCCTGGCCAGTCATAGAGTGTTTCGAGCCGGGTGAGGGTCCGGACCGCCCGGGGGTACCCGATCCAGCGGTCCGCCCGGATGCGCTGGATCCTTTCCTCCGCCGGCAGGCGGGCCATAGTCTGGGCCCAGGGCTGGAGATGGGACAGATCCGGCGGAGGGTAGTCATCGATGCTCACCACTGCTCGACCTCGTCAAAAGGACGGGCTACCGCGGTGTCATTCGTGGGCGGAAGCATCTCATCCGGGGGCACCGCCGGGGTCTTCGCGGTCCCGGAGGTATGGAGGTGGCGCCGCCGCTGCAGATCCCGGCGTGATCTGCGGGTTGCCCGTTGCGCCGTGGCGGCGATAACGCGCATCTGATCGATCATGCGGAACAGTGCTTCCTCGTTGACCTGGTCGTGTCCCTGCTGACGGAGCCGCGCCAGTGCCTGCCGGTGTTCCCACAACGTCACCGCCGGATGGGAAACCGTACGGTACGGCACTTCCACATAGGCCGTTCCCTCCGGTTCCAGCACCCAGACCCTGCTGATGTCCCGAGGGTCCCGCCGGATGATGAATTTTTCCTCCCGGTCCCGCCGCGCAATCCACGGCTTGAGCACGTTCGCGAAGTAATGGACATGGTCGATGACAAAACCGGTCCGGGTGATTCTGCGCCGGATGACCGGCAGGAAATCGACGAGAAACGCCGCGGGGTGCGCAACAACAGGCTGCGCTCCGAACTCTCCCACCCCTTCATGCCAGCGCCCGGCCGGTGTCTGGTTCAGGGATCCGTGGATGCTGCCGTGGTAGCCGGCCACTGCCAAGGTCAGCCAGCGTTCCAGCTCTATCAAGGTCAGTGCGGACATTTTGTCGGCATCGTAACCGCCTCGCTGGCCGGGATTGGAGAAGGTCGTGCCCGGCAGTTCATGGACCCGCTGCATGGCCGTGCCGATGATGCGCTCCACGATGCCGCCGTAGTGCGGGCGGCCCGGTGGCCGGTAGTTGAGTCTGATGCCGTGCTGTTCGCAGCCGCGGCGCAACGCCTCGCTCTTAAATTCCGAGGCGTTGTCCAAATAGAGTGCGCGAGGTTTACCGCTCATCGGCCAGGCCGCGTCCACGCCCAGTGTTTCCAGCCAGGGCCGCTTGTCGCAGGCCATGTGCGCGATGCACAAGCCCACCGACACCGACGATGGCGCCTCCAGGGTCACGACCATTCCCAGCAGGCAGCGGCTGTAAACATCGATGGCAGCCGTCAGGTAGGGCCGGCCGATGGGCTGCCGGTCCCGGTCATCGACGACGATCAGATCAATCACGGTGTGGTCGATCTGCACCTGGTCCAACGGCGCCACGATGGCCGGCACGTTCCCGCCGGCCGACTGCAAGGGCCGGACGGCGTCCCTACCCTCGCGGCTGCGCCTGACCTCCACCGGATGCAGCCGGGCGATCCTGCGAGTAACAGTATTCAGCGCCGGCACAGGAAGCTCCCGGGTCCGGCACGCCTGAACGACCTCGCGATAGAACGCCGCCCGGGAAAGCTTTTGCCGCGTCAGGTAGTGCTTACGGACCAGCTCGTCAATCACGGCCTCGACGCTTTCAGGCAACCGGCCTTTGCCCTGGCCTCCGCTGGAGTGTCCGGGGGCAACATCCGTCACCACGCCGCTGCCCTCACGGTAGCGTTGGATGAGCAGATACACGTGCCGCCTGGAGATACCCAGCTCCCGTGAAGCTTCGTCGACCGCCTGTTTACCGATGATGCTCAGTCGCGCCAACGGCGCGATGATTTCAGCCCGCCGGCGTGCCAGTTCCCAGACCGCATCCGGCATGGTCAGCAAGCCGTGCCCACTGATCGGTGTTGATTCCGGTTCCATGCCAGTCCCTACTCGTGCAGCGGACTTAATTACGGGCGTCGCCGCGACCTCACGTACCGGGCCACGTCCAACGATGCTCTCCGTACCCGCAGGAAATCAAGGACTATCGGGTACGGACCGGCGGATGGTGCTGAGGTCTCCTGAAATTCCGTGCTGACCACTGTTGACAAAAACACCCTGTGAGCAGGACTTCGGACATTCGTGCACTCGCCTTCGGAAAATGACAGAAATCTCACGACTTTCTCTGCGCCCGGCGATTCTCATAACTATGTCTCGAAACCTTCTGCTTGAATTGGCGTAGTAATCATTAGTTATGAGACACATTGGAGGCAGGCGTGTCGAAACTTATTGGCTATGCACGGGTTTCGACGCGGCAGCAGTCCACGGACCGGCAGCGGGCGGATCTACTGGACGCCGGCGTTCGACGCGATGACCTCTACGTCGACCAGGGTGTCTCCGGAGCGCGCGCGTCGCGACCCCAGTTCGATCGAGCACTCGACGCGCTCATGGAGGGTGACACCCTCGTCATCACGACTTTGGACCGGCTCGGGCGATCCACTCAGAACATGCTTGCCTTCGCCGACGAACTCCGCAGCAGGGGCGCCGGCCTGCGCGTCCTGAACTTGGGCGGAGGCGACGTCGACACAGCAACACCGATGGGCTCTATGTTGTTCACGATCATGGCCGCCCTCGCGCAGATGGAACACGAGATCAAGCGCGAACGCGTCACTGATTCCATAATCAAGCGAAGAGAAGCTGGCAAGGACCTTGGCGGCCGACCCCGCCGGGTCACTGATAGTCAGATCAGAAGTGCTGTTCGCTTGGTCAAAGGTGGCGAGCCCGCGGCGCAGGTTGCCCGGGATCTCGGTATGTCCCGAGCGACGTTCTACAGGCGGTCACGAGCGCTTGCCGACTAGCAGGGCGACATTTAGCGCCGCAAAAAGACCGCCATTTACCGCCAACAGTCACAGGCCAGGGTTGCGCGGAAAGTGAAAGACAAGCGGCTTTTGAAGTTGATTCGGCGCTATCTCGAAGCGGGAATCATGG
>NZ_JARCCY010000007.1:0-195174 GCF_039907775.1 Arthrobacter sp. CC3
AGCTGGACGAACTCCGGGCCCATCTGGACCTTGGCCTTGATCCACTCCGGCTTACGCTCCACCGGGGTGGCCGCATTGCGCTGCTCAATACGCAGCATCTTCCGGCCTTCTGGTGCCAGTGTCACAGTAGAGCTCCTTCGGGGCTTGAAACGAGTGCTTCTTCGTGCTTGCGGAATTCGGCCACGACCTGGTCCGCGATATCACCGGGGGTGATGGTCCTGCCGGCTTCAAGGGACATCGTGGTGACGCCGGCGTCGGTGATACCGCAGGCAATGATCTGGGCATACGGTGCCAGGTCGTTGCTGCAGTTGATGGCGATGCCGTGCATGGTGACCCCGTCGAGGACGCGGATTCCGATTGCGGCAATCTTCCGGTCCGGCCCTTTGCTGTCAGCCTTGATCCAGACGCCGGCGCGTCCCTTGATCCGCTCCGCTTTGATGCCGTAATCGGCCATGACCGCGATCATCACGGCTTCGAGCCGTTCGACGTAGTCGCGGATCCCTGACCGGTTTTTCAGCTTGAGGATCGGATAGGCAATCAGCTGGCCGGGACCGTGCCAGGTCAGCTTGCCGCCGCGGTCCACCGCGACGACGGGGGTTCCGTCGAACGGCCGTTCGTGGTCTTCTGTGAGCTTGCCGGCCGTATATACGGCGGCATGCTCAAGGAGCAGGACTGTGCTGGGTGCCTCAGCTGCGACGACTTTGTCATGGAGTTCGCGCTGGATGTCCCAGCCCTTCATGTAATCAACGAAATCCGGAGCAAGACCCAGCGTGGAAAACTCAAGAGTCATGGCATCCAGCTTAGACCCCGTCCGCCGTCGTGCCTGATTCTGTGCTTAACCTCTCACTGCACTGCCTGTGGATAACTTCTGCGGAATTCTGCCGATTCCGCTATTCCTTGGGTATGGAGAAATACGATGAGGACGGCACGGTTCCGGACGTTCCCGGCTATGAGGTGGTGCGTGAACTCGGCCGGGGCGGAAGCGCCAGCGTGTGGCTTGTCCGGGACGAGCAGACACTCCGGGAATTTGCGGTGAAGTGCTTTGACGCCGCGGAAAGCCGTTCGCCATCCGCGGACGACGGCGGTGTTCCCGGCAGGGAGGCGCGGTTCACGGCAGACGCCGTGCGCCGTGAACTCAGGATTCTTTCCGCGCTGGACCACGGCCACCTGGTACGGGCCCATGATGTGGTCGGGCTCCGAGGGGGAGCAGGCGGGGGCCTGGGGCTGGTCATGGATTACGCGGCAGGCGGCTCCCTGGCCCAGCTGGTCACCTGCCGCGGTCCGTTGAGCATCGGGGAAACAGTGACTGTCCTGACGCCCCTGGCCCAGGCACTGGCGTACCTCCACGGTCAGGGTTTCATGCACTCGGATGTTTCGCCGGGTAACGTGCTGTTCACCGCCCACGGCAAGCCCCTGCTGGCGGACCTTGGCGTGACGCGCATGGTGGGTGACGCCGCGGATCCTTCCTCGGCCGGCACGGCCGGTTTCCTGGACCCGGCGCCGGTGGATGCCCTAAGGGCAGGGCTGCAGCCCGAGCGGGACGTCTATTCGGCCGCAGCCGTCGGCTGGTACTGCCTGACCGGCAAGCCACCGGAGCCCGGCCCGGAGCGACCGCCCCTGTCACTTCTGATTCCCGGCGTTCCCGCCGCCCTCGCTTCCGCGCTGGAGGCGGGTCTGCGGGAGGACCGGCGGGGACGGCCGACGGCCTTGGAGTTTGCGGCTGCCGTCTACCGCAGCGCGGACGCTGCCCCCGTGGACCTCGCCGGCGCGGTCCATCCCACGGTCCTTCCCCAGCTGCTCACCCGCCGCAACGTCCCGCCCTCCCGCAACGCGCGCGGCGCGGCGAAACTCCGTGCCCTGCGACGCCGCCTCGGGCGCCGCGGTGGTCCCTTCAGCCGCCGGGGACGCGCCGCCGGCCGGCATGCCGGGGGCAAACGCCGCCGGATTGGCGCCCTGGCGGCAGCGGTTGCCTGCTCGGTCATCGTTGCCGCGTGGTTCCTGGCCGGGCCGCAGCAGGTCGCATGGCAGGGAGCCGAGCCGCAGTCCGTGCACACAGCGGCGGCGCCGTCGCCGGACGTCCGGCCCGGGGCGGCAGGAAGTCCAGTTCAGGCGGAGGCCCGTCAGCGGGCTCTTTCGCAGCGGCCCGAGGAGGCGGTGCGCGGGCTGGCGGAACTAAGGTCGGCTGCGTTGAGCTCCGGGGAACTCGGGCTGCTGGACGAGGTCAACCTGGAGAACTCCCCGGCTGCCGCAGCCGACGCCAAAGTCAGCGGGAAGCTCAGGGACGCCGGCCATGTCCTGGCCGGCTTCAGCACCACCGTGACCCGGGCCGAGGCGGCACCCGGCGGTTCGGATGCACGGGCAGTGGTGGCCATCACCGCAGTCAACTCCGAATATCGGGAGACCGACGCCGGCGGAAATGTCGTGGCAGTGGAACCTGCCGGTCCGGAGCAGCGGCTTCGCCTGGTCCTGGTCAGTTCCGGCGGGCGTTGGCGGATCCAGGAGATCCTGCCCGAGGCCTAGCTTCGGAATGCTCAGTCCCGGCCGGTTGCCCACGCCGCTGCGTCGGACAACGAGGGATGCTGCCACTCGAACCCGGCCTCGGCCAGCAGGGCGGGCTCCATGCGCTGGCTCCCGAGGAGGAGCTCATCGGCCAGTTTTCCCATGACCACCCGCAGCACCGGCCCCGGCACCCGGAGGAGGGCCGGCCGGTGGAGTGCGGCGGCAAGCCTTGCCACCAGGGCATTGACGTCGGCGGTCTCCGGCGCGCAGAGGTTGACCGGACCTGACAAGGGGGCTGCGAGCAGGAAACTGAAAGCCGAGGATACGTCCGGCAGCGTGATCCACGGCCAGCACTGCCTGCCGTTCCCGAGGGGACCTCCAAGGCCGAGCCGGAGCAACGGCAGCAGCCGTCCCAGCGCGCCTCCCGACCGGCTGAGGACCACCCCCGTCCGGGGCGTCACCACACGGACGCCCGCCGGAGCCGTATGCGCCGCTGCCTCCCACTCCCGGCAGATCCGCGCCATGATGCCGGAACCGTTCGGGGCGTGTTCGCGGAGAACCGCGGCCCCGCTGTCCCCGTAGTAGTTCGAGCCTGACTGGCTGATGAAGACCTTGGGCGGCTGCCCTGTTTTCGCCATCGCCGCCGCCAGCGTGTGCGTGGGGTCCAGCCGCGACCGGAACAGCTCGTCGATCCGTCCCCGGGTCCACGGCCGGTCCCCGATCCCGGCCCCTGCCAGGTTGATCACGGCGTCCGCGCCCTCAAGGTGCGCGGGATCAAGCTGCCCGGCTGCCGGATCCCACTGCAGTTCGCCTGCAGTTGCCGGTGCCCGGCGCACCAGGCGGATGACCTCATGGCCGCCCTCGCGCAGGTGGGCGGACATGTCGGTTCCGATGAGGCCTGAGGCGCCGGCCATGATGATTCGCATGATCCATCTCACCATGCCCGGCACGGCGGTGGAACCTCCCGTCCGGCCCACTGGACTTTGACTATGATCTAACGATGACCTCTTCGAGCTACTTTCGTTTCCCGCATCTGCACGGCGATCTGGTCACCTTCGTGGCCGAAGACGACGTCTGGATTGCGCCCCTGGACGGAGGCCGCGCCTGGCGGGTTTCCTCCCTTCAGCTGCCGGCCCGCAACCCGCGCTTCACACCCGATGGCAAGCGCCTGGTGTGGACGGTTGTGCAGGGAACAGCGCCCGAGGTTGTCACTGCGGAGGTCGACGGCGGAGGCTACCGCCAGCTGACCTACTTCGGCCATGCGTCCACCCGGGTCAAGGGCTTCACCGCGGCCGGTGATGTCCTGGTTACGAGCGCCTTCCGGCAGGCGGAAAGCCGTCACACGCACGCCTACAGTGTTCCGCTGGAGGGAGGCTGGTCGGAGGAACTCGCGTTCGGGCCGGTCGAGTCCGTGGCCTTCGGCCCGGAGATCGGCGACGAACGCCCCGTGGTCGTAGCCAGCGTCCTCTCCCGAGAGCCGGCCTGGTGGAAGCGGTACCGCGGCGGCACCGCCGGCAAGCTGTGGATCGACGCCGACGGCAACGGCGAGTTCGAACGCCTTGTTCCCGAACTGGACGGCAACCTTGCGGATCCCATGTGGGTTGGCGGGCGGGTGGCTTTCCTCTCGGACCACGAAGGCTACGGGAACCTGTATTCAGTGCTGCCGAACGGCACCGGGCTGCGCCGCCACACGGACCACGAGGACTTCTATGTGCGCCACGCGGCCACGGACGGCAAGCGCGTGGTGTTCGAATCCGCCGGCGAGCTCTGGCTGGTCCCTGACCTGGACTCCGACGCAGTAAAACTCAACATATCGCTCGGGTCAGCCTCGCAGGGGCGGAGGCCTGCACTCCTGAAAACCGCCAGGCACCTTGGCGGCGTGATTCCGGACCACACCGGTTCCTCAAGCGCCGTCGAAGCGCATGGCACCATCCACTGGCTCCGGCACAAGGACGGGCCGTCGCGGGTCGTTGAAGCCGCGCCCGGTGTCCGTGCCCGGCTGCCGCGGCCCCTGAGCGAGGGCCGCATTGCCTATGTGGCCGACCACGACGGCGCGGAAGCCCTGTACATCAAGGAGATTGCTCCGCAGGTGGCCGGTGCGCAGGCAGCGGCTGCCGCCCGGCCCCAGCGGCCCGCCGGGCAGGACACCGGAACGTCCCTTCCGAAGCCCGTCCCGGCCGCCGGGATGAGCACCCCCGGCGCGGCATCACCCGCCGTTGACGGCGGCAGTGACGTGGCTGGCGGGGCGCCGGAAGACGCGGTCGTCCCGGCCGGGGGCGCCGGTGCCGGGCCTCTGCAGAAGATCGATTTCCCCAAGTCCACCCGGGCAAGCGCCATGGAGGCCAGCCCCGACGGCCGCTCCCTTGCCGTGGGAACGTCCTTCGGCGATGTCTATCTGGCCGACACCCGGAGCGGCAGCATCAAGCTCATCACCAGCATCGGCGAGGGCACCATCGACGGTCTGTGCTGGTCACCGGACTCCGCGTGGCTCGGCTGGTCCGAACCGGTCACGTCCTTTGGTTCACGCAGCCGGCTCCGCATTGTTAACGTGGACGATCCGGAGTTCCGGATCGTTGATGTCACGGACGGACGCTTCCGGGACGCCTCGCCCTCGTTCACCCCCGACGGCAAATTCCTGGCGTTCCTCTCGAACCGGAGTTTCGACCCCGTATACGACGGACACTCCTTTGATTTGTCCTTCCCCAGCCCCATCAAGCCCTACCTTGTGGCGCTTGCTGCTGACACGCCGTCGCCGTTTGGTCCCTCGGTGGACCTCTCGGACGGACCGGACGGCGCCTCCGCGGAAGGCGCCGAAGACGGCGCGGGTTCTGCGGCGCCTGCCGTCCGCGTGGACGCAGAGGGCCTGGCGCATCGCGTCATCGGAGTGCCCGTTCCGCAGGGCAACTACTCGGCGCTCGAGGCGACGCCGGGCGCTTTGCTCTGGCTGGACAACGCCCTTGCCGGCGTCACCGGCGACGGCCGGGCCAGCACCGACGACAAGGACACCGCCCCCAGCCTGGTGCGGTTTGACATGGCCAGGCGCAAGACGGCCACGCTTGTGGACGCCCTGGACAGCTACCGGGTGTCCGGCGACGGCCGGAAAGTGGTTTTCCTGCACGACAAGCAGATCCGGGTGGCGCCCGCCGATTCCAAGGGCGACGAGGATTCGGGGCAACTGGTGAAGGTGGACGTCAGCCGCATCCGCGTGCTCCTGCATCCGCTGAGCGTCTGGGGCCAGGCGTTCGACGAGGCCTGGCGGCTCCAGCGTGACTTCTTCTGGACCGAAGACATGGCAGGCCAGGACTGGGAATCGGTACACCGCCGCTACCGTCCCCTGGTGGACCGGCTCGGCTCGCACGATGACCTGGTGGACCTGCTGTGGGAACTCCATGGGGAACTGGGCACGTCGCACGCGTACGTTCGTCCGGCAGCAGTCACCGAAAACGGCAGCAACGGGCAGGGCCGGCTGGGCGCGGATCTGGCCTTCACCGGAACAGGCTGGGAAATCACCCGCATCCTGGCGGGGGAGTCATCTGACCCGCTCGCCACGTCACCGCTGACCAGGCCGGGCGCAGACGCCAAGGCGGGGGATGTCCTGCTCGCAATCGACGGCGTGGAACTGTCCGAAACGCTGACGCCCGCCATGCAGCTCGTGGGCGCCGCCGGAAAGGCCGTGGAGCTGACCCTGCGCAACGGCGCGGCCCACGGTGAGGCGGCAGGCAAGCAGCGCCGCATCGCCGTGGTGCCGGTCAAGGACGAGGAGCGTCTGCGGTACCAGGAATGGGTGGCCGGCAATCGGCGGACAGTGCGTGAAGCCTCCGGCGGAACGTACGGTTACCTCCACATCCCGGACATGCTCGCGAACGGCTGGGCGCAGCTCCACCGCGACCTCGACACCGAGACCGCCCTGGACGGGCTGATCGTGGATGTCCGGCGCAACCGGGGCGGGCACACGTCCCAGCTCGTTGCGGAACTCATCGGCCGCAAGGTGACCGGATGGAGCATGCCGCGCGGTGAAAGGCCCCGGACGTACCCCCATCACGCGCCGCGTGGACCGGTGGTCATCCTGACGGACGAATTTGCCGGCTCGGACGGGGACATCATCACCCAGGTGTCCAAGCTGCGCGGGATCGGGCCGGTCATCGGCACCCGGACCTGGGGCGGTGTGGTGGGCATCGACAACCGTTTCTCGCTGGCGGACGGAACCGGCGTGACGCAGCCGCGGTACGCCACCTGGTTCAGCGGCGGCGTGGGCTGGGGCGTCGAGAACTACGGTGTGACGCCGGACATTGAGGTGACGTTTCCGCCGCACGCCTATGCTGCCGGCAGGGACCCCCAGCTCGAGTACGGCATCGGCGCCCTCAAGGAAATGATCCAGGAACTTCCCACGGACCGCCCCCCGCTCCGTGAAGGCTACCGGCGGCTCCTCCCGGCGCCCCTGCCTGCCCGCACCGCCAAGGACTGAACCGGCGGGCTGCCGGGGACGACGAAGGCCCCGCCGCTTCCTGGTGACAACCAGGAAGGGGCGGGGCCTTTGCCGTGCGGCGGTGCGGCATCCCCAGGAGCGGCCGCACCCCTGCAGCCTAGGAAGCGGCGAGCGTCGCGTCCATGGTGATGTCGATGCTGGCCAGGGCACCGGAGACAGGGCAGCCCACCTTGGCTTCCCCGGCGATCTTCTGGAACTCTTCTTCCGAAATGCCCGGGATGGTGGCGTTCACCGTCAGGTGGCTACCGGTGATGCCGGTGCCCGGAACGAAAGTGACATCGGCCTTGGTGTTGATCTCTTCAACGGTGAAGCCGGCCTGGCTCAGCGCCAGGCTGAACGCCATGGAGAAGCAGGACGAGTGCGCGGCGGCGATCAGCTCTTCGGGGCTGGTCTTGCCTTCCGACTGTTCTGCGCGGGCCTTCCACGTGACGGCGTAAGTACCCAGCCCGGAGCTGTCCAGCGTGGTGTTGCCGGACCCCTCGAACAGGTCGCCGTTCCATACGGTGTGCGCGGTGCGTATTGCTGCCATATCCACTCCTCAGCTTAGATTCGATCCGGTCCGGGCTTCCGCCCAGACCTTCCGCATCAATCCTATGGATTCAAGAGCCGCGGCGCACGGGCTGTCCGCTGTCAGAGGATTATGACCGTCTACACTGGCGCAATGGAAACTCAACGCCGAAGGGATCCTGCCGTGGTGGCCCCGCAGGCCAGGATCGCGGCCATCATGGTCAATGCCGTGAACGCGGAAGAGCTTGCGGCATTTTGGGCTGCGCTGCTGGGAACCACGGTCTCCGCCCGCTTTGACCAGTTCGTCTGGCTCAAGCCGGCCGCCCCCGGAGCCCCGCAGCTTGCCTTCCAGGAGGTCCCTGACGCCACCCAGGGCCGGCGGCGGCTGCACCTTGACGTCCACGGACCGGACCCGGAGAGCCTGCGGGCCCACGCTGAATCGCTGGGAGCCGTGTTCGTCGAAGGGCATGACATCGGCGACTTCCACTGGGACGTGATGCATGACCCCGAAGGAAACGAATTCTGCATCGCCAGCGACTGACTGGCCGACTCAACCTGCCACCGGACTACCGCTGGCCAGCCACAACGACGACGGCGACCCTCCCGGCCAGGGAGGGTCGCCGTCGTCGTTGGCGCAGTGAGTTACTGCCGGAGTCGCGTTACTGCCAGAGGGTGGCGATGGCAACGTTCAGCAGCGCCAGGCCGCCCACGCCGTGGGCCAGT
Organism: Arthrobacter sp. CC3; assembly: GCF_039907775.1. Classification (NCBI taxonomy): domain Bacteria; kingdom Bacillati; phylum Actinomycetota; class Actinomycetes; order Micrococcales; family Micrococcaceae; genus Arthrobacter; species Arthrobacter sp. CC3. Next base: position 8,216 of record NZ_JARCCY010000007.1, read on the forward strand.
CCCTTGCTGATCGGCTCGTCCTTCTTGTATTTGCGGCGGCCCATGAAGGCGAGGACCCCGACCGCCAGCGCGATGGCGAACTTGATGCCGAGCTTGAAGTAGTTCGCCTCCATGTCCAGTGCCGGGATGAGCCCCATCATCACGATGCCCGTGATGATCTGCAGGGCTGCGCCGTCGAATTGCCGCGGATGCACGGTGGGCTTTTTCATGTTGCCGATCCAGATGCCGACAATCATGGCTGCGCCGACGATGTGCAGGAAGACCATGATGTTGTAAACGATGTCCATGGGCCCAGTCTAGCCAGACGGTTCTACGCTACGTAGTAAGCCCCGCGGAAGCTTTGGAGACGATTCGGTAACCAAAAACGACGGCGGTGCGGGCCTTCCGGTGGTTGCCCACCGGTGCCCGCACCGCCGTCGTTGTTTGTTGCTGGTTACAGCCCCAGGTCCGCCTCGAAGGCGCCGGCCTCAAGGCGGGCCTTGAGGGTCTGCAGGAAGCGTCCTGCGTCGGCGCCGTCCACCAGGCGGTGGTCGTACGTCAGGGAGAGGTACATCATGGAGCGGATGGCGATCGAGTCGTCGCCGTTTTCGTCCGTGACCACCACGGGGCGCTTGACGATCGCACCGGTGCCGAGGATGCCCACCTGCGGCTGGTTGATGATCGGGGTGTCGAACAGTGCGCCAACAGAACCGATGTTGGTGATGCTGAACGTTCCGCCGGACAGCTCGTCCGGGCCGATCTTGCCGTCGCGGGTGCGGCCGGCGACGTCCGCGATCTTGCCGGCCAGGCCGGCAAGGTTCAGGCTGCCGGCGTCGGAGATGACGGGAACCAGGAGGCCCTTGTCCGTGTCAACGGCAATCGCCAGGTGCTCGGTGTTGTGGTAGGTGATCTCCTGCTTGTCTTCGTCGTAGGCCGCGTTCACCTTCGGGTGCTGCTTCAGCGCTTCGGCGACGGCCTTGGCGATGAACGGCAGGAAAGTCAGCTTCACGCCGTTCTGGGCCTGGAAGGAGTTCTTGGCCTTGAGGCGCAGCTTGGCGATCTTGGTCATGTCCACTTCGTGGACCTGCGTCAGCTGCGTGGAGACGTCAAGCGACTCACGCATGCGCCGGGCGATGACCTGGCGGATGCGGGGTGCCTTCTGCACGGTGCCGCGCAGGGAGGACTCTGCACCTGAAGCCGGTGCAGCCGCTGCGGACGGGGCCGGGGCTGCGGCGGCGGGAGCTGCCTTGGCCTCGGCGGCAGCGAGCACATCCTGCTTGCGGATGCGTCCGCCAACACCGGTGCCGGTCAGCGAAGCGATGTCCACGCCCTGCTGGTTGGCGAGCTTGCGCACCAGGGGAGTGACGTAGCCGGACTCGGCTGGCGCTGCAGCTTCCGCGGCAGGAGCAGCAGCCGGGGCCGGGGCTTCCTGCTTGGGCGCTGCCGGTGCTTCTTCCTTGGCAGGCGCTGCGGCCGGGGCCGCGGGTGCTGCTGCGGGAGCCGCGGCGGGTGCTTCCTGCTTGGGAGCAGGAGCTGCCGGTGCGGCAGCCGGAGCGGCTGCGCCGGAGCCGATGACGGCAAGGACGGAGCCTACCTCGGCGGTCTCGTCCTCGTTGACCCGGATCTCCTGCAGGGTGCCGGCAACCGGCGACGGGATTTCGGTGTCCACCTTGTCGGTGGATACCTCCAGGAGCGGCTCGTCAACCTCGACGGAGTCGCCCACGGCCTTGAGCCAGCGGGTGACGGTGCCTTCGGTGACGGATTCGCCGAGCGCCGGAAGGGTTACTTCGTGGCTTTCGCCGGAGGCTGCGGGGGCTGCTTCGGCAGCGGGGGCCTCAGCCGGGGCAGGCGCCTCGGTGGAGGGTGCTTCTTCGGCGGGTGCTTCTTCGGCTGCGGGGGCCTGCTCGGCCGGGGCGGCCTCGGCGGGGGCAGCTGCTTCGGATGCGCCGGCGGAACCCGAGCCGTCACCAATGCGGACGAGCGGAGCGCCGACTTCGGCGGTCTCATCTTCGGCGACGAGGATTTCCTCAATCACGCCAGCAATCGGAGAGGGGATTTCGGTGTCTACTTTGTCGGTGGAAACCTCGAGCAGCGGCTCGTCCACCTCTACCCGGTCACCTACCTGCTTGAGCCAGCGGGTGACGGTTCCTTCGGTGACACTCTCACCGAGGGCGGGCAAGTTAACGGATTCAGACATGTCGTCCCCGTTCTCCTTATTGATCTTTAGTGCGGATGATTGCTGCCGTGTTCGAGCTTAGTGCACCCTGCGGATCATGCCGGGTGCACTAAGCCCTGTGGTAAAGCGGAAGTACTAGCCGTGGAGGGCTTTGCCCGCGAGGGCAAGGTGGGCCTCGCCCAGGGCCTCGTTCTGGGTCGGGTGGGCGTGCAGGAGCTGTGCCACGTCCTCCGGGTAGGCTTCCCAGTTCACGATCAGCTGTGCTTCACCGATCTGCTCGCCCATGCGGGAACCGATCATGTGGACGCCCACCACGGGGCCGTCCTTCTGGCGGACCAGCTTGACGATGCCGCCGGTGCCGAGGATGGAGCTCTTGCCGTTGCCGGCGAGGTTGTATTCCTGGGTTTCGACCTGGTCGTCGCCGAACTTTTCCTTGGCAGCCTTTTCGGTGTAGCCCACGGTGGCGATTTCAGGCTCGGAGTAGGTGACCTTCGGGATGTTGACATCCTCGACGATGACCGGCTTCAGGCCTGCGATTTCCTCTGCCACGAAAATGCCCTGCTGGTAGCCGCGGTGGGCCAGCTGGACGCCCGGGACGATGTCGCCCACGGCGTAGACGTTGCCGACGCCGGTGTGCAGGCGTTCGTTGGTGATGACGAAGCCGCGGTCGATGGTGATGCCGGCTTCTTCGTAGCCCAGGTTGGCGGTGACCGGTCCGCGGCCGACTGCCACCAGGAGCAGGTCGGCTTCGAAGGTCTTGCCGTCAACGAGGGTGACCTTGACGCCGTCGTTGTTCTGCTCAACGCCCTGGAAGAACACGCCGGTGGAGAACTTGATGCCGCGCTTCTTGAATGCACGCTCGAAGTTCTTGACGATCGCGGCATCCTCGTTCGGAACCAGCGACGGCAGGCCTTCAACGATGGTGACGTCCACGCCGAACGACTTCCAGACCGAAGCGAACTCGACGCCGATCACGCCGCCGCCCAGGATGATCGCGCTCTTGGGGATGTAATCCATGGTGAGGGCTTCGTCGGAGGTGATGACCTTGCCGCCGATTTCCAGGCCCGGCAGGGTGCGGGAGTAGGAACCCGTGGCGAGCACGATGTTCTTGCCCTTGTAGGCAGTGCCGTTCACGACGACGGTGTCGGTGCCCTGCAGTTTGCCTTCACCTTCGATGACGGTGATGCCCTTGGACTTGATCAGGCCCTGCAGGCCCTTGAACTTGCCGGCGATGATGCCGTCTTTGTAAGCGTTGACTGCGCTCATGTCGATGCTGTCCAGCGTGACGTTGACGCCGTACTTTGCGGAATCGCGGGCGTGGTCGGCGAGCTCGGCCGAGTGCAGGAGGGCCTTCGTGGGGATGCAGCCGTTGTGCAGGCAGGTGCCCCCGAGTTTCCCCTTCTCCACGAGGCCTACAGTGAGGCCCAGCTGAACTGCACGGAGTGCCGTGGCGTATCCGCCGCTGCCACCGCCGAGTACCAGGATGTCGAATTCTTGCGCAGTTGCCTGATCGGCCACTTAGACGCTCCCTCGCGTGAACGATGACACGAGAGTACGCATCATCTGGTCTTGGAACTTGCTCTGCCGTGATTATGCCAGCAGGCCGGTTCTCTTGCATTTGTGACTACCGCAGTTCACCTTAGCGAACCACTTATCCATGCTCCACCTTGTCACGGCGTTTGTGGAGCGCTTGTGTCGAGTGTCACGCGGCTTTGTGGCGGACGGATCATGACCCGCCACAAAGCCTCGAACGGCCTCACCGGCCCTGCGGAGGGCGGTGAGGCGGAGCCCGTTACGCGGAGGCCGCCAGGACGTCCTCGACGTAGGCCACCAGGGTGCGCACGGTGCAGCCGGTGCCCTGCTTGGGGGTGTAGCCGTACGGGCTGCCGTTGTTAAAGGACGGGCCGGCGATATCGATGTGGGCCCACGGGATCTGCTCGCCGTCCTTGCCCTTGCCGACGAATTCACGCAGGAACACGGCAGCGGTCATCATGCCGCCGTGGCGCTCACCGATGTTGGCCAGGTCCGCCACCTCGGAATCGATGCTGGCGCGGAGCTCTTCCGGCAACGGCATCGGCCACACCAGCTCGCCGGCGCGGTCCGCCGCGGCCTTGAGCGGTCCCGTGACGCTGTCCGAGCCCATGACGCCCGCGGTCCGGTTGCCCAGCGCGATCAGCTGCGCACCGGTGAGGGTGGCGACGTCGATGATGGCGTCCGGGTATTCCTGGCTGGCGGCCACGATGCCGTCGGCCATGACCAGCCGGCCTTCGGCATCCGTATTAAGGACCTCGACGGTCTTCCCGCCGAACATGGTGAGGACGTCCGCCGGGCGCTGCGCCGCGCCGGAGGGCATGTTTTCAGCAATGCACAGCCATGCGGTCACCTTAACGGGAAGGCCCAGGCCCGCGATTGCCAGCACGGTGTTAAGTACGACGGCGGCGCCGGCCATATCGCTCTTCATGTCACCCATGCCGAGGGCGGGCTTGATGGAAATTCCGCCGGTGTCGAAGGTGATGCCCTTGCCCACAAGCGCGATCTTGGCCGCTGCCTTGGACGGGGCATATTCCACCTTGACCAGCCTGGGCTGCCGGGTGGATCCCTTGCCAACACCCATGATCCCGCCGAAGCCCTCCTTTTCGAGGCGCTTTTCGTCCCACACAGTGACCTTGACCGGCAGGCCCTTGGAGAGTTCCTTGGCGGCGTCGGCAAAGGACTCGGGGAACAGGTGGCTGGGGGGCTGGTTCACCAGCGAACGGGTCGCGTTGACTGCTTTCCCGATGAGGGCGGAACGGTCCAGCAGGGGCTGCAGGTCCTTGTCGGCGGCGAAGTCCGTGAAGATGACGACGTTCTTCACGGGGTCCTTGCGGCCGTTGGCAGCTGAACGGTATTCCGTGAATGAGTACGAACCCATGGCCGCGCCTTCGGCGACGGCGGCGACGTCGGCGAGGGACGCCGTCGGGAGCGCCAGCGTCACGGTGGTGAGTCCGGCAAGCTGCCGGACAGCGGAACCGGCGGCGCGGCGCAGCGCCTCTTCGGCGAGCTTTCCTCCGGCGCCGGGTTTGCCAACCCCTGCCAGGACCAGGACGGCGGCGCCGGCTTCCGGAAGCCCGGGCAGCCTGTGGACCTGGTCGGCCGCGCCGGTGAGGCCAAGAACCTTCAGGGACTCCGCGATGGCCTCGGCGGACTTGGCCGTCAGCGGGTTGTCCAGCAGTACTGGTCCGTCGGGACCCTGCGCCACTCCAATGACCAGTGCGTCCGTGGGCGACTTCTTAACGTCACGCGCAATGACGCTAAGTTTGATTTCAGTATTCTTGACCACGAGGATCAGTCCTCAATTCTCTGTGATTTTCGGCAGGATGCGCATGTTGGGCGCCCCGCCATGGAACAGGCCGTCGTCGGCTTGAGACGCAACCCGGTGTCTGCCAGGCCGTCCGTAGGGCCAGTTCCGATCGTAGTCTCTCCGTCCCGGTCGCGTTGAATTTGATGAGACCTGCAGCACATTGCCGCTGCGCGCGCCGGACCCGGAATGCATCGGGCGGCCGGTGCGTTGTAGAAAATATCCGGCGGACCTGTGCGGACCACCCCACCCAAAGCGCTGCCGACCCCCGCCTCCGCCGCCACCTCGAAAGGAACACGCCGTGCTTGAACGGATTTCCGGCTCCCTGCTGGACCCCGACGCTCTCTTTGTGAGCAATGCCGAGCTGTTCGACGACCCGGCCCTCCGCGGACTCAACCTGGTGATGGGCTTCACGGGATTCGCGGACGCGGGCCACGTGGTCAAGCAGATCACTGCTGAATTGCTGGACACCCTCGACTCTGAGGTGGTGGCTGTTTTCGACGCCGACCAGCTCATCGACTACCGCTCGCGCCGCCCGCACGTCACCTTCGTGGAGGATCACCTCCAGGACTACCAGGCCCCCAGCCTCGCCCTGTACCGGCTGGTGGACGGACTGGGCAAACCCTTCCTGTTCCTTGCCGGCTTCGAGCCCGATCTCCAGTGGGAGCGGTTCGCCCGGGCCGTTGTCCGGATCGTGGAGCATCTCGACGTGAACCTGGTGACCTGGATCCATTCCATCCCGATGCCCGTTCCCCATACCCGGCCGGTGGGAGTCACGGTCCACGGCAACCGACCCGAACTCATCGAGGGCATCTCCGTCTGGAAGCCCACAGTGGAAGTTCCCGCCGCGGTGGGCCACATCCTGGAACTGCGCCTCACCGAGGCCGGCCGCAATATTGCCGGCTACGTCATCCACGTGCCGCATTACCTTGCGGACGCCGAGTACCCCAACGCGGCCGTGGCCGGGCTTGAGTACCTTGGCGCGGCCACCTCGTTGATGCTTCCCACTGACCGCCTGCGGGAGGCCGGCCGCGAAGTCGGGCGCCAGATCGCCGAGCAGCTGGAAGCCTCCGAAGAAGTGCAGCAGGTGGTGTCGCGCCTGGAGACGCGCTATGACGAGAAGGCTGAGGGCACCGTCCGCCGCTCACTGCTGGCTGATGAAAACGACGAACTGCCGAACGCCGACGCGCTCGGCGCTGCCGTGGAGGCGTATCTCGCCCGGGAAGAGCCCCGTCAATAATCCCGAGAAGGCCCCCGTCAATAAATAGGACTTATCCAGCCAGCGGGCATAATGGAGGCGTGACTGCACCGCGCGCCTGGCTCATCTGGACCGTCGGAATTTTCGCGTATCTGGTTGCGGTCAGCCAACGCACATCCTTTGGCGTCGTGGGCCTGGAGGCAACCGAGCGGTTCCATGCCACCGCAGCGGAGATCTCCTTCTTTACCGTGCTGCAACTCCTGGTCTACGCCGGCCTGCAGATCCCGGTCGGCGTCCTCGTCGACCGGCTGGGGTCACGGACCATGATCGCCGGGGGAGCCGTCCTCATGGGACTCGGCCAGCTTCAGCTGGCCTTCGCGGACAACATCCCGGGCGGCGTGCTGGGACGGGTACTGGTGGGCGCCGGGGACGCCATGACGTTCATTTCGGTGATCCGGTTGATCCCGCTGTGGTTCGCCCCGGCCAGGGTGCCGCTCATCACGCAGCTGACAGGAATGTCGGGCCAGCTCGGCCAGCTCTTCAGTGTGGTCCCGTTCGCAATGATCCTCCATTCGGCCGGCTGGACCCCCGCATTCCTGACGCTGGCAGCCATGTCATCGCTCGCCGTCGTCCTGGTCCTGGCGGTGCTGAAGGACCAGCCGCCCGGGCACCCCCGGCCGGACACAGGCCAGGGCCTCAAGGCCACCGGCATTTCACTCTCCCGCGCCTGGCGCCAGCCCGGCACCCGGCTGGGGCTTTGGAGCCACTTCACCATCCAGTTCAGCGGCACGGTGTTCGCCATGACCTGGGGCTACCCGTTCCTGATCTCCGCCCAGGGCCTTAGCGCCGGGACCGTGTCCGGCCTGATGGCCATCTACGTCGCCGCTGCCATCGCAGCGGGTCCGCTGATCGGCAGGTTCGTCTCCCGGCACCCGCTCCGCCGCTCCACCATGGTGCTCCTCATCGCAGGCACTACGGCTGCGGCCTGGGCCGCCGTGCTGCTCATGCCCGGCCGTTCTCCGCTGTGGATGCTGGCCGGGCTGGTGGTGGTGCTGGCCATCGGAGGGCCGGGATCCATGATCGGCTTCGACTTCGCAAGAACCTTCAATCCTGCCCACCGGATCGGAACCGCCACCGGAATCGTCAACGTCGGCGGCTTCATTGCGGCGCTCGTGGCCATCTACCTCGTAGGCGTCGTGCTGGACGTGCTCCACGCCGCCGGGTTCTCGCAGGGCGAGCTCTACGGCCTCGACCCGTTCCGGATCGCACTCAGTGTCCAGTTCGTGCTGATCGGAATCGGTTCCGCGGCGATTATCTACACCCGGCGCAAGGTGCGGCGGCAGATGGCGGCCCAGGGCGTCGTGGTTCCGCCGCTGCTCAAAGCCCTCGCGCAGCAGCGCCGCCGCAACCTGGAACGCCGCCGCGCCGAGTAGGGCTGTTTCCACATAGCGCTGAAAAGCTATTAACGCGGGACGCCGGCCGTTCCAGTCTGGATACATGACACCTCCAGAACGACTGACCATCACCGGCCCCGAGGACATCCTGGGCTTCATTCCACATTCCCTTGGCTACTGGCCGGCCAACAGCCTGGTGGCCATGACCATGCAGGGAAAGCGGCTGGGTGCCACCCTCCGCGTCGACCTCCCGGACCTTGATTCGGATCCGGGGCTGCTTCGGTTTGCCCGTACCGTCAGGGACTACCTTGACGCGGACCACGACGCCGACGGCGCCCTCCTGGTGCTCTTCAGCGAGGAAGGATGGATGGACGGGTCGGGCGGATGGCCCGGTGGTGTCCCCGCCGGGGCGCCGATGGAGGGGACATTGGCGAGGCTGCTGGCGGCTCTGGAAGTCGAGCTGGAATTATCCGGGCTCCCGGTCCGCGACGCCTGGTACGTCGGCGGGTCCTTCTGGCGGAACGCATACTGCTTCGATCCCGCCTGCTGCCCGTTTCCCGGCCGCTCGGTGGATGAGATCCGGGACAGCCGGCTCAACGCCGAGATGGTGTTCCGCGGGAGCAGCGTGGGCGAGGACCCCTCGTCCGCGGGCGCCCTGCCCGCGGCCGCGGCCGCGGAGGCTGATGCGTGCGTGCTGGAATCGGAACAACAGTGGTCCACTGAATTTGCTCCGCTCCGGGGGAGTTGCACCCAGTTCGCCAAGATACTGGACGTGTGGGGGTGCGTGCTGGCCGACGGAGGGCAGGGGCACCTGCCGGCCGAGCTGTCCGGGTATCTCCGGGCTTCCCTGCGCATACCGCATTGGCGGGACGCCGTGCTGGTGATGAGCGCGGCGGGACGGCCGGCCGCGGAACAAGGCGCGGAGGACTTCGGGATCTTCGCGCCGGACGCAGGCCTGCGGGTGGTGTCACCTCCTCCTGGCGCTTGGTCGGCACTCGGACCGGCGGAAGACATGCCGGACGAGGGGGCATTCCCGATTCCCGGGTACGGGGAGGTGCTTCTGGGGCTGGCACCGCCATCGCCCCGCTGGGACCGGATGAGGGCACTGGAGCGCGTGCTGCAGCAGCTCGGCATGGCCGGCGGGGGAGAAGGCGGCGCTGCATCGCTCACGGGACGGGCCTGGATTGAGTGGTGCCGCGGCAGGGGGTCGTTCGCCCATGCGCTGCTGGACCGGGCCGTCGCGGAGCACCCCGGATACCGGCTCGCGGAACTGCTGTCCGAACTGGTCAGCCGCGGAACGCTGTGCGGATGGGCCGGGCGCCGTGACGCGGCCTGGCAGAAGTTTGAAACGGATGCGGCCTAAGGCGGGCCCGCATACTGATGCGCCGGGCGGGGAGAGAGGCCGGTCCGCCGAAACATTCGGCCCCGGCGGCGGCCCTGAGGGGCCGATTCGGAAAATCATGAGACAATGGATGCCGAGACCCGGTTGGGTCCGTGAATCAAGTGCATGTAGTGATGCCCGGAAACGGGAACATTACGGCCGTTCCGGCAGTTCTACTTAATGGCTCTGCTGGCCGCGATCGCACCTGATGTGAATCACGGACTTGACAGGGTCATAGTGGTGTTGCCCGTATGGTGATTCCACAGACCGCCGCTAGAAAGGTTTTCTGTGACCCCGTCTTCCGCCAAGAAGGAACCCGCCGACCAGGCCGAATTGTCCCCTGAGGAGAAGAAGGCGGCGACGAGCGCCAAGCGTGCCGCCACGCGCGCAGCCAATAAGGCTGCGGCCGCCGAAGGCGGCGCCCCGACAAAGCCCGAGCCTAAGAAGCGCGGACCCAAGCCCGGCGCCAAGGCTGCCGCCGAGGCTGCCGGAAAGTCCGACGACGATGCAGAGGACGTCGAGCTGGACGAAGATCTGGACGACGTCAGTCCGGATCCGTCAGAGCTGAGCGAGGAAGAGGCCGCCAGCAAGACCGGTGCCGCCGCCACCGGCACAGGCTTTGTCTACTCCGACGCCGATGACGACGATGCTCCGGTCCAGCAGGTCATGTCGGCCGGCGCCACGGCCGACCCCGTCAAGGACTACCTGAAGCAGATCGGCAAGGTTGCCCTGCTGAACGCGGAGCAGGAAGTGGACCTTGCCCTCCGGATCGAGGCGGGCCTGTTCGCCGAAGAGAAGATCGCGGCGGACGACGGTTCCATGGATCCGAAGCTCAAGCGCGAGCTCGAGTTCGTCATCCACGACGGCAAGCGCGCCAAGAACCACCTGCTGGAGGCCAACCTCCGCCTCGTTGTTTCGCTCGCCAAGCGCTACACCGGCCGCGGCATGCTGTTCCTGGACCTCATCCAGGAAGGCAACCTGGGCCTGATCCGTGCGGTCGAAAAGTTCGACTACACCAAGGGCTTCAAGTTCTCCACGTACGCCACCTGGTGGATCCGCCAGGCCATCACGCGTGCCATGGCCGACCAGGCCCGCACCATCCGCATCCCGGTGCACATGGTGGAAGTCATCAACAAGCTGGCCCGTGTCCAGCGTCAGATGCTGCAGGACCTTGGGCGCGAACCTACGCCCGAGGAGCTGGCCCTCGAACTGGACATGACACCGGAGAAGGTTGTCGAAGTCCAGAAGTACGGCCGCGAGCCGATCTCGCTGCACACGCCCCTGGGTGAGGACGGCGACTCGGAGTTCGGTGACCTCATCGAGGACTCGGAAGCCGTGGTTCCCGCCGACGCAGTCAGCTTCACGTTGCTGCAGGAGCAGCTGCACTCCGTGCTGGACACCCTGTCGGAGCGCGAAGCCGGCGTTGTGGCGATGCGGTTCGGCCTCACCGACGGACAGCCGAAGACTTTAGACGAAATCGGCAAGGTCTACGGCGTCACGCGTGAGCGGATCCGCCAGATCGAATCGAAGACGATGTCCAAGCTGCGGCACCCGTCCCGGTCCCAGGTCCTGCGCGACTACCTGGACTAAACAGCAGAAACACATACGTGAGGCCCCGCCGTCCGGCGGGGCCTCACGTATGTGTGGATTTGTCTGGGTCCAGGGCAAAACGAACAGGGCCCCTCCGAACGGAGGAGCCCTGTTGCTGTCAGAGAGTTGCCTAGTCCACCGATACCGGCGGCTTCTCGTGAAGCCGGCCCGTCTCGTCGTGCCAGTCGGAGCTCAGCGGCTTAAGCGTCGCTTCGACTGCCCGCGCGTGGTGGCCGCAGAAGAGCAGCTCCCCGCCGGAGGACTCGAGAACAACCCGGACGTACGCCTGTGCTCCGCAACGATCGCACCGGTCCAGTGCGTTGAGCGTGCGGTCCGCAACTGCTGTTGTCATTTCGGCCTCCTTAGTAGATCTGTACATCCATATAACCAGCATTCGTAGCAAAACCATGACAAGGATGGATCACTTTCGCTGTGCGCGTATCACCATTCCGTAACGGGTACTGCCGGATGACGCCGATGTTGGAGTGGCTGGCAGGGGTCCCGGCGCGGGCCGACTAACCTAGGAGGAGCGTCAAAAGCCTTAGCTGTTCCGTCACTGAAGGAGTTCACAACCCGTGGCACCAAGTTCTGATTACACTGCCCGGCACCTGTCTGTACTGGAAGGCCTCGAGGCCGTCCGCAAGCGCCCGGGCATGTACATCGGTTCCACCGACTCCCGCGGCCTGATGCACTGCCTGTGGGAAATCATTGACAACTCCGTCGACGAGGCACTGGCCGGCTTCGGCCACGACATCCAGATCATCCTCCACGCCGACAACTCCGTGGAGATTCACGATGACGGCCGCGGCATCCCCATCGACGTTGAGCCCAAGACCGGACTGACCGGCGTCGAAGTCGTCTTTACCAAACTGCACGCAGGCGGCAAGTTCGGCGGCGGATCCTATACGGCGTCAGGCGGCCTGCACGGCGTCGGTGCCTCGGTGGTCAACGCGCTGTCCTCCCGGCTGGACGTGGAGGTGGACCGCGGCGGCAAGACGTACAAGATGTCCTTCCGCCGGGGCGAACCGGGGCGGTTCAAGGACCCGGGGACCAAACCCGATCCGGCGGCGACGTTCGAACCGTTCGTCAACGACTCGGTCCTTGACGTGGTGGGCAAGGCCAAGCGCGGCGTCACCGGCACCCGGATCCGCTACTGGGCGGACCGCCAGATCTTCACCCCGGACGCCAAGTTCTCCTACGAGGAACTGGCCGCCCGGGCCCGTCAGACATCCTTCCTGATCCCGGGCCTGAAACTCACCGTCCGGGACCAGCGCAGGCTTCCGGGCACTCCCGGCGAGCTTGCCGGCCATGAGGAAGTCTTCCACCACGACGGCGGCATCTCCGAGTTTGTCGATTTCCTTGCCGCCGATCCTGCGGTCACGGACACCTGGCGGCTGCACGGCTCGGGCAAGTTCAAGGAAACAGTCCCTGTCCTGGACGAGCGGGGCCACAGCCAGCTGGCCGAGGTGGAACGCGACTGTGAAGTGGACGTGGCGCTCCGGTGGGGGATCGGTTACGACAACACCGTGCGCAGCTTTGTGAACATCATTTCCACCCCCAAGGGCGGCACGCACCAGTCCGGCTTCGAGCAGGCCCTGGTGAAGACGTTCCGTAAGGCCGTGGAAACAAATGCCCGCAAGCTCAAGGCCGGCAACGACAAGATCGAAAAGGACGACATCTTCGCGGGACTGACCGCGGTGTTGACGGTGCGCCTGGCCGAGCCGCAGTTCGAGGGCCAGACCAAGGAAATCCTCGGCACGTCCGCGGTCCGGGCCATCGTGGCCCGCGTGGTGGAGAAGGAGATCAATGCCAAACTGACCTCCGCCAACCGCAATGACAAGGCGCAGTCCGCGCTGCTCCTGGAAAAAATCGTCAGCGAGATGAAGTCCAGGATTTCCGCGCGTGTCCACAAGGAGACGCAGCGCCGCAAGAACGCGCTGGAGACATCCTCGATGCCCACCAAACTGGCGGACTGCCGCACGGATGACGTGGCCCGCTCGGAACTGTTCATCGTGGAGGGAGACTCCGCGCTGGGTACTGCCAAGCTGGCCCGCTCCTCGGACTTCCAGGCGCTCCTGCCCATCCGCGGCAAGATCCTCAACGTTCAGAAGGCCTCGGTGGGGGACATGCTGTCCAACGCCGAGTGCGCCGCGCTCATCCAGGTGGTGGGCGCCGGGTCCGGGCGCAGCTTCGACATCACGGCGGCACGTTACGGCAAGGTGATCCTGATGACGGACGCCGACGTGGACGGCGCCCACATCCGGACACTCCTGCTCACGCTCTTCTTCCGCTACATGCGGCCCATGATCGATGAGGGCCGGGTGTTCGCCGCAGTGCCGCCGCTGCACCGCGTGGAGGTGATCAACGCCGGGCAGAAAGCCAACGAGATGATCTACACCTACTCCGAGGCTGAACTCCACGTGCTGCTGGCGCGGCTGGCCAAGGAGGGCAAGCGCTACAAGGAGCCCATCCAGCGTTACAAGGGCCTCGGTGAAATGGACGCGGAACAGCTGGCGGAAACCACCATGGATCCGCGCCACCGGACCCTGCGCAAAGTGGGGATCGAAAACGCCAAGCAGGCAGAAGAGACCTTCGACCTGCTGATGGGCTCCGACGTTGCGCCGCGCAAGGACTTCATCATCGCCGGTGCTGCGAGCCTGGACCGGGAGCGGATCGACGCCTGAGGCCGGCGGCCGGGGAACACCCGGCCGCCTGGCCTGTTAGCCAAGCAGCCCCGGGACTATCAGCAAAGCGGTGGGCACCGCCAGCAGCAGCAGGCAGCCCGCAAGGACCAAAGCCCTCAGCGGGGCCGGCAGCGGCTCCTGGGGGGACAGCAGCCGGCGGACCCGGGACATGGTGGTGCCTGCCGAACTCGCGCTGCCCGGCGAACCCTGGAGACCGGCGTCGACCATTCCGGCCGCGCTGATTCCAGCCGTGCTGATGCCGGCCGTGCTGATGCCGGCCGCGCCGGCTTCGGCGGACGGCAGGTCGCCGCCGTTGAACGCCACGCGGCCGCCGGGGACGCCGGCGGGACCGCTGGCAACGATGGCGATGGCCTTGATAAGTGTTGCCTTGCTTTCGGTCTTCAGGGCGACGTCGTCAGCAAGCATTTCGATCAGGGTGCTCACGGATTCCTGGGCAAGGCGGGTGGTGGGCAGCCAGGGGAGGGCCTGGCGCCAGGCCGCGAATGCCCACAACAGGAGGTGGTGGCGCTGGCTCAGGTGGGCGTTCTCGTGGATGAGCACGGCGCGGAGTTCTGCCGGCTCCAGCGCAGCCATCAGGCCGTCGCTCAGTACCGTGACGGACCGCGCGCCCCCCGGAAGGCAGTAGGCAACAGGCGAATCGTGGTTGATCACCACGGTTCCCGGACCGTCCGTGGACGGTGACGCCAGGAGGGCAAGGAGTTCGCGGTGGCGCCGGCGCTGCCGCTCGATCCGGTAGTAGGTCAGCAGTAGCGTAAAGACGAGGTGTGCCGTGAGGAGCGCCGCCGCGGACAACGCGAAGAGATGCCAGAAACCCAGCGCGGTGGTGGGGGCATTAAATAGGACCATGCCGGCCAGGCCGCGCAGGCCGGCCAGGAGGTTGTCACCGATCGGCTCGAGGCCGTAGACCAGCATGGCGCCGATCATGGACAGGCCGCCGGCAAGGGCGATTGCCTGCCAGAGCAGCATGGCCGTGAACGGTGACCGGGCCGGCCATTGCGCGCGCGAAAGAAGGATAGGCACCGGCCATGCCAGGACTATCGCCAGGACCGCCAGCAAATATGAGGTCCAGAACATGCGCTGTTAGTTGTGGCCAAGCAGTTTGCGCAGTGTTTCGGCTTCACTTTCGGTGACGGAGCCAATAAAGCGGGCAAGCACGGCTTCGCGGTCCGGCGCCGAACCGAGGACCTCGTGCATGAGTTCGGCCGTGTGGTCCGCCCTGCTGGAAACAGCCTGGTAGCGGTGCGGACGGGTGCCGCGTTCGCGCTCAACGAGTCCCTTCTTCTCCAGGCGTGAAAGCACGGTCAGGACGGTGGTTACGGCGAGATCCTTTCCCTCATGGCCGGCCGTGCCGCCCTGGGCCTGGGTGCTCTGCGCCAGCAGGTCCCGTAGGGTGTTGGCGGTGGCCGCTTCCTGGCCTGCCCAGAGCAAATCCATCACTGCCCGTTCCAGTTCACCAAGACTTGCCATTCCGTACATCCTTCTTAAAGTTCCGCTCCGCGAAGCCGTGGCGGCCTTCGCGGAGCGTAGTTGAATACTTAGGTTCTAAATTTACCTCTTTTTGCAGTTTCTTTCTACGTGAGGTAGAACAATCGGCGCGTCGCGCCCTTGCCAGTGGGTCCGGCCGGTGGAACTGTTGATTACAGCGCTCGCCGAAAGTGTTCTACACTCTGTAGAAGTTAGTCTTCTACGCAGCGTAGAAGACTTGGACTGATGAAAGCCTAGCCAAAAGTAGGGACTGCCTTGGACGCTTTGGAAATCGCACGCTGGCAATTCGGAATCACCACCGTGTACCACTTCATGATGGTCCCGCTGACCATCGGGCTGGGCCTCGTGGTGGCAGTCATCCAGACAGTCTGGTACCGCACCGGCAAACCGGAATACCTCCGCATGACCAAGTTCTGGGGGAAGCTGTTCCTCATCAACTTCATCATGGGCGTCGCCACCGGTATCGTGCAGGAGTTCCAGTTCGGCATGGCCTGGAGCGAGTACAGCCGCTTCGTGGGCGACGTTTTCGGGGCGCCGCTGGCGCTTGAAGCACTCCTCGCCTTCTTCGTGGAGTCCACCTTCCTGGGGCTCTGGATCTTCGGCTGGAAGCAACTCAAGAGGGGCGTCCACCTGGCCTGCCTCTGGATTGCCGTGATCGGCTCGGTGTTCTCCGCGTACTTCATCATCGTGGCGAACAGTTGGATGCAGCATCCCGTCGGTGTGGAAATGATCAACGGGCGTCCGGTCATGACCGATGCCTGGGCCGTCTTCACCAACAACACCGCCCTCGTTGCAGTCCCGCACACCCTCTTCGGCGCGCTGGCCGTTGCCGGAGGCTTCCTGCTGGGCATCGCCTGGTACCACCTGTGGCGCCGCCGCCATGACGGCATCGACACCGTGGGCCCCGACGGCAAGGTCATCCCCGGTGAAGCCGACATCCCCGGCCGCGACAAGGCCGACTACAAGGTCTGGATCACCTCGCTGAGGATCGGCGCAATAGTGGCCATGATTTCCTTCGCCGGAACCGCGCTTACCGGCGACCTCCAGGGCAAGCTCATGTTCGAACAGCAGCCCATGAAGATGGCAGCGGCCGAGGCTGCCTGCCACGACGGCACGGGCTTCTCCGTCCTCAGCGTCGGCAACATCGGCTCACAGAACTGCGACGAGATCGTGGCGGTCATCGAAGTTCCCGGAATCCTGTCCTTCCTGGCCAAGGGCGACTTCACCACGGAGGTGAAGGGCGTCAACAGCCTGCTGGAACAGTACAAGGCCGACTACGGAACGCACCTCGCGGACAACCCCATCTACGGTGACCGTGCGGGGCAGGAAATCGAGTACGTTCCCGTCATGGAGGTGACCTACTGGGGCTTCCGGATGATGATCGGCTTCGGTGGCCTCGCCGCCCTTGCCGCCCTCGTGGCACTCTGGGCCACCCGCAAGGGCACGGTGCCGGCCTCCCGCGGACTCATGCGGCTCGCCGTCGTCGGCATTATGGCGCCGTTCGGCGCCAATGCCGCCGGCTGGATCTTCACCGAGATGGGCCGCCAGCCGTTCGTGGTGGCACCCAACCCGGACCCCAGCGGGATCGACCAGGTGTTTATGTTCACCGCCGCTGCGGTCTCACCCGGCGTTTCCGCCGGAGAACTTCTCACCTCCCTGGTGGTGCTGACCGCCGTGTACGCCGTGCTGCTGGTGGTGGAGGTGAAGCTGCTGGTGAAGTACATCCGCGGCGGCGTGGTTTCCGCAATGCCCGAACTCGCCCACGCACCGGCCGGTGAAAACGAGGACGCCGCACCCGGCCCCGGCAAGCCCGGCGGCTCCGACGACGTCCTGGCATTCGCCTACTAAGCGCAGAGGAAATTCGACCATGGAACTGCTGCCCACCATCTGGTTCATCGCCATCGCGGTGTTGTGGACGGGATACCTTTTTCTCGAAGGGTTCGACCTCGGCGTCGGCATGCTGATGAAGCTCTTCGCCCGCAACAACACCGAACGCCGTGTCCTGCTCAACACGATCGGCCCGGTCTGGGACGGCAATGAGGTCTGGCTGCTGACCGCCGGCGGAGCGACGTTTGCCGCCTTCCCGCTCTGGTACGCTTCCCTGTTCTCCGCACTGTACCTTCCGCTGCTGCTGGTCCTGGTGGCACTCATCTTCCGCGCCGTGGCCTTCGAATACCGCGGCAAGGTGGACACGGACCGCTGGCGCGCGGTGTGGGACTGGGCCATCGCGGCCGGATCCCTCGTGGCTGCCTTCGGCGTCGGCGCGGCGCTGGCACTGACCACCACCGGGCTTCCGCTCAACGCCAACGGCGACCGTGAGGGCGGACCGTTCGCCTGGTTCAGCGGCTACGCCGTGCTGGGCGGGCTCGCCGTTGTGTGCTTCTCCCTGCTGCACGCACTGGCGTTCCTCGCCCTGAAGACCGACGGCGATGTCCGGCACCGCGCCCGGAACTGGTTCGTCCGGCTCCTGCCGGTCCTCCTGCTCCCCATCGCAGGCTGGGCCATCAGCGTGCAGCTGCTCAGCGGCGAAGCCTGGACCATCGCCGCGGTTGCCGCGGCTGTGGTGGCCGCGGTGTTCGCCTGGCAGTTCGGCCGGAACGGACTCGAAGGGAAGGCGTTCCTGTCGCTCGGGGTGTTCCTGCTCCTGGGCAGCGCGTCGATCTTCGGCGCAGCCTTCCCGGTGGTGCTTCCCTCCACCCTCAACCCGGACTTTAACCTGACCATCTCCAATGCCTCATCCTCCGACTACACCCTGGGGCTCATGACCATCGTGGCGGGCGTGGGACTGCCGCTGGTGCTCGCTTACCAGGCCTGGACCTACTGGGTGTTCCGCCGCCGGGTCAGTGCCGCCCACATCCCGGAAGCCCACAGTTTCCTGCCCGCCATCGCCGCCAGGGCGCTGGCCCCCAAAGACTAGGACCCCATGAGACCGCAGTTCCCGGCCGGACCCGCAAACCGGCTCGCGCTTTATTGGCTGGGCTTCCTCGCCGCCCTCAAGGCATTGTCCCTGGTGCTGATGGCGCAGGCGGTCGCATCGGTCCTGGCCGGGCTGGTGTCCCAGAACCCGGCGTGGGCGGACCAGCTGGGCTGGGGTCTGGCCGGTGTGGTCCTCCGGTCCCTCACGGTGTGGGCGCAAGGGGTGGCCTCGCGCCGGGCGGCCCTCGGGGTCAAGGAGGAACTGCGCGCAGCACTGCTCGAACGCGCGCTGCGGAACGGCACACGGGCGGCAGGCCCCTCCGACGGCGGCTTGGCGATCCTCGCCACCAGGGGCCTGGACGCACTGGACAGCTACTACACCCAGTTCCTGCCCGCCCTCGTCAACTGCGCCGCCATCCCGCTCCTGCTGGGAGTCCGGATCCTGTTCGCCGATTGGGTCAGTGCAGTGGTGGTCGTCCTGACCGTACCGCTCGTGCCGGTGTTCATGGTGCTGATCGGCCGGTACACCGAAGACCGGGTCCGCGCCGCGCAAACGGCCCTGGCCCGGCTGTCGGGCCACATGCTGGAACTGGCCAAAGGGCTGCCCGTGCTGGTGGGCCTGGGCCGGGCCAGCGCCCAGCGGAAGGCACTCGAGGACATTTCGGAGCAGTACCGCTCCCGGACGATGGACACCCTGCGGACTGCCTTCCTTTCCGCGCTCGCCCTCGAGCTCATCGCCACGATTTCGGTGGCCGTAGTGGCCGTCTTCATCGGCGTGCGCCTGGTCCACGGCGACATGGCACTCGAAGCCGGGCTGCTGGCCCTGATCCTGGCCCCCGACTGCTATCTGCCGTTGCGGGAACTGGGCACCGCCCACCACTCAAGCGACGACGGACGGGCCGCCCTGGCCGAGGTCACCGCGGTCATGGACGCGCCGGAGGTCCGGCCGCTGCAGCCCCAGAATGACGGCTCGCAGCCGCACAACGGTTCTCTTCCGCTGAATGGCTCACGGCCGCAGGGCCGCCTGCATCCCCGGAACGGAGCGTCCGACGGCGGTGCGGGACTTCCGGCGGTGACCGTCAGGAACCTGACGGTCACGTACGGCGGGCGGCTGGAACCCGCCGTCGGACCGCTCAGCTTCGACGCGCCCGCAGGGCTGATCACCGCCCTCGATGGGGCCAGCGGGGCAGGCAAGAGCACCATTCTGGGCGTCCTGGCGGGAATCGTCGGAACCGGCGGCGGTGCAGCGGTGAACGGCCGGATCTCCGGGTTCTCGCCGGCGGACGTCGCCTGGGTGCCGCAGCATCCCGTCATGGTGGAGGCCAGCGTGCTGGCCGAGGTGACGCTCTACCTGGCGGGCGGCGCTGCCGGCACGGGCTCCGCCGCTGCCGCCACCGAGAAGGCCAGGGCCTGCCTTGAGGCGGCGGGAGCCGGGCACCTGGCTGCGAAGCACCCCGCCGAGCTCAGCCCGGGGGAGCTACGCAGGGTTGCCCTGGCGCGCGGCCTGGCCCGGATCGAGGCCGGTGCCACCCTGCTGCTGCTGGATGAGCCCACCGCGCATCTGGACCGCGAATCCGCCAACGTGGTCAACGGCTCCATCCTGAAGCTTCGCGGCCGGGCTACCGTGCTGCTCGTGGCCCACGACCGCCTCACCAGGGAACTGGCGGACCACGTAGTGCCTGTCACGGCCGGTTCCGCACTGCGACGGCCGGCCGCAGACGCCGCCCCGTCACGGCTTTCCACGGTTCTTCCGGCCCCGGACGCGGGACTGGATGCGGCACAGGCGGCGACGCGGGCGACCACGCAGGCGGCGACGCGGGCGACCGCGCGGGCGGCCGGGCGGCCTGCCGCAGCGGGTACCCGAGGCCGGGCCGAGGGTCCCGCGGGGGGCCGGACGCACAACACTCCCGCCCGGATCTTCAGGCTCCTGCGGCCGGAGTCCCTCAAGTTCGGCGCGGCCGGCGTCGTGGGGGTGCTGGCGGCCCTGTTCGCCGTCGCCCTCGCAGGATTGTCCGGCTGGCTCATCATCCGTGCCAGCGAGCAGCCGCCCATCCTCTACCTCCTGACCGCCATCGTGGGCGTGCGGTTCTTCGGCATCGGCAGGGCCGTCCTGCGCTACACCGAACGGCTCCTGCTGCATGATGCAGTCTTCGCCTCGCTCACCAGGCTGCGCGGCCGGCTCTGGGATTCCCTGAGCCGGCGTGCCCTGTCCCTGCGGCGGCTGCTGCAGGGCGGAAATGTCCTGGGAACGGTGATTGACGACGTCGACACGGTCCGGGACCTGCTGCCCCGGGTGGTCCTGCCGCCCGTGACCGCCGTGGCCGTAGGCGCATCCGCCGTCGCGGCCACAGCCCTCCTGCTGCCCGCGGCGCTGCCCGCGGTCATCTCAGCTGCCGTGGTTTCCCTGGTCGCCGCGCCGGCCGCGGCACTCCTGGCAGACAGGATGTCCGCACAGGCCGAGCAGCGGCTCCGCTCAGGGGTCCTGCGGGACATCGCCGCGGCGCTGGACGCGCGGGCTGAACTGCACGCCAACGGTGTTGCCGCACCTGTCCTGTCCGCCATCGGCGTTGCCGATAAGGAAGCAACAGCCGCCTCGCAGCGGTCCGCGTGGGCCGAAGGGCTGGGCCAGGCGCTCACCGTCCTGGCCTGCGGTACCGCCGCCCTGGCCACTGCCGTGCTGGCCGGCCCCGAGGTGACGGGCGGATCCGTTGCCCCGGCCACGGCCGCCGTCGTAGTCCTGCTGCAACTGGCGCTGGTGGATCCGTACGCCGCCATCACGACGGCGGTACGCCAGTACCCGGCGCTCCGCCTGGTCCTGGACCGGATCAGCGAGGCCGGCGTTCTGGAGGCCTCCGAAGCAGTTGACGCAAACGTTCCTGCCGGAGTCACACCCGCTGCGGAAGCCGCTGGACGGAACGGCGGGACACCCGGACTGGAACCTGTTGCCCAACGCCCCGGCGCGCTGCCCGGCATCGAGCTTGAGTCGCTCTCCGCCGCCTGGCCCGCGGGCCCGGAAGTCTTCAGCGCTGTTTCCGCGACGGCGGAACCCGGCCGCTGGCTCGCCGTGACCGGAACTTCGGGCTCCGGAAAGTCAACCCTGCTGGCCGTCCTGCTCGGGTTCCTGCCGCCACGCTCCGGCCGCATCGCCGTCACCGGACGCGCCGCCTGGTGTCCGCAGGAAGCGCATCTTTTCGACTCCACCATCCGCGGCAACCTCCTGCTCGGCCGGCCGGAAGGCAAAGACGGCGACGCCGGTCAGGAAATCGCTGAGGCCCTGGCAGCCGTGGGGCTGGAGCCGCTGCTGCGCCGGCTGGAGGACGGCGCCGACACCCGGATCGGACCAGGCGGCGCCTTCCTCAGCGGCGGGGAACGCCAGCGGCTCGCGGTTGCCCGCACCCTCATGACCGGGGCGGACGTGATCCTGCTGGACGAACCCACCGCGCACCTGGACGCCGAAGCCGGCCGGGAAATGCTTGCTGACCTTCGGCGGGGTCTCGCCGGGCGGACCGTGGTCCTGGTGACCCACAATCCCGACGACATCGACCCGGCAGACCGCAGGCTGGACCTCGACGCAGGGGCGCGGGCCGGCGTTGGGCATGTTCTGGCGCGGGGCGGGGCCGGCAGTTAGCCTGTTGGCATGCTGATCAACGATGCTCCGATGCCCGGATCCTGGCGGGACGCACTGGCCGGTGAGGGACTGGCCTGGCGTCCGGCCGACGAACCGGACATTGCGGCGTGGGCTGCCCTGATTGCCCGGACGGCCGAGGCGGAACGGCCGGTGTGGTTTGAACGGGCCGCCGACCTTGAACAGGTCCTGCAGTCGACGAAGAACCATCCGGCCGCCAACACCCTGCTGGTGCTGGACGGCGGGTCCATTCCCCGGGCCTATGCGCGCATCACGAAAAACCCGGACGGCGACAAGGCCTACGGTTTCGGCTGCGTCGACCCGGCCTGGCAGCGCAGGGGGATCGGCACGGCGCTGCTGGGATGGCTCAGCGAGCGGACCCTCGAGCGCTTCGCGGAAGACCCTGGGGCGGACGACGGCGGCCCGGAAGGCAGCGGCACAAAAGGCAGCGGCACGGAAGGCAGCGGCCCGGTGCCGCGGCTGCGCGTCCACATGGAGCAGCAGCACGAGCACCAGCAGCGGCTGCTCCGCCGGAACGGATTCCGCGTGGTGCGCTATTTCAACGAGATGCACCGGCGCCTGGACGGCGTTCCGCTTCCCGAAGTGCGGCTCGATGACGGGCTGGAGCTGGCCACCATGCGGCCGGAGCTGACTGAGGAGGTCCGGCTGGCCCACAACGCAGCCTTCCGTGACCATTGGGGAAGCGAGCCCCGGGATGAGGAATCCTGGGGCTTCACCGTCAACGATCCGCAGGCCAGGCCGGACCTGAGCGCAGTGGTCCTGGACCGCAGCTCCGGAATCGTGGCAGGCTACCAGCTGGCCAGCCACGACCCGGACAGTGCGGTATCCCGGGGGTACAGCGAGGGGTATACGGAACTGCTGGGCGTCCGCCGCGAGTACCGCGGACGAGGGGTCGCCCGGGCCTTGCTGGCCGATGCGATGCGGCGCTTTGCGGCGGCGGGGATGGACCGCGCCTCCCTCGACGTCGATTCAGAGAACCCCACCGGCGCGCTCGCCCTCTACGAAAAGATGGGGTACGCCGCCGTCAACCGGAGCCTGGCGTGGGACAAGGAACTCGCGCCGCCCACCTGAAACCCGCCTGGCTCAGCGCGCCTAGGCGTCGACGTCGTGCAGGTGATGGACGACGTCGTGCAGGAAGTACTGCGCGAGGGTCATCACCGTGAACTCCGAACCGTTGCTCCGGAGGCCTTTCCGGCCCCACTCGTCCTCGTGCACGCCGGCGAACGATGCCGCGATCTGCTCGCCCTCGGCGGTCAGTTCCGCACTGACGATGGCGGGGTCGGCATTGGCGTAATCCTGCTCCACGGCGGTCTTGTCCTGGTCCCAGTTCTCGAACCGGGCATCATCGGAAGTCAGCATCAGGTTAAGCCGGCGGTCGAAGAGGCTGAAGACGTCCCGGACATGCGATGCGTACTCCAGCACGGACCAGGTGGCCTCGTCCGGTCGTTCAGCGACATCGGGCCGGCGCAGTGCCGCCCGCCAGCGCGGCAGCATGTTCGTGACGCTGCCGGGAACCGTGGCCGGAGTGACCGTTGAGGCGTCGAATCCGCAGTCCGGGCATACCCTGGTCAGCACCCAGGTCCAGTCTTTTTCATCGGGGATGATAGGCATGCCAGTAGTCTAGGCCCAGGTCATGCTGGGCCCAATGGCGTCCACGGCCTGCGACAGCGGGATGCCGGAACCGTCCCGTCGGCCATGCTCCTGCGGTAGCGACCGCGCCACCCCTGCCAGCGAGGACGCCTTGGCCGGACCGTGTCCGGCCCATGCAATGAGCAGGGTATCTTCGCCCTTCAGGAACCGGTGTGCCCGCACTCCCGCAGTGGCCCTGCCCTTGGCCGGGTACTCCGCGAAGGCCGTCACCTTTCCGGCTCCCGGAGCCGTGCCCGGCAGGGCGCCGTCGGTCCCGGAAACAGTCACGACGACGGCCTCCTCGTCGCCGGGGGCAACGGTCCCGAAGAACAGCACTTCGTCCCCGGCTCCCAGTTTGATGCCCGCCATGCCGCCCGCGGTGCGGCCCTGCGGCCGGACATTGGCCGCGGAGAAGCGCAGCAGCTGCGCCTGCTTGGTGAGGAACACGAGGTCGACGTCGTCCGCCCCGGCAGGCTCAACGCCCACCACGGTGTCCTTGTCCTTGAGGGCAATGACTTCCCAGTCCTCGCGGTTGAGGGGGTAGTCGGGCTGCACGCGTTTGACGATGCCCTGCGCCGTCCCGATCGCCAGGACTTTATCCAGCGGGGCGAAAGCGACGAGCGTCTCGCCCTTCAGCAGCGTGATGAAGTCCTTGGCAGGCACGCCGCCGGCCAGGTTGGGAAGCCCGGACATCGGCGGCAACACGGGCATGTCCATGACCTGCAGGCGCAGCATCCTGCCCTGGGAGGTGACTGCCGCGATCTCGCCGCGCGCGGAGGTCTTCACCACGGACCGGAAGACGTCGTGCCGTGACCGCGGACCGGACTCGGCCAGCGGTTCCTGGTTTGAGGTCCGGGCGATCTGCCCGCTGGCGCTCAGGATGGCCCAGCAGGGATCGTCGGCTATTTCCAGGGCGAGCGGGGCCGCCTTGCCCTTGCCGCCGGGCGCAGCGGCCAGCGCGGCAACGGTGGGGGAGACCGCCTCGGATTCAAGCAGCACCGTCCGGCGGGGAGTGCCGTACTTTTCCGCGATGTCACCCAGTTCGTCGGAGACCAGTTCACGCAGGCGCTGGTCCGAGCCCAGGATGGCCTCGAGCTCCGCGATCTCACGTTTGAGCTGGTCCTGCTCTTTTTCGAGCTCAATCCGGGAGTACTTGGTGAGCTGCCGGAGCCGGAGCTCCAGGATGTAGTTCGCCTGGATTTCGGTGAGGTCGTAGATGGACATGAGGCGTTCACGGGCGGCGGCAACCTCGTCGGAGGACCGGATGATCTGGATGACCTCGTCGATGTCCACGATGGCGATCAGGAGGCCCTCCACCAGGTGGAGCCGATCCTTTTTCTTTGCCAGCCGGAACGCCGTGCGGCGCCGCACCACGTTGATGCGGTGGTCCACGTAGACGGAGAGCAGCTGCACCAGGCCGAGCGTCTGCGGCTGGCCGTCCACCAGCGTCACGTTGTTGATGCCGAAGGAATCCTCCATCGGCGAGAAACGGTACAGCTGCTGGAGCACTGCGTTGGGGTTGAAGCCGTTCTTCAGCTCGATCACCAGCCGCAGCCCGTGCTTGCGGTCGGTCAGGTCCACGATGTCGCTGATGCCGGTCAGCTTCTTGCCGTTGACGGCGTCCTTGATCTTCTCGATCACCTTCTCCGGGCCCACCATGTAGGGAAGTTCGGTGACCACCAGGCCGGTGCGGCGGGCGGACAGCTGCTCGATCTCCACCTTCGCCCGGGTCTTGAACGAGCCGCGGCCCGTGGCATAGGCGTCGCGGATGCCGTCCAGGCCAACGATCCGGCCGCCCGTGGGCAGGTCCGGGCCGGGCACGAACCGCATGAGGTCCTCCAGGGTGGCCTCGGGGTTCGCGATCAGGTGCCGGGCTGCGGAGATGACCTCCACGAGGTTGTGCGGGGCCATGTTCGTGGCCATGCCCACGGCGATGCCCGTGGCGCCGTTGACCAGCAGGTTGGGGAATGCCGCCGGCAGGACATCCGGCTGGGTCAGCTGGTTGTCGTAGTTGGGGACGAAATCCACCACGTCTTCGTCGAGGTGGTCGGTGAGGGTGAGCGCAGCCGCCGCGAGGCGGGCCTCGGTGTACCGCGGGGCTGCCGGGCCGTCGTCGAGCGAGCCGAAGTTGCCGTGGCCGTCGATCAGCGGCAGCCGCAGCGAAAAGTCCTGCGCCATGCGGACCATGGCGTCGTAGATCGCGGTGTCGCCGTGCGGGTGCAGCTTGCCCATGACCTCGCCCACCACGCGGGCGCTCTTGACGTGGCCGCGGTCAGGGCGCAGGCCCATTTCGCTCATCATGTAGAGGATGCGCCGCTGCACCGGTTTCAGGCCGTCACGGGCATCCGGGAGGGCCCGTGAATAGATGACCGAATAGGCGTACTCGAGGAACGAGCCTTCCATTTCCGACGTGACGTCGATGTCAACGATGTTCTCGGTGTAGTCCTGGACGGCGTCCCCTGCCGGGGCGGAACTTTGGCGGCGGGCCATGGGGCTGGTGGATCCTTAACGGTTTACTGGCGAGTTTTAGCTAGGCTAACCCTATGGTGGATCAGCCCGGGGACGGCGTATATCCGGAATATTGGGAAGCCGATGTCGTTCTGCGGGACGGAGGGACGGCTCATCTGCGCCCGATCCACCCCTCAGATGCCGACGCCGTGCAGGCTTTCCATACCGGCCAGTCGCAGAAGTCCATCTACATGCGGTTCTTCGCCTTCAAGGCGAGGCTCTCCAGCAAGGAGCTGAAGCGCTTCACGGAGGTGGACTACAAGGACCGGGTGGCGCTGGTGATCACCATTGGCGGTGAAATCCTGGGCATCGGCCGCTACGACCGGCTGACCGATCCCGAAGAAGCCGAGGTTGCCTTCAATATAGCCGACGCCCACCAGGGCCGCGGCATCGGATCCATCCTGCTGGAACACCTGGCCGCCGCCGCACGCGAAAACGGCATCCGCAAATTCAGCGCCGAAGTGCTGCCGGAAAACCGCAAAATGCTGATGGTCTTCTCCGACGCCGGTTACGACGTCAAGAGGCATTTCGACGACGGCGTGGTGAGCCTCGAGTTCAACATCGACCCCACGGAAAAATCCCGGGCCGTGATGGAGTCACGTGAGCACCGCGCGGAGGCGCGCAGCATCCAGGAGCTGCTGGCGCCGTCGTCGGTCGCGGTGATTGGGGCCAGCCGCAAGTGGGGCACCATCGGCTACCAGCTGCTCGAACACATCATCGAAGGCGGCTTCACCGGGCCGGTCTATGCCATCAACCCCGAGGCGCTCGAACTTGCCGGGATGCTGTCCTTCGCAAGGCTCTCCGAGGTACCGGACCCGGTCCGGCTGGCCATCATCGCCGTCCCCTATGAGGAAGTCCCCAAAGTGGTGGCGGACTGCGCGGCCGCGGGCGTCAAAGGCGTTGTGGTGGCGACGGCCGGGTACGCCGACGACGGTGAGCGCGGGCTTGCCCGGCAGCGGGAGCTGGTCCGCCAGGCCCGCTCCAACGGGATGCGGGTGATCGGCCCCGCATCCCTGGGCATCGTCAACACCAACCCGGCCGTGTCCCTGAACGCCTCCATGGCGCCAAGCCTGCCGCGCCGGGGCGGCCTGGGACTCTTCAGCCAGTCCGCCGCCATCGGCGTGGCGTTGTACGCCGCCTCCAGCCGGCGCCGCCTGGGCCTTTCCACGTTCCTGTCCGCCGGCAACCGGGCGGACGTCTCGGGCAACGACATGATGCAGTTCTGGGAAGACGACGCCGACACCGCCGCGGTGGGGCTGTACCTCGAATCCATCGGCAATCCGCGCAAGTTTTCCCGGCTCGCCCGCCGCCTTGCCCGCACGAAGCCCGTCATCGTGGCGAAATCGGACTCGATGGGCCTGCAGTTGCCTCCGGGGCATGCGGTACGGACCACGCAGGCGCCTGCCGGCGCCCTGGACGCGATGATGCGCCAGTCCGGCGTGATCAGGGTGGAAACGATCGAGCAGCTGATGGACGTGGCCCAGATCGTCGCCGGCCAGCCGCTGCCGGCCGGGGCGGACATCGCCGTGTTCAGCAACTCCCGGGCCCTCGGCAAAGTGGTCGCGGACAGTGCCGCCGCCAACGGGCTCGGCGTTGAACGGATCGTCACCGACGTGGACCTCGACGCGGGCATGTCCCTGGCGCTGCCGGCCCTCCGGGAGAGCCTGGCCGGGATCCTTGCCTCGGACTCCATCCACGCCGTCGTAGTGGCGCTGCTGCCGGCACGGGGCCTCACTGTGGAGAAAATTGCCGGCGTCCTCGCGGAATGCTCCGCCGCGGCCGGAAAGCCGGTGGTTGCCGCCTTCACCGGAATCCTGGACCCGTCCGTCTATGTTGAGGGCATGGTGGGCGCGGACCCGGCGGGGGCTGGACCTGTCCACGCCGTGGGCGCCGAATCCGTACCGTGCTACTCCAACCCCGGCGCCGCCGTCGCAGCGCTCGCCGCCGTGGTCAAATACGCCGAGTGGGTGGAACGCGACCAGGGCCTCTTCGCGGAGCCGGAGGGATGCGACCCCGAAAGCGTCCGGGCCGAGCTGGAGGACCTGCTCCATGACGTCCCCGGCGAACAACTGGTGCAGCTCGCCCCGGCCAAGGCGGCAACGCTGCTGGCCCACTATGGCATCGACGTGGTGCCCTCCGTGGGCTTCGAGACACCCGACCAAGCTGTTGCAGCCGCTGAGCGGCTTGGCTGGCCCGTGGTGCTGAAGACCACCGATCCGACCCTGCGCCACCGGCTGGACCTTGGCGGTGTGCGGCTGGACATCCAGGACGCCGAATCGTTGCGGCGCAACATCGTCGAGATGCACCGCGCCCTGGCGCCCTACGGCTCGCCGTCCATGGAAGTACAGATGATGGCTCCGGTGGGCCAGGCGTGCACGTTCCGGGCCATTGAGGATCCGTTGCTGGGCCCGGTGGTTTCCTTCGGACTGGCCGGGGACGCGGTGAATTTGCTGGAGGACTGGGCCCACCGGGTTCCGCCGCTGTCCGGCGCCGATGTCCACGACTTCATCCGTGCGCCGCGCGCGGCCAGGAAACTGTTCGGCTACCAGGGCCTTCCCGCGGTGGATGTGGCCGCGCTGGAGGACCTTGCCGCGCGGTTGACCCGGCTCAAGGACAACCATCCCGAAATAGCGCTGGTCGAGTTCAACCCTGTCCTGGCCGGGCTTCGCGGCGTATCGATCCTGGCCGCTGATGTCCGGATCGCGAACGCCGCCCAGCGGACAGACAGCGCCCGCCGGGCGATGCGCAGCTAGCCCGCCGCGGGCGCACAGTTAGCAAGTGCCCAGTCGATCTGTGAAAATGGAGTAATGAGCCCCCAGCCTCCCACGTCGAAGCCGCACGCACCCCGCCCCGGTCACCAGGCCTCGCACGGGCATAGCGCACATGACCACGGCGTCCAGGGCCAGAGCCTGGAAGGAGCGCTCCAGCAGGCAGGCTTCTACCCCCGGCTGGTGGCCGACGTCGTTGATGACGCCCTGGACGGGCGCGACTGCATGGCGCACCTTGTGCATCTTGAAACGCATTTCGACCGCGCGGAGGTGCGCCGCCACATCACTGTGCTGGTGCTGACGGACGACATGCTGGTCATCGCCCACGTTGACGACCAGCAGCTCGACGAGGCCGGCGAACAGATTGTCGCCCAGATTTCCACCGAGTCAGTGCCCGTGGCGCAGATCCGTTCCGTGGTGCTGAGCTACATGTACGCCCAGCCGCAGAACTACAAGCCCTCCGATCCCGTGCGGGAACTCACCCTTTCCATCGCCTGGTCCGGCGGCCAGCGCCTGGACATGGGGCCGGCCAGCTGCGGGGATCCCCAGTGCGAAGCGGACCACGGCTACAGCGGCACCATCGCCCAGGAGGACATTGTGCTGCGCATCAGCGCCGAAGCCGACGGCCTGCAGGCCGTCCAGGACGCCAAGCTGTTCGCCCGCGCGCTGCGCGCCGTCAACACCGGTTCGGCGCCCCTGCCGCACAGCGGTCCGGTGGCCGCGCCACGTCCGCGCACCGGCGTTTTTGGAAACCGCCTCAGCCGCGGGCACCAGCGCTGAGATGATTCCCGGAAACAATGCTGAGCCGTCAGCCCTCGCCATCGCCGAGGGTGCCCCCGTTCCTTCACCGATGCCCCCGGCGCCTGCCTTCGGCCAACGTTCCATCGCCGAAGTACTGACCAGCGCGGCAGCGAGCCTGGGGATTGAGGGCTTCGAGAACCGGCTGAACCTGCCCGCCGCCAAGCGGGTGTGCGTTGTCCTCGCCGACGGCCTGGGCCGCGGCCTGCTCAAACAAAAGTCGGCGCACACGCCCTTCCTCCGGTCCGTGATGCAGCAGGGGCAGGGGGCGGTTCCGGTAGCGCTGGACTCCGCTTTCCCCTCAACCACTGCATCCTCCCTCGCCAGCTTCGGAACAGGGCTCCCGGCCGGCCAGCACGGAATGGTGGGCTATGACGTCCTCGATCCCGGACAGGACAAGGTGGTCAACATGCTGGGCAACTGGGATGCCGGCGTGGACCCGCTCGAGTGGCAGCCGTTTCCCACGGTGTTCGAGCGCGCCGCCGCCCACACCGACGTCACCACCATCAGCCTTCCGCAGTTCGGCGCCTCGCCCATGACCCAGGCCGCCCTTCGCGGCGGCCGGTTCATCGCCGCCGGTACTCCGCATGCCAGGACTGCTGCCGCGGCGGAAGCCATGCTGCACGCCGAAAGCTCCCTGATGTACTTCTACGTCAACGACCTGGACAAAGCCGGGCACCGCTACGGCTGCCAGTC
Organism: Arthrobacter sp. CC3; assembly: GCF_039907775.1. Lineage (NCBI taxonomy): Bacteria > Bacillati > Actinomycetota > Actinomycetes > Micrococcales > Micrococcaceae > Arthrobacter > Arthrobacter sp. CC3. Next base: position 38,422 of record NZ_JARCCY010000007.1, read on the forward strand.
CGCCCAGTGGGAACACCAGTTGGAAGAACTCGACGCAACGGTTCGCCGGCTCAATGCCACGCTTCCGCCGGGGACCACCGTCCTGTTGACGGCGGATCACGGCATGCTCGACGTCCCGGAGTCGCAGCGGTTCGACTACTCCGCGGAACCGGCCCTCATTGCCGGTGTGCGGCACACAGCGGGGGAGCCGCGCATGGTCCACCTGTACTTGGAGCCCGACGCCGGTGAACAGGACCGGGCACGGCTGATCGAGTCGTGGCGGGAGCGGTTTGGTGACAGGATCTGGGCGTTCACCCGCGACGAGGCCGTGTCCGCCGGACTCTTCGGCGACGTCCGGCCCGAGGTCAGTGCGCGCATCGGCGACGTCATGATCGCCGCCCGGGACGCCCTCGCGCTCTACGACACGCGCCGCGTCCGCTCCACCGCCCTGGAGGTCGTCGGGCAGCACGGGTCGCTGACCAAGGCCGAGCGGGAGGTTCCGCTGTTGTATTTCCAGGCCCAAGGCAGAAAGGGAGCGCGTGGCTGAACTCGTCTTCTTCTCAGGAACGATGGACTGCGGAAAATCCACTCTGGCCCTGCAGATGGACCACAACCACCGGGCCCGCGGCCGCGGCGGCGTCCGGTTCAGCCGCAACGACCGTGCCGGCGGTGCAAGGATCTCCAGCCGGCTCGGGCTCGAAACGGACTGCGTGGAAGTCCTGGACTCCACGGACTTCTGGGACGAGGTCATCCAACGCCGCACCCGCGGCCTCCGGGTGGACTACCTGATCTGTGACGAAGCCCAGTTCTACTCACCGCTGCAGGTGGAACAGCTCGCCCGGATTGTGGACGAGATCGACGTCGACGTGTTTGCTTTCGGGATCAGCGCCGACTTCCGCACCCGCCTCTTCCCGGGGTCGCAGCGGCTCATCGAGCTGGCGGACCGTGTCCAGGTCCTGCAGGTGGAGGCGCTGTGCTGGTGCGGACGCCGGGCCACCCACAATGCCCGCACGGTCGACGGCGTGATGGTCACCGAAGGTGCGCAGGTGGTGGTGGGCGACGTCGACATGGCCGGCGACCAGGCCTCCACCGGCGCGGCGGACCACGCCCCCGTGGTGGGCTACGAGACGTTGTGCCGGCGGCACTTCATGCGGCGGGTCACCGCCCACGGCGCCAACGTCATGGCCCAGCAGGACCAGCTGCTCCCGTTCGAGGTGGACGCCTGCCTGTGGCACGGTGCCGGAGAAACCCGGCCCGGCTGACACGCTACGCCGGGCGGTTCAGTCGCCGCGTGCGCCGAAAACTATCTCATCCCAGCTCGGTACGCTGGAACGCTTGGGTTTGGACGGCTGCCGTTCGGGCTGCTCCGCGTCCCGGTCGTTTCTGGGGGTGGCCGGTGCCTCGTCCCGGGTCCGGCGCGGGCTCCCTCCACCCAGCAGTTCATCCAGCCCCACGTTCGGAGCGGATTCGCGGTTCCAGCCGGTCTGGCGGGGACGCGCCGTTTCCCTGACCGGAGCAGTTTCCGCCGCGGCGGCTTCATCGCCGTCCGGGCTGGCGGCGGGTACCGCCGGCGTGCTGCCGGAGTCTTCAGCGGACGCTTGGTCCGGGTCCGTCACCGGACGCAGCGGGGAGGCCACGATGGTGATTTCGCGGGTTTCCGTGCTGACGCCGTCGTGGAGTTTCAGCCGTTCATCGTCGTCCCCGGTGTGCCGGGGAGCCAGGCTGAGGCGGGACAGCATTGACGCGCGGACTTCACGCTTGCGGGTGAACGAGTCTCCCTTGGCGGCCGGGGATTCGGCTTCTTCGCGGCTTTCCGTCCCCGTTGCGTCGTCGTCGGAGTCGGGCTCCGCTACCACTTCGGAGGGCCGGGGGTGGGCCGCCGGAACACCGTTGGTGAGCAGCAGTGCCAAGGCGTCGTCGGCGTCCTCGTCCACACCGAGCCGCTGTCCGCGGCGTGAGCGCAGCATCTCGAGCAGGCCGTCCGAGTCCTTGCCGGGCTGGCCGGATGCCGTCCGGGCAGCGGCCGCCTCGGCGTCGGTCTCAAAGTCAAACGGGCGGTCGGACACTGCCGACAGGCGGCGGGCGGGCACAGGACCGTCGAGCGGTTCCAGCTCGCTGAGCTGCTGTGCCCAGCGGTTGGCGTTCTGCAGGGATTTCCGGGCGGGACTGAAAGTCCACATGGCGGGCGGTTCCTCGCCGATGCTGGTGTGCGCGCCGGTATTGGTTTCGAAGCGTGCCACCACGGTCCAGGTGCCGTCCGGGCGCCGCCAGGAGTCCCACTCGACGGTGGAGGATTCGATGCCGTGGGCGTTGAGGCGGTGTGCCACCATGTCGCCGAGGGTTGCCGGGTTGTCGCCGAAGGCGGAGCGGAAGACGTCATGGCCCGGCGCAGGGGAGGCCACCTCGATTTTTCGCGCCTGCTGTGCCACGTAGTCGCGTTCGGCAAGTACGGGGCCTTCATAGCGCTGGACCTTGGCCAGGGGGATGCCCGAGAGTTCCGAAACCTCCGCGGCCGTGGCGCCGCTTCTGATGCGCGCCTGGATGTCCCGCGGGGACATGGCAACAGGCGCAACTGCAGCGGCCGCTTTCGCCGGAGAGCGGCTGGCCGCGAGCCGAAGGGCTTCGTTGATCGGCAGCCGGAACATCTCGCCGCCGGTGCCGCTCAACAGGAGATGCTCCCCGTCGTCGTGGACGCCTACAAGCCGTAGATCCTGCATACAAATCCTCCACCCTGGCATTACTGACATTCGAAACTCTGCCACTCGGCAGTCGCAATTCGGGGGAGGGGAGAGGGCGCGCCGCAATATTCCAGGGTTTTCCAGTCGTCAAGGGCGTTTTTACTGCTTCCGGCCTCCGGCGGGCGGGCCCGGCCGGCACCCGCCTCGCACAGACCACGCTTTCCCATTCCGCTCAGGGAAAAATGGGCGCCTGAGTCGGGCACAAAATGAGTCAAGCCAGCGTTGACATCGGTGAACCGGCCCGGGGGACCAGCCCGGCGGACGATGTCCGTCCCGAAGAGGCCACCGGCGCCCGGCCATCCAACCGAAAAATCGGAGTGTGAACAGAAGATAATGGCGACAGACTACGATGCGCCGCGGAAATCAGAAGAGGACCTGAACGAAGATTCCATCGAGGCATTGAAGACCCGCCGCGTGGACAAGCCAACGGCAGTGGTGGATGAGGACGAAGCCGAGCTGGCTGAAGGCTACGAACTCCCGGGGGCAGACCTGTCCGGCGAAGAACTCCTGGTCCGCGTCCTGCCGGCCCAGGCTGATGAATTCACCTGCTCGTCATGCTTCCTGGTCCGTCACCGCTCGCAGATCGCCCGGGAAAAGGACGGTTTGCTCTTCTGCAAGGAGTGCGAGGGCTGACAGAGGGGCCTTAGGCGCGGGTGAGGGCGGCGGTCAACTGTGCCGGGTGCCGCGTGGAGGTGAGCCAGTAAGGCGTGGGGTCGGATGGATCCGTGATGTCGATCCTCACCACCGGGTCCACCCAGCCCCGGATGCAGAGGTATGCCAGTCCGTTCAGGCGTGTGCCGCGTTCCGCCGTCGCCTCCTTGCCGGTGAACGGTGTCACGGTCCCTATATAACGACGCTCGATGGTGGCCCGCCCCACTTGGAGCGTTTCTGCCGTCACCGTTATCGACGGCGTGGACAGGATCAGCAGCACCGTGATGATGCTGAACAGCACCAGTGCCGCCGTGATGCCGGCCGCCATGCTGATCGGAGCAAACACGAGGATGCCTGCGCCGGACAGTCCGGCTGCGACGAGCCAGATCCAAAGGTTGGGGTGGAGTTTCTCGCTGTACAGAACGGCTGTTCCGCGGGGTGTGCTGTTGGGGGCAGGCACAGCTGCACTAGATTCCGGCATAGGCCCAGCTTTCCACTTTTTCCGGAGTATTTCACCTTGGCCCGGCAGCGGCCGCTGCCCGCGGCGGCCAGTCCGCGGCTAGGCCAAGGTGCGCCGCTCGCGTTAGAGTAAATGACTGTGACTGAAGAAACTGCAGCCGTGAGTACTTTGCCGCCGAACTCCCTGGAAGGCAGCGCCGCGGCCTACGGATCGCCCACGCTGTCGGTCCAGCTGAAAATGCTCGACGCCGGCCTCGAAGCCCCGTCCTACGCGCACCCCGGCGACGCCGGTGCGGACCTTCGCGCCCGCGAGGACGTAGTCCTTGAACCAGGCGAACGCCGGCTGGTGCCCACGGGGGTTTCCATCGCCCTCCCCAACGGTTATGTCGCCCTCATCCACCCCCGGTCCGGGCTGGCCACCAAGCATGGCCTGACAGTGGTCAACGCCCCCGGGACCGTGGACGCGGGATACCGCGGCGAGATCGCCGTGACGCTGCTGAACACGGACCGTGAGAAGGCCATCGAGCTGCGGCGCGGCGATAGAATTGCACAGATGGTCATTCAGCGCGTGGAGTACGCACAGTTTGTGGCCGTTGCGGAATTGAGCGACTCGGTCCGCGGTGACGGCGGCTTCGGTTCCACCGGCGGATTCGGTTCCGCCGCCGGGTTCGGAACACCGCAGGCCTAGCCGCGGGCGCTGCCCGGCTCAGCCGGTGCTGCATGACTTACCGCGCGGCCCACAGTGGCACGGCGGGAATTGATCACTACTAAGGAGACAAACCCGATGGTTTTTGGGCGTGGCAAGAAGGCCAAGAAGGACCAGGCGGCAGAGACCGCGGAAAGCCCGGAAACTGCAGGCTCCGTTGCCGAGGAGCGCACTGGCCGGGCAGCCACGGGGCCCTTTGACGTCTCCGAAGTCGACAGCACTGACGGCTACGTTGACCTGGGAGCCCTCCTGATTGCTCCCCGGGAAGGCCTCCAGCTCCGTCTCGAGATCGAGGAAGCCACCCAGCGGGTTGTGGCTGTGACCATGGACCTCGACGGGTCGAGCCTCCAGCTCCAGGCCTTCGCCGCGCCCCGCACCGAGGGGCTCTGGGACGAGATCCGTGAACAGATCGGCCAGTCCGTGGGAAGCCAGGGCGGCCAGGTCGAGGAGATTCCCGGCGTTTTCGGTACCGAACTGGTGGCCAAACTTCCGGCAGGAACGGCCGACGGCGCGGGCGGCTACCGCGTGGCCCGCTTCATCGGCGTCGACGGCCCCCGCTGGTTCCTCCGCGGCGTGCTGGGCGGCGAAGCTGCCCTGGACCGCGACGCCGCGGCGAACCTGGAATCGCTGTTCCGGCAGATCGTGGTGGTCCGCGGCGAGAGCCCCATGCCGCCGCGTGACCTGCTGCAGCTCCGCCTGCCGAAGGATTCCGCTCCCGCGCCGCTGCAGGGCGCACCCGAGTTCGAGCAACCCGAGCGCGGACCGGAGATCACCCAGATTGGCTGACCCGGCCGGCGAATATCCGCAGCCCGAACTTTCCATCAGTGGATTGCCGGACCGTGGACGGGTGCTGTGCCGTGGCTTCATCGAGTCCGTGACCTACGTACCGGCCGCACAGGTTGCCAGCTTCACCGCGATCATCACGGACCACGACCTGCCGCGCACCAAGGGAGGCGTTGCCCCCGCCGCGGTGGAACCGGCGTCGGCCCGAAGGCCCGGAGGACCCGGCCGGCGCGACCGGCTGCGGGTCGTGTGGCTCGGCCGGCGTCGCGTTCCCGGCGTCGACCCCGGCTGCGAACTCCGGCTGGAAGGCATGCTGACGTTGCGCGACGGGCTGCCCACCATGTTCAACCCCCGCTACGAAATACTGTCCCGCCAGGAGAACCAATGACGCCGTCCGAGACTCCGGATCCCGCTGCCGGACCGGCCGCATCCGAACCGGTCAAACCACGGGCCGCGCCCGAGCCGCCGTCAGTGGCAGACCTCGCGGAAGGCTACGCGGTCAAGGCCGGCCTGCACCGGACCAAGGACGGCAGCATCGATGTGCTGAAGACCGCCGGCGGCGTCCAGGGTATCGCCGAGAGCATCGTCCCCGGACTCACCTTCCTCGTAGCCTTCACCATCACCCGCGACCTCACCCTGTCCCTGATCGGGGCCCTTGCCGCGGCCGCAGCCTTCACCATTGCCCGGCTGGTCCAGCGGCGTCCTCTGACCCAGGCGCTGGCCGGGATAGTCGGCGTCGGAATTTCGGCGTGGCTGGCGAACACCACCGGCAAGGCGGAGAACTTCTACGTTCTGGGGTTCTTCACCAACGCCGCCTACATTGCAGGCATGGTGGTGTCCATAGCACTGCGCTGGCCCATCGCCGGCCTGCTGTTCGGTTTCATCAGGAACGAGGGCCTGGAGTGGCGCAAGGACCCGGCCCGGGTCAGGGCCTACCGCCTGGGCACGTGGATCATCGTGGGTGTCCTGGTGCTGCGGCTGCTGGTACAGGTGCCGCTCTACCTCCTCGGCGAGCAGGGACTGAACGGCCTCGCCACCACACGGCTCCTGATGGGCGTCCCGCTGTACATCCTGGGCATCTGGGTTGCGTGGCTCATCACCAAGCCCGACCGTAGCCGCCCGAACTAACCGTCGAAGCCGTCGTCCTCGGGAGCCTGCTGCTCCCGGGGCTGGGCGGCGGCCGGGTGCCCCTCGTCCTCCTGTGCACCGTCCGTGTCCCGGTCCTGCTGTTCAGGGGACAGCAGCGCCCTGAGCTGGTCTTCGGCAGCAATGGTGGTGACGAAAAACAGTTCGTCCCCGCCGTCGAGCACATCGTCCCGGCTGGGCGTGATGGGGGCCTGGTCCCGCAGGATCGCCACCAAGGTGGAGTCCTCGGGCCAGTCAATGTCTCCCACGGTGGTTCCGATGACGTGCGAGTCGTGGGGCACGGTGAACTCGACCAGGGACGACACCCCGGTCTGCAGCGTGAGCAGCCGGACGAGGTCGCCGATTTCCACCGCTTCCTCAACGAGCGCAGTCATCAGCTGCGGGGTGTTGACTGCGACGTCCACGCCCCACGAATCATTGAACATCCAGTCATTCTTGGGGTTGTTGACGCGTCCCACCGTGCGTCCGACGCCGAATTCGGTTTTGGCCAGCAGGGACACCACAAGGTTCACCTTGTCATCACCCGTGGCTGAAACCACCACCTCGGCGTCCTCTAGCTTGGCGTCCTGGAGCGTGCTCAGTTCGCACGCGTCGCCCACCAGCCAGTGCGCCCCGCGGAGCCCGCTGCGGCCGATCACTTCCGGTTTCAGGTCGATCAGCAGGATTTCGTGTTTGTGGGCAAGAAGCTCACGGGCGATCGAGGAACCGACGCTGCCTGCCCCGACGATGACGACTTTCACTTACTGCTCCTTGGGGGGTTCTTTGGCAAGAATGTGGCCTACCTCGGCGCTGCGGTCCACGCGAAGCATGGCGTGGACGGTATCGCCCTCCTGATAGGACGTGCCGGCGGCCGGCAGCATACCTTCGCCAAACCTGGTCAGGTAGGCAACCCGGATTCCGGCCGCCTTCTCGATCTGGGCGACGGAGTGCCCGATCCACGCCGGGTCGAGGTCGATTTCGGCCAGGACCAGCCGGCCGGAGGGCTCACGGAAGTCGCCGGCGAGGTGCTGTTCGGGCAGGATCCGGCGCAGCACCTGGTCCGCGCTCCAGCGCACTGCCGCGACCGTGGGAATGCCCAGGCGCTGGTAGATCTCGGCGCGGCCGGGGTCGTAGATCCTTGCCACCACGTGCGGGACGTGGAACGTTTCGCGGGCCACCCGGGTGGCCAGGATGTTGGAGTTGTCACCGCTGGACACGGCCGCGAAGGCATACGCCTCGCTGACGCCGGCCTGTTTCAGGGTCTCCCGGTCGAACCCGACTCCGGTGACCTTGCGACCGGAAAAGCCGGTGCGGAGCCTGCGGAAGGCACGGTCGTCCTGGTCGATAATGGCCACCGAATGGCCCGCATCCTCGAGGGTGTGCGCAAGCGTTGCTCCCACACGCCCACATCCCATGATCACGAAGTGCGCCACCCGTGCCTCCTCAGTCTTTTTCCTGTTGCTGCGTAAGACTCTACCGGCCGTCGGCGCCACTCGGCCCGGTGGCCGCAACTTCCCGCCCGGTGGCCTCACCGGCGGCCGCGGGGGCGCCGCGGAGTGGCCCCGGGGCGAACAGCCACATGCCGTCATGACATCGCGTCCGAATCAGACTAGCTTTGTGGAGTGCTGACAATATTGAATGCCGTGAAGCGGGTGCTGGTGGGGAGGCCCTTCCGGAACGACCGGCTGGCCCACACCCTCCTGCCGAAGCGGATCGCGCTTCCGGTCTTCGCCTCGGATGCCCTGTCCTCTGTGGCCTACGCGCCCGACGAAATCCTCCTGACCCTGGCACTGGCGGGCGTCAGCGCGGTTGCCTTTTCACCATGGGTGGGCCTCGCCGTCATGGTGGTGCTGCTCACGGTGGTGGCGTCCTACCGCCAGAACGTCCACGCCTACCCGTCCGGCGGCGGCGACTACGAAATAGCCAACGTCAACCTGGGCAAGTACGCCGGATTGACCGTGGCCTCAGCGCTGCTCGTTGACTATGTGCTCACGGTTGCCGTCTCGATGTCCTCCGCGGCAACCTACCTCACCGCAGCGGTCCCGGCGCTTCACGGCCAACAGGCACTGATTGCCACCGTGGGCGTGGTCATCCTGGCGCTGGTAAACCTGCGGGGCATCAAGGAAGCAGGCAGCGTCTTTGCCGTTCCCACCTACATCTTCATGGCGTCCATCCTGGGCATGACCGCCGTCGGCGTCTTCCAGGCGGCAACCGGCCAGCTCGGCGAGGCCCCGTCCGCGAACTTCACGATTGTTCCGGCGGCCGGGTTCGACGAGGGGCTGGTGGGGCTTGCCGGCGCCTTCCTGCTGCTCCGCGCGTTCTCCTCGGGTGCCGCGGCCCTGACGGGCGTGGAAGCCATCAGCAACGGCGTTCCGAATTTCCAGAAACCCAAGAGCAAGAACGCCGCCACCACGCTGCTGCTGCTGGGCGTCATCGCTTCCGCAATGCTCGCCGGCATCATCTACCTGGCCAACGCCACCAAGGTGCACATTGTGCTGGACCCGGCCACGGAATTCCTGGTCAACGGGCAGCCGCTGCCGGAAGGCTACATCCAGAGTCCGGCCATCAGCCAAATCGCCCAGACCATCTTCGGGCCGGGTTCGGTGCTGTTCTACATCGTGGTGGCCGCAACCGGCGTCATCCTGGTTTTTGCCTCGAATACAGCCTTCAACGGTTTCCCGGTCCTCGGATCCATCCTCGCGCAGGACGGCTACCTCCCGCGCCAGCTGCGCACGCGCGGTGACCGCCTGGCCTTCAGCAACGGCGTGCTCGCCCTCGCCGCAGGCGCCCTGGTGCTCATCCTGGCCTTCAACGCCGACGTCACCAAGCTCATCCAGCTCTACATCGTCGGCGTTTTCATCTCCTTCACGGCAAGCCAGCTGGGCATGGTCCGGCACTGGGGGCGCGAACTCAAGCTGGCACGGGACAGGACCGTTCGCCGCCGGATGCTGAAGTCGCGCACCATCAACATGATCGGGTTCGGCATGACCGCCCTGGTCCTGACCATCGTGCTGATCACCAAATTCGAGCAGGGGGCATGGATCGCCCTGCTTGCGATGTTCGTGCTCTTCCTCATCATGTGGAGCATCCGTGCGCACTACGACAACGTGGCCAAGGAACTGGCCGTGGACGAGGACTCCTCCCCGCGCGCCCTTCCGTCCCGGGTCCACGCCGTGCTCCTGGTGTCCCACGTCCGGAAGCCCGTCCTGCGGGCCCTGGCCTATGCGCGCGCGTCCCGGCCCTCGCGGCTCGACGCCATCACGGTGGATATCAACTCCGAAGAAACGGCCCACACCCTCGCGGACTGGGAGAAGCTCGAAATTCCGGTGCCGCTGACGGTCCTCGCCAGCCCGTACCGGGAAACGGTGACCCCCATCATGGAATACGTCAAGAACATGCGGCGGGATTCGCCCCGCGACCTCATCGTGGTCTACATCCCCGAGTACGTGGTGGGCAAGTGGTGGGAACAGCTGGTCCACAACCAGACCGCCCTCCGCATCAAAACCCGCCTCCACTTCGAGCCGGGTGTCATGGTGGCCAGCGTCCCCTGGCAGCTGAAATCGTCCGAAGAAGCCAAGAAATTGCAGGATATCCAATGAACCCCGAGACCCAGACCCGCACGCATGCCGAACTTGTGGTGGATGTCGGGCCCATAGCCCACGGCGGCCACTGCGTGGCCCGCCACGAAGGCCGCGTGGTGTTTGTCCGGCACGCCATTCCCGGCGAAAAGGTCAGGATCCGGCTGACGGACGCCGGCGAGGACTCCAAGTTCTGGCGCGCCGACGTTGTGGAGGTGCTCGAAGCGTCACCGGACCGCGTGCCCCATTTCTGGCACGTGGCGGATTCCCTGCGTGCCTGGTCCCACGGCCACCCGCCCGTGGGCGGCGCCGAACTGGGCCACGTCTCCCTGGAACGCCAGCGCAGCCTCAAAGCTGAGGTCCTGGCGGAACAGCTGAAGCGGCTCGCCGGCGTCGAACATCCGGCTGCGTGGGCGGACCCCGCCGGCCGGGAGAACATCGTCGAAGCTGTGGGGGAAGCTGCGGCGGCCGACGGCACCCCCGGCGCGGCAGGCCTCGGCTGGCGCACGCGGGCAAGTTTTGCCGTGACGCCCGCCGGGAAGCTGGGCATGCACGCCCACCGTTCCGATCAGGTCATCGCCATCCGTGAGATGCCCCTCGCCGTGGCCGGAATCAACGAGCTTAAGCTCTGGGACGTCGACCTCCAGGGCGTCGAGCGCGTGGAAGTGGCAGCCCCCGCCAACGGATCGCGCCCGCTGGTGCTGCTGGCCCCGGCCGCAGGCACCCGCGCCAAGCGCCTCAGCGGCATCCTGGCGCAGCTTCCCGACGACGTCTCCGTGGCCAGTTTCGATCCGGCCAAGGGCGAGGTGCTGCAGCTGCGCGGCCGCACCTGGGTCCAGGAGACCGCCGCCGGACACGAATACCGGGTCACGGGGGAGGGCTTCTGGCAGATCCACCGGGACGCGCCAGACACCCTCGTCGGGGCGGTCAAAGGATTCCTGCACGACGGCGGATACCTTGAGCCGGGCGCGGTGGTGGCCGACCTGTACGCCGGGGCGGGCCTTTTCACCGCAGCCCTCGCCGACGCCGTCGGTGTCACCGGTTCGGTGCTCTCCGTTGAAGGTGCCCCCGGCACCAGCCGCGACGCGCGGAAAAACCTCCACGGGGCGCCGCAAGTGGAGATCGTGCAGGGACGCGTGGAACGTGTGCTGCGCCAGAAACCCCGCAACTTCGACGCCGTCGTCCTTGATCCGCCCCGCGCCGGCGCGGGCAAAGCCGTGGTCAGCCAGTTGATGGCTGCGGGGCCGCGGGCGGTCGCCTATGTGTCCTGCGATCCGGCGTCGTTCGCCCGGGACCTGGGGTACTTCCAGCCGGGCGGCTGGTCGCTCGCAGGGCTGCGGGCGTTCGATCTGTATCCCCACACCCACCACATGGAGACAGTGGCGTTGCTGACGCCCCCGGCCTGATGTGACTAGGATGGGCGTAGTAGTCCCACGTCGCGCGCCGAATTCTCGGCTGACCCCATGCTCTTTTGTATGACCTTGTACTAATTAGGATGACCTAACTAGCAAGCGGTCTACCGCGCGACAAAGATGAAACTGTTGCGAGAGGAGTCCTGCGATGAGCATTGTGGACAGCTTCGGTTCAAAAGGCAAACTTAATGTAGCCGGTACCGAATACGAAATTTTCCGGTTGAACTCCGTTGAAGGTGCAGAAAACCTTCCGTTCAGCCTCAAGGTATTGCTTGAAAACCTGTTGAGGACCGAGGACGGCGCGAACATTACGGCCGATCACGTCCGAGCACTGGCCGGTTGGGATCCCAACGCCCAGCCCGACACTGAAATCCAGTTCACGCCGGCGCGCGTGATCATGCAGGACTTCACTGGCGTGCCCTGCGTTGTGGACCTCGCCACCATGCGTGAGGCCGTCAAGGAGCTCGGCGGTGACCCCAAGCGGGTCAACCCGCTGGCTCCCGCCGAGATGGTGATCGACCACTCGGTGCAGATCGACGCATTCGGTAACTCCGGCGCACTGGAGCGCAACATGGAGATCGAATACCAGCGGAACGGGGAGCGCTACCAGTTCCTCCGCTGGGGCCAGACCGCGTTTGACGACTTCAAGGTCGTCCCGCCGGGAACCGGCATCGTGCACCAGGTCAACATCGAGTACCTGGCCCGCACCGTGATGACCCGTGAAGTTGACGGCGTTGTCCGGGCCTACCCGGACACCTGCGTCGGCACCGACTCGCACACCACCATGGTTAACGGCCTGGGCGTGCTGGGCTGGGGCGTTGGCGGCATCGAAGCCGAAGCTGCAATGCTGGGCCAGCCCGTGTCCATGCTGATCCCGCGCGTCGTGGGCTTCAAGCTGGCCGGATCCATCCCGGCCGGCGCCACCGCCACCGACGTCGTCCTGACCATCACCGAGCAGCTGCGCAAGCACGGTGTTGTGGGCAAGTTCGTGGAATTCTACGGCGAAGGTGTGGCGGCAGTGCCGCTGGCCAACCGCGCCACCATCGGCAACATGAGCCCGGAGTTCGGCTCCACGGCCGCCATGTTCCCGATCGACGACGTCACCCTCGACTACCTGCGCCTCACCGGCCGGTCCGAAGAGAACGTTGCCCTCGTGGAGTCCTACGCGAAGGAACAGGGCCTCTGGCACGATCCTTCCAAGGAGATCAAGTTCTCCGAGTACCTCGAGCTGGACCTGTCCACGGTTGTTCCCTCCATCTCCGGCCCGAAGCGTCCCCAGGACCGCATCGAGCTCACGGATGCCAAGGAGCAGTTCCGCAAGGACATCCACAACTACGTGAGCATCGAAGACGGCAGCGTCGACGAGTCCCTGGAAGAGTCCTTCCCGGCCTCCGACCCGCCCTCCTTCACCCACGCCGATTCCCACACCACCGAAACTGCGCGCGTTGAGTCTGCCGCCAACGGTGCCCATGGGCGTCCGTCCACCCCGGTGCACGTTGTCACCGCGGACGGCCGCGAGTTCGAGCTGGACCACGGCGCGGTCTCGATCGCCTCGATCACGTCCTGCACCAACACGTCCAACCCGTCCGTGATGCTTGCTGCCGCACTGCTGGCCCGCAACGCCGTGGACAAGGGCCTGGCCGCAAAGCCGTGGGTCAAAACCTCCGTGGCTCCGGGCTCCAAGGTAGTCACCGACTACTACGAGAAGTCCGGCCTCACGCCGTACCTGGAGAAGCTCGGCTTCTACATCGTGGGCTACGGCTGCGCCACCTGCATCGGCAACTCCGGCCCGCTGGACGCCGAAATCTCCGAGGCCATCCAGGCCAACGACCTTTCCGTCACCGCGGTGCTCTCCGGTAACCGCAACTTCGAAGGCCGGATCAACCCGGACGTGAAGATGAACTACCTGGCCTCCCCGCCGCTGGTCATCGCCTACGCCCTGGCCGGAACCATGGACTTCGACTTCGACACCGATGCCCTCGGCCAGGACGAAGCCGGAAACGACGTCTTCCTGAAGGACATCTGGCCGAACCCGGTCGAGGTCCAGCAGGTCATCGACTCCTCGATCGACAAGGAAATGTTCGCCCGCGGCTACGAGGGCGTCTTCGACGGCGACGACCGCTGGAAGGCACTCGACACCCCGGCCGGCGACACCTTCGCCTGGGACGAGAAGTCCACGTATGTCCGGAAGCCCCCGTACTTCGAAGGTATGAAGGCCAAGCCGGAGCCCGTCACGGACATCACCAGTGCCCGCGTGCTGCTCAAGCTCGGCGATTCGGTCACCACCGACCACATCTCCCCGGCCGGTTCCTTCAAGTCGGACACCCCGGCCGGCCAGTACCTGCTGGCCAACGGTGTGGAGCGCAAGGACTTCAACTCCTACGGCTCGCGCCGTGGCAACCACGAAGTCATGATCCGCGGCACGTTCGCGAACATCCGCATCAAGAACCAGCTGCTCGACGGCGTCGAAGGTGGCTTCACCCGCGACTTCACCCAGGCGGACGGTCCCCAGGCGTACGTTTACGACGCCGCCCAGAACTACCAGGCAGCCGGCACCCCGCTGGTCGTCCTGGCAGGCAAGGAATACGGCTCCGGCTCATCCCGTGACTGGGCTGCCAAGGGCACCGCGCTCCTGGGCGTCAAGGCTGTCGTGGCCGAAAGCTACGAGCGCATCCACCGCTCGAACCTGATCGGCATGGGCGTCCTGCCGCTGCAGTTCCCGGCCGGCGAATCAGCCGCGACCCTGGGCCTGACCGGCACGGAAACCTTCGCAGTCGAGGGCGTCACGGCCCTCAACGAAGGCACCACGCCGAAGACCCTCAAGGTCACCGCTACAGCTGAAGACGGCTCCGCCAAGTCCTTCGACGCGGTCCTCCGCATCGATACCCCGGGCGAAGCGGACTACTACCGCAACGGCGGCATCCTGCAGTACGTGCTGCGCCAGATCTCCGCCAACTAGCGGCAGAGGTCACAACCGGCACCACCCAAAAGCCCCGGACTGTCACCGACAGGCCGGGGCTTTTGCGTGGCGGCCATCGCTCCCTGCGTCCGGCCCGCCGTCGAGGCGTTAGAGTTAAAAGGCATGTCTACCACCCGAAGGAGGCCCCGTTGGGAATTTTGGACACCATCCGGAATCCGCAGGACCTGAGCAAGTTGACCGAAGAACAGCTGACCCAGCTGGCTGCGGAGGTCAGGAGTTTCCTGATCGGCAACGTGTCGCAGACGGGTGGCCACCTCGGACCGAACCTCGGCGTTGTGGAACTGACCATGGCCGTGCACCGTATTTTCGATTCCCCCCGGGACAGCATTGTCTTTGATACCGGGCACCAGTCGTATGTCCACAAGCTCCTCACCGGACGCCAGGACTTCAGCACGCTCCGCCAGGAAGGCGGCATGTCCGGCTACCCGGACCGTGCGGAGTCCGAGCATGACATCGTGGAAAGCTCCCACGCCTCCTCTTCGCTGTCCTGGGCCGACGGCATCTCCCGCGCCCGGCAGCTGACCGGCGACGGTGACCGCTACGTGATTGCCGTGGTGGGCGACGGCGCCCTCACCGGCGGCATGGCCTGGGAAGCGATCAACAACATCGCAGCGGACAAGAAGCGCCGCGTTGTCATCGTGGTCAACGACAACGGCCGGTCCTACGCGGCAACCGTCGGCGGCTTCGCCGACTACCTCGCATCCCTGCGTCCCACCATCGATTCGTTCCGCGCGGCCCCGGCCTACGAGGGCACCCTGGACTGGTGGAAGCGGAAGCTCCAAAACGGCGGACCCGTGGGGCAGTTCACCTACCGGAGCCTGCATGCCATGAAGAAGGGCATCAAGGACTGGTGGGCGCCGCAGGGCATGTTCGAGGACCTGGGCATGAAGTACATCGGCCCGGTGGACGGACACAACCTCCAGGCCATGGAGCACGCCCTCTCGACTGCGAAGAACTACGCCGGTCCGGTCATTGTGCACGCGATGACCGAAAAGGGCCACGGCTACGCGCCGGCACGCGCGCACGAAGCCGATCAGTTCCACGCCGTCGGCATCATCGATCCTGAAACCGGGGAGCCCACCGAGGCGGGTGGCGCCCAGTCCTGGACATCGGTCTTCGCCGACGAAATCGCCGCGATCGCCGATGAACGCCAGGACATCGTGGGTATTACCGGTGCCATGCTCATTCCGGTGGGCCTGCACAAATTCGCCGCACGGCACCCGGAACGCGTCTTCGACGTCGGCATCGCCGAGCAGCACGCGCTGACCTCTGCCGCCGGCATGGCCTTCGGCGGGCTCCACCCCGTCGTCGCCGTCTACGCGACCTTCCTGAACCGCGCCTTCGACCAGCTGCTCATGGACGTTGCCCTGCACCGGGCCGGCGTCACCATCGTGCTGGACCGCGCCGGCGTGACAGGGCCCGACGGCGCCAGCCACCACGGCATGTGGGACATGGCCATGGTCCAGATCGTCCCGGGGCTCCACCTGGCAGCGCCACGCGACGCCACAAGGCTCCGCGAAGAACTCCGCGAAGCCGTGGCTATCAAGGACGCGCCCTCCGTTGTCCGCTATTCCAAGGGCAGCGTTGGCGCCGAAGTGGAAGCGCTGGAGCGCCTGGGCGACGGCGTGGACGTGCTGGCCCGCCGTCCCGCAGGCTCCAGCGAAAACGACGTGCTGATCGTGAGCGTGGGCGCCATGTCCGAGCTCGCCCTGGATGTCTCCAACCGGCTGGGCGCCCAAGGCATCAGCTCCACGGTGGTGGACCCCCGCTGGCTGCTGCCGGTCCGGAAGTCCATCATTGCGCTGGCTGCCCGCCACCGCCTGGTCATCTGCATCGAGGACGGCGTCCGCGCCGGCGGTGTGGGTTCACGCATCCGGCAGGAAATGCGCGCCGCGGGCGTGGACACCGCCCTCAACGAGGTGGGCCTGCCGGTGGAGTTCCTGGACCACGGCACGCGTGCGCAGGTGCTGGAACGGGTCGGTTTGACGGCCCGCCAGATCACGCACGACGTCGTTGCCCAGGTCCTGGGGACCAAGGTGCCTTTCGCCCGTCCCCTGCCCGGCCAGGAACACCCGACTACGGGCAGCCTGCCAAAACTGTGATCCCGCACGAGGCCGAACCTCCCGGGGACCTGGCACCGGGAGACCTGGTGGTGGCGCGGAACCGCAAATGGGACGGTGGCGCGCACTGGGTGGTACCGGGCAGCTACCTCGGCGCCGACAGCCACGGCTGGTGGATCTTCCAGCCCAAGGGATCGTTCATTTCGCGGCCCGGAGCGGCTTTCCACGCCCGGTCCGACGCGGTCTTGCTTGTTCCGCGGACCGGCGATTACGTGGCGACGTTCTACGACGACACCTACCCCGGGGACTTCCGGGTGTACGTGGACCTCGCCGTGGGCCACGGTTGGAACGTCCTCCGGCCCGGCACGCTGGAGTTCCACGTGATCGATATGGACCTGGACGTCATCCGGTCCGTGACCCGCGGCGTCTACATCGACGACGAAGACGAATTCGCCGAGCACCAGGTGCGTATGGAGTATCCGCGGGACCTCGTGGACCGCATGCTCCGGGAGACAGAACAGCTTTACCAGGCCGTGAAGGCACAGCAGGCACCGTTCGACGGCACAGACGCCGAGTGGTTCAGGAGAGGACGGGCATGAGCGGAATTATCAGGGTCTACAAACGAGACGACGAAGGGGTCCTGCTGTTCCGGGAAGCCTGGTTCGATGAGGACTACAGCCAGTTCGTCATGAACCACGGCGTGGTCGGGCACCAGAGCAAGACGGACGAAACGGACGTCGCCGATGCCGGGGCCGCCGAAGGCCTCATGGACGCCTTCGCGGTGCAGTGCGCCGAGGACGGCTACGCCGAGATTGCCGACGAAGAGCAGTTCTGGGTGGTTGCGCAGTACGCACTGAAAACCAAGGACGGCACCGACCGTGACCGCTACCTGGAGGAAAAGGCCAAGGACGCCCTCATCAGCCACCTTGCCTGGCGCGGACTCGGCACCGTGGAGCGGTCAGAATTCGGCGATGCCAAACTCAACATCTTTTGCCTCTGCCCGGACGTCAACAAGGCCGTCAATGCCATCAAAGTCTGCATCCGCGGCGAGGACCTGGACTTCACCAAGCTCAGCATCGGGGCTGCGCCGTTCGGGGCACCAGAGGCCTTTAAGCTGAAGCACTCGCCGAAACCGGCTTCGGGCTTTACTCTCTAAGAGGGGGGGCAACCGACTGACTGGGAGGCAACCGCTATGGCGCCAAAATCCGTTCAACCAGGCCACACCCCGATTCCCCGCGGAATCGGCGCGCCTGCCCGCCGGGCCATGGCCCACGCGGGGCTGGAAACCTTGGAACAGGTGGTCCAGTACCCCCAGCGGGAATTGTTGAAGTTGCACGGAATGGGCGTCAAGACCATGGCACAGCTCCAGGACGCCATGGACGAGCACGGACTCGAGTTCCCCGCCACCTGACACGGCTTCCGGCCTCCGGCCACGGTCCGGACGCAGCCCCGAAGGGCTGCGTCCGGACCTGTATTGCGGCCGTTATACGCTGAATTCATGACTGAATACCGCCGCCTTGGAAAATCCGGATTGACCGTCTCCGTTGTTGGCCTCGGCTGCAACAATCTTGGCCGGGCCAATACCGTGACGGAGTCGCAGGAGGGGACCGACGCCGTCGTGCATGCCGCCCTGGACGCCGGCATTACGCTCTTTGACGTCGCGGACACCTACGGCCGGGAGCCCGGACTCAGCGAGACCATGCTGGGCAAAGCCCTTGCAGGCCGGCGCGGTGACGCTATTGTGGCCACGAAGTTCGGCATGGACATGCGCGGAGCCAACGGCAACGACTTCGGGGCCCGCGGATCACGGCGCTACATCGTCAAGGCCGCCGAAGCCTCGCTGCGGCGGCTCGGCACCGACTGGATCGACCTCTACCAGTTCCACACCCCGGACCCGCTGACGCCCATCGACGAGACACTTGCCGCCCTGGACGACCTCGTCACCAGCGGCAAGGTCCGCTACCTCGGGCACTCCAACCGGGCCGGCTGGCAGGTGGCCGAGGCCGAATTCGTTGCCCGCGCCCGCGGAGGTTCTCGCTTTGTGTCCACCCAGAACCACTACAACCTGCTGGACCGCCGCGCAGAAGCCGAAATCACGCCCGCCGCAGAAGCCTACGGCCTGGGCGTGCTGCCCTACTTCCCGCTGGCCAACGGACTGCTGACCGGCAAGTATGCGCCCGGCAAAGCTCCGGAAGGCTCCCGCCTCAGCCACACCCGCACCAACCTGGTCCACGACGCCGACTGGGACCAGCTGGAGAAGTTCAGCGCGTTCGCCGCAGAGCGCAACCTCACCGAAATTCAGGTGGCGTTCTCCTGGCTGGCGGCCCAGCCGTCCGTCAGCAGCGTGATCGCGGGCGCCACGAAGCCGGAACAGGTCCGCGAGAACGCCGCCGCCGTGGCCTGGGTGCCTGCTGCCGACGAACTTGCCCGGCTCGATGAGATCTTCCCCCGTGCGCCCAAGGTGGCACTCTTCTGATGCAGTCGGTCCTGATGGACGTGGACACCGGGATTGACGACGCCCTGGCCCTGGTGTACCTCGCCTCGCTACCGGACGTGGAGTTCGTAGCGGTTACGGCGTCGCCCGGAAACGTGGACGCGCACCAGGTGGCACGCAACACCCTGGCCATCCTGGAACTGTGCGGCCGCCGCGGCGTTGAGGTGGCCGTCGGCGCTGAGGGTCCGCTGTCGATTCCGCTCGTGACTACGCCGGAGACCCATGGCCCGCAGGGGCTGGGGCATGCCGTGCTGCCACCGCCTGCGGGAACCGTGTCCGCCCGGCACGCCGCGGACCTGTGGGTGGAGGCGGCGCGGGCTCGGCCGGGGGAGCTGACCGCCCTGATTACGGCGCCCCTGACCAACTTCGCGCTGGCCATCCGGCGGGAGCCGCGACTGCCCGAACTGCTGGGCAAGGTGGTCATCATGGGTGGCAGCTTCTATCACCAGGGGAACACCACGCCCACGGCCGAATGGAACACCCACGTTGATCCGCATGCGGCAAAGGAAGTCTACGCGGCCTACCGCGGGATGCCCTCTGAACGCCTTCCGATAATCTGTTCGCTGGACACCACGGAACGGATGGAGATGCGGCCGGAGCACCTGCTGCGGCTCGCGCAGGAAGCGGGGTGCGCAGAGCCGGAACTGGTGCTCCCGGAAGATCCCGAAGGCCGCAGGAGCACCGCCGGAAACGCCCTGGTCCGCCGCCTGTCCGATGCCCTGCGGTTCTACTTTGAGTTTCACCGCCGCTACGACCAGGGATATCTGGCCCACGTGCACGACGCTTTCGCCGCCTGCGTGGCGGTGGGGCGGACGGACGTGGCCACTGCGCTGGCCACGGTGGACGTCGAAACCGTATCCCCGCTGCTGATGGGCACCACCGTGGCGGACTACCGGGGGCTGTGGGGCCTGCCGCCCAACGCCCGGATTGTGATGTCGAACAATCCGAAGCAGTGCTTTGATGAGCTCATCGAATCAGTGGGGGCGCTGGCAGGGCGACTGCCCTAAGATGGTAGCTGCGCCGAGGTGACATAGGCGCACGTCTGCCGATCCCGGTACCGGTGTACCCAAGTCCGTGTACCCGAGGAACGCAGCCCACAGCCAAAGGAACAGCCATGTCACAGCAATCCCGGACCCTGCCCGCCCCTGGACAGGCGGCGGTCCGCAACCGCCGCCTGCTTGAAATCCTTGGTGCGGTGTCCATTGCGGCAACCTTCATTTTCCTCGTCCTGACGCAGCCCGCGGACATCACCAACGGGCTGGCGGGCGGATCCACCCTCGTGGCCCTGGGCGGTTTCCTGCTGGGAGCCATCCTCCTGATCATCGGTGTGCTCCCCACCCTCCCCACCTCCACACTCGTGCTGATTCCGGTGGCACTCGTCCTCAACATCGCCCTCGGGCAGATCATGGGCTCCACCGGACTGCCGTTCTACTTCGATGCGATCGGCACGGTGCTTATTGCCGTCCTGGCCGGTCCGGCCGCCGGAGCCGCAACGGGTGCCCTCAGCAGCGTCGTGTGGTCCTTCATCAACCCCACCGTGCTGCCCTTCGCTGCCGGTGCGGCGCTCATCGGTTTCCTGGCGGGCCTCGCCGCCCGCTACGGGCTGTTCCGCCGCTTCTACCTGGCCCCGGTGGCAGGCTTCGTGACGGGCATCCTGGCCGGCGTCGTCTCCGCACCGATCGCGGCTTTCGTCTTCGGCGGCACCTCCGGTGTCGGGACCGGCGCGATTGTCAGCGCTTTCCGGGCCATGGGCGATACCCTGCTGGCGGCCATCACCAAGCAGGCGCTCATTTCGGACCCCATGGACAAGGCCATTGTCTTCGCCGTCGTCGCGATGCTGGCGTACGCGCTGCCGCGCGGGACCACGCTGCAGTTCGCCTTCGTCCGCCGCTTCAACGTGCTCGCAGGCAAGAAGCGGGAAGCGCCGGACGCCTGATTCCGTGCCTGCCCGACTGAACCCTCCCGCCGCGCCCAACCCCCTGACCGCACTCGCGGCTGCCGTCGCGACCGCAGCAATCACGACGGCGGTGTCCAGCTGGGCCGTTTCCCTCGCCGTTGCCCTCGCCTGCGCGATGCTGGCAGTGCGGTCCCGAGTGGCCGGCCGGCTGGCTCCGGCGGCAGCGGTGATCCTGGCGCCGTTCTGGCTGTCGCTTCTGGTCATGCACGGGCTGTTCTTTCCCGAGGGCAGGACGGTCCTGGCGGACTGGGGCGCAGCCAGGGTCACGGCGGAGGGGCTGGGTTTCGCGCTGGACATGGGTGCGCGGACGGCCGCATACGTCATGGTCTTCCTGCTTTTTTCGTTCACGGTCCGTGTGCCGGACCTGGTGGCGGTGATGGCGGCGCGGCGCGTGCCCCCGCAGTTCGGCTACGTCCTGGCATCCACCCTGACGCTGGCACCGGCCATCAGCGGAAAGCTGGCGCGGATCCGGCAGGCCCAGGAATCCCGGGGACTGGTGCTGGGAGGCGGACCGCTGCGGCGGCTGGCGGCCGCCCGGCTGCAGATGGTTCCGTTGGTCCTCTCGCTCATCGAGGATGCCGGTGAGCGGGCACAGGCGCTGGATGCCCGGGGCTTCAACGGCAGCCGGACCCGCACCAGCTACCGGGACGTGCCGGATACTGTTGCCCAACGGGCATTCCGGGCCGTCGCCCTGCTGCTGGCCGCAGCCGCGGTGGCGCTGCGGCTCTCCGGACAGTGGCCCGAGCTCCAGGGGGTCCCGCTCCAGGGGTTCGCAATGCTGTGGCCCGGCGGAGTGCCGGGATGAGGAGTGTGGCCCTGCTCGAGGCCCGGATTGAAGCCTTCAGCTATCACGGCGAGGACGCGTCCGTTCTCCACGACGTCGAGGTTGTTGCGGCACCGGGTACGCTCACTGCCGTGCTGGGCGGTTCCGGCAGCGGCAAGTCCACCCTCGGCCGGCTGCTGGCCGGCTGGCTGTCCGGTGGGAACTCCGGACAGTTCAAGGGCAGCCTGCACCTGCGTACTTCCGACCTGCGTGCTTCCGACCTGCGTGCTTCCGACCTGTCTGATTCGGGCAGGCACGCGGCGCCGGGGGACGACGGGCCCCTCGTTTTTCACGGCACGCCGGACGACCCCCGGATTAACGCGGCCCTCTGGTCCGATCAGGTGGGGTTCGTGCCGCAGGATGCCGCAGCCCTGTTGTCCACCGTGGGGTTCACAGTGGCCGAGGAGCTGGCGTTCGGCCTCGAGAACCGGGGCATGGACAGGACCCTGATGCACGCGGAGGTGTCGCGTGCCGCCGAATCCGCCGGACTGACCGGGCTGCTGGAACGCGATCCGGCCACCCTCTCCGGCGGCGAACTGCGGCGGCTCGCGGTGGCCTGTTCCGCCATGACGCGCCCCGGCGTGCTGGTGCTCGATGAACCGCTGGGCTCGCTGGATGCCGCAGGCTCAGCCTCGGTGCGTGCGCTGGTCCGTCAGCTTCTGGACGCCGGCACCGCCGTCGTTGTCCTGGGCCAGGCCGTGGACGAGCTGGCGATGTCAGCCACCCGCTGGCTGGTGCTCGACGGCGGCACGGTCACCGCACGCGGCACCCCCGGTGAGCTGGCGGGCTGCCCCGCGCTGCTGCAGTCCGGCGTTGTGGTTCCCGCGCCGGCGGACGACGGTTCCGGCCTGCGCTGCCGGACCGTTGACCGGCAGCTGGCCGCTGCCGGTCCCGGAACGGAAAATCCCGCTGCTGCCGTCCTGGAACTGGACCGTCTCAGTTTTGGCTACCCGGCAGGCAGGGGAAAAACGGGTCCGGGCGTGCTGGGCGATCTCAGCCTCGCAGTGGCTGCCGGACAGGTCGTCGCCGTGACGGGTCCGAACGGAGCCGGCAAGTCAACGCTGCTGAGGCATCTCAACGGCCTGCTCCGCCCAATGCGGGGGGCCGTCCGGATCGAGGGCAAGGACATCGCCGGCATTCCGACGGGGCGTGTGGCGGACCGGGTGGGCCTGCTCTTCCAGCATCCGCGGGACCAGCTCTTTGAGCGAACGGTCCTGCGCGAGGTGCTGTTTGGCCTCGAGCGGAAGGTCGGTGCGGCGGCGGAAGCAGCCGCGCGGGCGGCGCTGGCCGCCGTCGGACTCGGTGGCCAGCTGGCGGCCCATCCGCATGAGCTTCCGGCGTCCCGGCAGCGGCTCCTCGCCCTTGCCACGGTCCTGGCCCGGGAACCGGTCCTCATTGCCCTGGACGAGCCCACCGTGGGCCTGGACCGCCACGGCCTCGAACGCCTGGATGAGGCGCTAGGCGCGGCGGCCGAGCGTGGTGCAGCCGTCGTTATGGTCACGCACGAGCTCGCCTATGCCCGGGCCACGGCCCACCGGGTCCTCGAACTGCGGGACGGCACGCTCCGGGAGGTTTGAACGTTTGTCCCTCCACACGCAGCAGCACCGAACGCAGAAACGCCGCCGCCCGCACCGGATAAGGTGCGGGCGGCGGCGCCGTCGGTTGGGCAGTGGGGGTGGACTGCTGCCCCGCGGCCCTAGGCCGGTACTGCCGCGGACGCTACGCCGGGAGCGAGGAACTTCCTGCCGTTGACCCGTTCGGAGGCCCCGACGCGGTCCAGGTAGGGGGTGATGCCCCCGAGGAACATCGGCCAGCCGGCTCCGAGGATCATGCAGAGGTCGATGTCTTCCGGACCTGCCACCACGCCTTCTTCCAGCATGAGTCCGATTTCCTCCGCCAGCGCATCCTGCGTGCGGCGGAGGACTTCCTCCCCGGTGGAGGGGGAGGTGCCGAAGGACAGCAGCGCCAGCGTGTCGGCGGGGATGAACGGCTTTCCGTCCGGCCCCTTTTCCGGCACCCCGTTCTGCACGGCCCAGATGGATTTTACGCCGTTGTCGATCAGCTTTTGCAGGTTCTGCGAAACGCTGAAGCGGTCCCCGAACGCGGCATGCAGGGATTCCTGCACGTGCTGCGCCACGGGCAGGCCAACCATCGCCCCGAGCGTAAACGGCGTCATGGGCAGCCCCATGGTCCGCAGCGCGTTGTCGGCCACGTCCGCCGGAGTTCCCTCGTCGAACGCCGCTGTCACTTCGCCCATGAGGCGCAGCAGGATGCGGTTGACCACAAACGCGGCGGCATCCTTGGCCAGGACGGCGGTCTTCTTCAGGCCCTTGGCAAGTTCGAACGCGGTGGCCAGCACGGCGTCGTCGGTCTTTGGCGCCCGGACGATCTCCAGCAGCGGCATCACGGCCACCGGGTTGAAGAAGTGGAAGCCCACCAGACGCTCAGGGTGCTTCAGGTCCTCAGCCATGGCAGTGACAGACAGTGAGGACGTGTTCGTGGCCAGGATGCACTCGGGGGAGACAATCGCCTCCACCTCCGCGAACACCTGCTTCTTGACGTTCAGTTCCTCAAACACGGCCTCGATGACGAAGTCGGCGTCGGCGAACGCCGCCTTGGAAACCGAGCCCGTCACAAGTGCCTTGGTGCGGTTGGCGGCGTCAGCACTGAGCCGCTTCTTCGCGAGCATCTTGTCCACTTCGGCGTGGACGTAGCCCACACCCTTGTCCACGCGGTCCTGGTCGATGTCCGTCATGACCACCGGCACCTTCAGCTGCCGGGCGAAGAGCAGCGCCAGCTGGCTGGCCATCAGGCCTGCGCCCACCACGCCCACCTTGGTCACCGGCCGGGCCAGCTTGCGGTCAGGTGCCCCCGCCGGGCGCTTGGAACGCTTTTGCACGAGGTCCAGGAAGGCGTACACCGTCGAGCGGAATTCGTCGGTCTGCATGAGTCCGGCCAGGGTCTCGCATTCGAGTGCTGCCGATTCCGCCTGGCTCATGGTCCGGTTGGCCTCCATGATGTCCAGCACTTCGGCCGGCGCGGGCGAGGCATTGGACGTCTTGGCCTCCACGAAGGCCCGCCCGGCGGCAACGGCCGCCGCCCAGCGGCCGGCAACCTCCGGATCGGAAGGCTCGACGGCGTTGGGCCGCTTCGGGGAGACCTCGCCGGAAATGACGCCGGCCGCCCAGGCGAGGGACTGCTCCACGAAGTCGGCCGGTTCGAACATGGCGTCGGCGATGCCCAGGCTGAAGGCCTGCGGACCGGTGAGCGTCCGGTTGTTGCTGAGCGGATTCTCGATCATCACCTTGACGGCGTTCTCCGGTCCGATCAGCCTCGGAAGGATGTAAACGCCGCCCCAGCCGGGCACCAGGCCGAGGAAAGCTTCGGGAAGCGCCAGGGCACCGGCGCCGGTGGACACCGTCCGGTAAGTGGACTGCAGGGCGATCTCCAGGCCGCCGCCCAGGGCCACGCCGTTGATGAAGGCGAAGCTGGGCACGCCCAGGTTGGCGAGGGTGGCGTAGACGTCGTGGCCGAGCTGCGCCATCCAGAGTCCGTGGTCCCGGTGGTTCAGGGACTTCACGGCGGACAGGTCCGCGCCGGCCACGAGGTAATAGGGCTTGCCGGTCACGCCGACGCCCACAATCTCGCCGCGGGCGGCCCGGTCCTTGAGGCCCTCCAGGACCGTACCCAGTTCCACCAGGGTATTCGGGCCCAGCGTGGTGGGCTTGGAGTGGTCAAAGCCGTTGTCCAGGGTGATCAGCGCGAACGTTCCCGGGCTCGGCTTGCCGGCGGCAGCCGGCAGCTCGATGTCCTGGACATAGGAGTGCGTGACGGCCTCGTCAGGGAAAAGGTCGGCAAGCTTGCGGAAATCGGCGGCGCTCATGCTGCTGCTCCTTCAGTCTGGGTGATGGCGGGATCGGTGCTGGCGGTGTCATCGGCGGGCGACACGGCGCCGCTGTAGTCTGTGTATTCCGAGTGACGAGGGTTTTCCCAGATGACGGTGGCGCCCATGCCCAGGCCGATGCACATGGTGGTCATGCCGAAACGGACCGACGGGTCCTCCTCGAACTGGCGCGCCAGCTGGTTCATCAGCCGCACTCCGGAGGAGGCCAGCGGATGCCCGACGGCGATCGCACCGCCGTAGCGGTTGACGCGGGGATCGTCGTCGGCAATGCCGAAGTGGTCCAGGAAGCTCAACACCTGGACGGCGAATGCCTCGTTGATTTCGAACAGCCCGATGTCCGAGATGTCCAGGCCTGCGTTCTTCAGCGCCTTTTCCGTGGCGGGGACCGGTCCGATGCCCATGACTTCGGGCTCCACGCCGGCAAAGGCGTAGCTGACCAGGCGCATTTTCACCGGCAGCCCAAGCTCCGCCGCGGCCTCCGCGGAGGCGAGCAGGGCCGCCGTCGCGCCGTCGTTCAGACCGGCGGCATTGCCGGCGGTCACCCGGCCGTGGGGGCGGAAAGGCGTGCGCAGCGCGGCAAGGTCCTCGAGGGAGGTTCCCGGCCGGGGCGGTTCGTCAACGGTGTTGACCGTCCAGCCCTGCCCTGGCTTCATGGTGGCCACCGGCACCAGGTCCGGCTGGATCTGGCCCTTTCCGTAGGCCGCCGCCAGTTTGTCCTGGGATGCCACGGCGTAGGCGTCCGTGCGGTCCTTGGTGATGGCCGGGAAACGGTCGTGCAGGTTCTCGGCGGTGTTTCCCATGTTCAGGGCGGCGGGGTCCACGAGGCGCTCGGACATGAACCGCGGATTGGGATCGGCGCCCTCGCCCATCGGGTGGTTGCCCATATGTTCCACTCCGCCGGCGATGACGACGTCGTACGCTCCGAAAGCGATGCCGCTGGCAGTGGTGGTGACAGCGGTCATGGCGCCGGCGCACATGCGGTCCACGGCGAAGCCGGGGACGGTGCGGGGGAGTCCGGCCAGGAGGGCCGCCGTGCGGCCGATGGTGAGCCCCTGGTCGCCGGTCTGGGTGGTGGCGGCTACTGCCACCTCGTCAATGCGGTCGGCCGGGAGGGAAGGGTTGCGGCGCATGAGTTCGCGGATGCACTTGACCACGAGGTCATCGGCGCGGGTTCCGGCGTAGATGCCCTTTTCGCCCGCGCGGCCGAACGGGGTGCGGACACCGTCCACAAAGACGACGTCGCGGACGGTCCTGTTCCTTCCACTGCTGTGGGTTCCGCTGCTTTGTTCTCCGCTGTGGCGGGGCTGGCTCACGTGATACTCCTCATCGAGACATTGGTGCCGGACGCGCGCCAGTGGCAGCGGCAATCCGGGCGGCATTGATTCCAATGTTACTCGTGAGTAACTTAGCTGGCAAGGACCCGCGCGACGGTTGTTGTCCGGCCCCGGCGGGACTGCCGACGCAGCCTGTCGATTGAGGTCGAGGAAGCCTAGCTCGCGGTTCCGGGCGCGGCCCGGGGCTCCTTCGGTTCCTTGGGAGGCAGCGGCTGCGGATTGAGGAAGGCGGCAGTGATCAGGGGGGCCGTCAGCTCGATCTGCCACGGCCGTGCACCCAGTTCGCTGAGCTCTTCGGCGATCGCCTCTTCGTTGAGTTCCGCCGGCGGACGCCATGCCACCCGGCGGAGGAAGTCGGGCGTGAGCAGGTTTTCGACAGGGAGGTTCAGTTCGTCGGCTTTGTCCTGGAGCAGCGGCCTGGCGGTCGTCAGGCGTTCGGCTGCGGCCGGGTCCCTGTCCGCCCAGACGCGCGGCGGCGGCGGAGCATTCGTGGGCAGGTGCAGCGGCGGCAGTTCCTCCATGCTCCTGGCTGTCGCGATGCACCGCAGCCAGCGCGGAGCCTCGCGCTGCGCGGCACGGCCGTGGAAGCCCTTGGTTCCCAGCAGCTGTGGAACGGTGGTGGGCATGGCCTTGGCGGCTGCCACCAGCGAAGAGTCGGGGATGAGCCGGCCGGGAGCGACGTCGCGCTTGCGGGCCAGGGAGTCGCGCTCCAGCCACATCTCGCGGACCGCTGCCAGCTGCCGGCGGTCCCTGATCTGGTGCAGCCCCGAGGTCTTGCGCCAGGGATCCACGCGCGGCGGGGCGAGTCCGGCCGCGAGGATGGCGGCGAACTCCTGTTCGGCGAATTCAAGCTTCCCGTCGGCCTGGAGCAGTTCGATGAGTTCCTCGCGTAGTTCGGTGAGGACCTCGACGTCGAGGGCCGCGTAACGAAGCCAGGGTTCCGGGAGCGGACGGGTGGACCAGTCGGCGGCTGAATGCTCCTTGGCGAGGCCGAAGCCCAGGAGTTGCTCGATGACAGCCGCGAGACCCACCCGCGGCAGGCCGGCAAGCCGCGCGGCCAGTTCGGTATCGAAGAGTTTGTGGGGCCACATGCCAAGCTCCGACAGGCACGGAAGGTCCTGGCTCGCCGCGTGCAGGATCCATTCGACGCCCTCGAGGGCGTCGTTGATGATCCGCAGGTCCCCGAAGGGTTCCGGGTCGATGAGCCACGTTCCCGAGCCTTCGCGCCGGATCTGGACCAGGAAGGCCCGTTGCCCGTAGCGGAAGCCCGAAGCGCGTTCCGCATCCACCCCTGCCGGGCCGGTCCCGGCGGCAATGGCGGCCGCGCAACGCTCCAACCCGGCCGGAGTTTCAATGACTAGCGGCACTCCGTCGCGGGGGGAATCCAGGTCGATGACCTCGGGGACCAGGCTGTCGAAGCCTTCCACCGTGATGTGGGGAGTAATGTCAGCAGCCGGGACGCCGGCCGTGGTGTGTTCCGGATTTTGAGGGGTCATGATGCCTTCAGTTTACCGACATCGCGCTGCAGGGCGTCCCGCCGTGGTCCGCCATGGTCAGTTGCGCCGCCGGCGGGGCAGGGCGGATACGCCCTCGGGCAGCGGCGGGAGCCCGGCGAAGGTGCAGACCATGTCCGACCACGCCTCCAAATGGGAGCGGATATCACGCCCCGCAGGGGTCCAGGACGCCCGCAGCTCGATGTCGATGGAACCGGGCCTGTCGGCGAGGGTGCCGAAGCTTTCGGACAGGATCCGGGTGGCTGTTCCGCCCGCCGCACGGTAGGGCGCGTTGTGGTTCTCCAGCGCCTCCACGAGCCAGGTCCACGCTACCGAGCCCAGCATTTCGTCGTTGCCCATCTCCGCCTCCAGCTGGGCACGGATGTAGGTGACGATCCGGAACTCGCCGTCCCACACCGCCGAGCCGTCGGGATCGTAGAGCAGGATGAACCGTCCGGTGGCGAGTTCCTCGGCGTCGTCACCGACGGTTCCTGCGGCCCGCACCAGTGCGGCGGAAACCGGTCCGTGCACGGCGGCGGGGGCCGGCCCCGGAACAGGGCCTATGACCTCCGCGCCCAGGGCCACTGCGAAGGGGGCCAGCCTGGACGGCGCGGGGATCTCGTCCAGGTACAGCTCACCGCGGCACCGTGCTTTTCGTAGGGATTCCAACGCGGTAAGGAACTCCGCGGGAACCTGGGCGAGTGCGTTCACATTGGCAGGTTACGCAAAAGGTGGCGTCGAACCCGGCAGGCTCGCCGCCCCGTGCGCCCGCTCAACGGGCCGCCAACTCCCCCTTGATGGCAGCGACAAACGAATCCACGTCTTCTTCACTGGTGTCGAAGGAGCACATCCAGCGGACTTCCCTCGCAGCTTCATTCCAGTCGTAGAAGCGGAAGGATTCACGCAACCGGTCGGCCACGCCCTCGGGCAGGATGGCGAACACGCCGTTGGATTCCGTCTTCTGGGTGGGTTCCACGCCGTCGATCCCGTCCACGGCAGCGCGCAGCCGGGCAGCCATGGCGTTCGCGTGCCGGGCCGATCGCAGCCAGAGGTCGCCCTCGAGCAGCGCGATGAACTGGGCGGACATGAACCTCATTTTGGAGGCCAGCTGCATGTTCATCTTGCGGAGGTAGACCAGGCCGTGCGCGGTGTCGGGGTTGAGTGCCACCACCACCTCACCGAACAGCAGTCCGTTCTTGGTGCCGCCGAAGGAGAGGATGTCCACACCGGCGTCGCGCGTGAACGCCCGGAGCGGCACGTCGAGGTGGGCTGCGGCGTTGGCCAGCCGGGCGCCGTCCATGTGGAGCTTCATGCCCTTGGCATGGACGTGGTCCGCGATGGCGCGGACCTCCTCCGGCGTGTAGCAGGTGCCCAGTTCGGTGGTCTGGGTGATGGAGACGGCCAGCGGCTGGGCGCGGTGCTCGTCGCCCCAGCCCCAGGCTTCCCTGTCGATCAACTCGGGGGTGAGCTTTCCGTCGGTGGTGGGGACCTGCAGCAGCTTGATGCCGCCGATCCGCTCCGGGGCGCCGTTCTCGTCCATGTTGATGTGCGCCGTCGACGCACAGATCACTGCGCCCCAGCGGGGGAGCAGGGACTGGAGCGAGAGGACGTTGGCGCCTGTTCCATTGAAGACAGGGAAGCATTCGATGCCGGCGCCGAAGTGCTCCTCCATGAGCACCTGCAGCCGAGCGGTGTAGTCGTCTTCGCCGTAGGAGACCTGGTGCCCCTCATTGGCCGCAGCCAGGGCAGCCAGGACTTCGGGGTGCACGCCGGAATAGTTGTCCGAGGCGAACCCCCGCACGGCAGGGTCGTGGAGCCGCGCCGCGGTGGCGGCAGGGGCAGTTTCAACTGTGGTTGTCATCGCTTTGGTCACGCTTTCAGTCTAGGGATGTGGGCCGTTATCGGCTAAGAACCAGCCGCCGGCCGTTCAGTTCCGCCGCCGGGGCGGTAAAAAGTCCGACGGCGGCTGCCGCCAGGTCCGAAACGTCGGTGAAGCCGGGGAAGCTGCGTTCGGGGGACCGGGCACGCATCCCGGCGTCCACGAGGCCTTTTGCCACGAAGATGACGGCGGCGCTGTGCGTCCCCGTGCTGAAGCCTTCGGCAACAGCAAGGGTCCATGCCTCGGCGGCCGCCTTCGCCGCAGCATAGCTCGCACCGGACGCCGTCGGGGTTGCAACAGCCGTGGAAGTGACCATGGCGAACCGGCCGGCCTCCGAGGCTGCGAGGTCGTCGTAAAACACCCTGGTGACATTCCGCACGGTGGTGAGGGCGCTGCGTTCCAGGAAGTCCCAGTCCTCGTCGGTCTGGTCGGTGATGCCCTGGGCGCCGCGCCAGCCGCCCACCAGGTGGATAACGCCGTCGATCCTTCCGGCAGTGGCGGAAATGGTGGCGTGCAGCGCCCGGACGTCTGCCAGGTTGGCGAGGTCGCAGACGAGGGGGATGACGCCGTCGCCCGCTTCCGCGGCGGCAGCCTCAATCCGGGGACCGTCCGAACCGACCGTAAAGACCGTATGGCCTGCTTCGCGCAGCGCGCGTGCCGTGGCGATCCCGGACGGTCCGCTGCCGCCCGTGACCACCACGTTCAAGGGGCGTCCGGCACTCATCCGGCGTTCATGGCCAGCGTGTTGATGCCGGTGCCGGTGGCTGAAGAACCGGTGATGCCGGCCGTTGATTCGATGACGGGGCGCATCTTCTTTTCGAGGGCTTCATAGAACATCGACAGCGGGAATTCGTCATCGAGCACCTGGTCCGTCAGACCGCGGGGCGGCCCGGCCAGCGGCAGCGCGTCCGGACCCTTGGCCCAGACGGACGACGGGTTCGGCGTGACGGTCCCGGCGATCAGTTCGTACGCGGCCAGCCAGTGGGCCATCTTGGGGCGGTCGATGGAGCGCCAGTAGAGCTCCTCGATCCTGGCGCCGAGTTCCACCACGACGTCGGCAACTTCGTCCCAGTCGATGCTGAGCTTGCTGTCGGTCCAGTGCAGGACGCGGTGCTGGTGCATCCAGGCGAACAGCAGCTGTCCGCCGAGGCCGTCGTAGTTGCGTACGCGGCTGCCGGTGATGGCGAAGCGGAAAATCCGGTCGAAGATGACGGCGTACTGGACCAGCTTGGCGTGCCGGCGTGCTTCCGGGTCCGCCTCCTCGTCCTTTTCGATCTTCACCGATTCGCGGAATGCCGTCAGATCGCAGCGGAGTTCCTCCAGTGAGTAAAGGAAGTACGGCATGCGCTGTTTGATCATGAAGGGATCGAAGGGGAGGTCGCCGCGCATGTGGGTGCGGTCGTGGATCAGGTCCCACATCACGAACGTTTCCTGGGTGAGCTTTTGGTTCTCCAGGAGCTCGGCGGCTTCGGCGGGGAGCTCGAGGCGGGTGATGTCGGCAGCAGCTCCGAGGACCCGGCGGAAGCGTGCTGCTTCCCGGTCCGCAAAGATGGCACCCCAGGTGAACGTCGGGGTTTCCCGGACCGCCACGGTTTCCGGGAACAGCACGGCCGAGTTGGTGTTGTAGCCGGGGGTGAAGTCCAGGAAGCGGATGGGAACGAAGAGCTTGTTGGAGTACTCGCCCTCCTCGAGTCCGGCGATGAACTCCGGCCAGATGACCTCGATCAGGACTGCTTCCACAAGGCGGCTGCTGCTGCCGTTCTGGGTGTACATGGGGAAGACCACCAGGTGCTGCAGCCCGTCGATGCGGTGCTGCTGGGGCTGGAAGGCGAGCAGCGAGTCGAGGAAGTCCGGCACCCCGAAGCCGTTGGAGGCCCAGCGGCCGAAGTCGCTCACCAGGAGCTCGAGGTACCGGGAGTCGTGCGCAAAGGACGGAGCCAGCGCTTCCACGGCCGCGCAGATGGTGCCGACGTGCGCGGAAGCGGCTTCGTGGTCAGCGGCGTCCGGGACCGAGCCGTCCTGGGCCTGCAGGGCCTGGATTGCCGTCGCGGCAGCTTTGAGCCTCACCCACTCGGGGTGGTTTGCGGTGAGCGGAGCGTGTGCGGTGAGAGCGGTCGTGGTCATCGTCGGCGATCGCCTTTCTGGGTTGCTTGGAGCTTCTACGGCGAGCGTAGCAAGCAATCAGAGCTCCTAATGCAAAATTAGCCCGAGCATAAGAAAGACTGGTGCAAGTGGTTGAGCAGACCCGCCCCAGCCATAGCGGGGGCGGGTCCTTGCAGAGACGTCTGGCGGCGCTTACTTTTCGGCGTCGTCCGCTGAAACGAGCGTCAGCGAGACGGAGTTGATGCAGAAGCGTTGGTCCGTGGGTGTGCCGTAGCCCTCGCCCTCGAACACGTGGCCCAGGTGCGAATCGCAGCTTGCGCAGCGGACCTCCACACGGTCCATGCCCATGGTGCGGTCATGGACGTAGCGGACCGTTCCGTCTGCGAGCGGTGCCCAGAAGGACGGCCATCCGCAGTGGGAATCGAACTTCTCATTGCTGGTAAACAGTTCGGCTCCGCAGGCGCGGCAGTTGTAGACACCCGCCGTGTGGGTATCCGTGTACTTGCCGGTGTAGGGGCGCTCGGTCCCCGCCTGCCGGAGCACCCGGTACTCCTCCGGTGTCAGCTCCTGCCGCCATTGCTCATCTGTCTTTTCAATCCGCGGAGTGCTGTTTTCCGCGGCGGATCCGTCGCCGGGAACCTGGACGGGCGCGACTTTTGGCTTGTTGCTAAAGATGCTCATGGTTTCAACAACGCTCAGGAGTCGCCGATAAATCCCGAACCGGCATACAGGTGCAGCACGGGCAGTCCCAGCTGGTCCTGGGCCTTGTTGGCCCAGTCGGTATGGAA
Source organism: Arthrobacter sp. CC3 (assembly GCF_039907775.1). Lineage (NCBI taxonomy): Bacteria > Bacillati > Actinomycetota > Actinomycetes > Micrococcales > Micrococcaceae > Arthrobacter > Arthrobacter sp. CC3. The sequence continues at coordinate 71,668 of NZ_JARCCY010000007.1, forward strand.
GGTGTCCGCGATGGCATGGGGGCGTGTGATGACGACCGCCTGGCCGGCGCCGACTTCCTTGACTTTAGCCACCAGTCCTTGCACGGCCCCGCCCTCCACCACTTCGCCGGTGACGCCGCCGCCGATTCCGGCCAGCGCGTTAAGTGATACCGCGAGCGTTTCGGCGGCGGCAGCGCGTTCGGTGGCGGGATCCGGGGCATGGGAAGTCAGCTCCCGGAAAGCTTTGGCGACGTCCAGGAGGGACAGGTTTTCGAGGAAGTCCACCAGCAGGTGCCGTTCCGTGTTGGCCGGCACCAGCACCAGGAGGGGCGCGTCACCCCCGTCCACCAGGCGTTCGATGTTCACGCGGTCGTCCGCACCCAGCGGCTCTTCTGTCAAAATGACGATTGGATCGCTCATGACCCCAGCCTAGTCCCGGCCTGACCTTCCCGCACGGATTTCGTCCGGGCCTCCGGCCGCCGGCGGTGTGCCCGAATATGATCGGAGGGCCGGCAGCAGTAAGAATGGATCCATGGCATCAATTCCGGGGCTGCGCCCGGCCACTCCGACGAATCCGCCCCGTGCCTTGGACCGGGTCCAGGGCACCCCCGAGGCGGGCATGTCCGCCAGCGCCAAATGGGCCGTGGGCGGCGTAATCGCCGGAGGTGCCGCCGCGGGACTGCTGGGTGCAGGGTCCTCTGCCCTCGCTCTCTATTTCGCCCGGCGGGTCATCACGCCCGTGCGGGTCCGGGATGAGAACCAGGAAGTGCTGGCTGTCATCCGGGCCGCGGACGGACTCCAGATCATCCTTGCCGCCACCGAAGACACCACGGTTGAGGGCACCTACGGGCTGATCTTCGACGGCGGCCGCGGGCACGCACGGATTGGCAGGATCCTTTCGTACTCACCCGCGGAACGCACCGTCCTGCGCGAGGTCGAAGCAGTCTATTCCGGCGACCTCACCACCGCCCGCCGTGGCTACTGGAGCGGGGCTTCCTACCCGGACCCGGCGTCCATCGGGCTGCCGGTCGAGGACGTTGAAGTCGACGTCGAGGGCGGTGTTGCGCCGGCGTGGCTGGTGCGCGCGCCGGCGCCGTCGGACATCTGGGCCATCATGGTCCACGGACGCGGTGCAAGCCGGCAGGAATGCCTACGGGCGCTCCGGCCGGCACAGGTTCTCGGCATGACCGGCCTGGTGATTTCCTACCGCAACGACGGCCTGGCGCCTTCGGCCCCGGACGGGCGCTACGGCCTCGGGTCCACCGAATGGCGCGACGTCGAGGCAGCCATCACTTTCGCCGTCGCCAACGGCGCCAGGGAAGTGGTGCTGTTTGGCTGGTCCATGGGCGGCGCGATCTGCCTGCAGACGGCCGACCTCTCACGGCACCACCACCTGATCCGGGCGATGGTGCTCGATGCGCCGGTCATCGACTGGGTGAACGTGCTGGCGCACCATGCGCAGCTGAACCGCATCCCGTCCGCCGTCGGGCGGTACGGGCAGCTGATGATGGGCCACCGCCTGGGCCGGCGGCTGACGGGACTGGCGGCGCCCGTGGACCTGAAATCGATGGACTGGGTCTCCCGCGCCGTGGAACTCAGGACTCCCACACTGATCCTGCACAGCGTCGACGACGAATATGTGCCCTACGGGCCATCGGCCACCATTGCAGAAAAAAACCCGGAGATGGTCACGTTCGAGTCTTTCCAGGATGCCCGCCATACCAAGGAGTGGAACGTCGATCCGGAGCGCTGGGAAGGCCTGGTCACCGCCTGGCTGCGGCGTCAGCTGGCCCCGCGGGCCAACCCGGGCTCCCGCCCCCGGAAGTCCGTGCCGTCCGGAACGGACGCTAATATGACAGACGCTAGCGGTCCGGAGTAGCTTTCGGGCCTGTGCCGATGCGGGCGGTGATGGCGCCGGTGAGCCGGACAAGGTGGCCCGGGTCCAGTTCGATATCCAGCCCGCGCCGGCCGCCGGAGACCAGAATGCTTTCCTGGCCCAGGGCGCTCTCGTCCAGGACGGTGGGCGAGGGCTGGCGCTGCCCCAGCGGTGATATTCCGCCCAGTACGTACCCGGTCCTGCGCTGCGCCGTGGCAGGATCTGCCATGGCGGCCTTCTTGGCGCCCAGTGCAGCCGCGATTGCCTTCAGGTCCAGGTTGCCGTGCACCGGGACTATCCCCACCGCGAGCCTGCCGTCGACGTCCACCATGAGCGTCTTGAAGACTTTTGCGGGATCCACGCCCAGCACTTCCGCCGCTTCCATCCCGTAGCTGGCAGCCGAGGGATCGTGGCTGTACGGATGCAGCACGAAAGGAACGCCGGCCGCAGCAAGTGCTGCTGTAGCCGGCGTTCCCTGTGAAGCCTGTTTGCGCGCCATATGGTGCCCGGGCCTTCCGGCCTAGGCCTTCAGTGCGGCGGAGGCAGCCACCTTGCGCTTGATGCGTCCCAGCATGGCCGTCATTCCCCGCATCCGCAGGGGAGTGATGGCGCGGGTGAGCCCCAGCAACTCGGGCATGTCATCCGGCACCGAGAGGATCTCCGGCGCCGTGAGGCCGTTGAGTCCTTCATAGAGGACACCGGCGAATCCGCGGGTGGTGGGTGCTTCCGGCGGCGCCTTGAAGTACAGGCGCACACTGTCCGGGGAACCGGCGTCGTGCTTTTCCGTCTCAATGGTCAGGAACAGCGGCGACTGGCACTCAACTACCTGCTCTAGAAGCTCCGGGTGGTCCTTCAACCGGTCCGGAAGCTCGGGGAGACCCTGGGAGAACTCCAGCAGCAGTTGCAGCCGCTCGGGTTCGGTCAGGGCCTGGAAGTCGTCAACTATTTCCGCCAGCGCGGCGGGAAGGGCTTGGGTATTCATCAAGTCCAGTTTACGCCGGTACCGTGCCGCGTTCGGTTCCCTTGGTGATGGGCACGCGGACGGCGTTGCCCCATTCGGTCCAGGAACCGTCGTAGTTGCGCACGGTCTCGAAGCCCAGCAAGTACTTCAGGGCGAACCAGGTGTGGCTGGAACGCTCGCCGATGCGGCAGTATGCCACGACGTCGTCGCCCTCCTTGAGGCCGGCCTCGCCCAGGTACAGGGCCTCGAGCTCGGCCCGGTTGCGGTACGTGCCGTCGCCGGCTGCCGCCCGTGCCCAGGGGATCGAGGCAGCAGTGGGGATGTGGCCGCCGCGCAGGGCGCCTTCCTCAGGGTAGGCCGGCATGTGGGTGCGCTGGCCGCTGTATTCCTCGGGGGAGCGGACGTCGATCAGCGGCTTGCCGAAGTGCGCCAGCACGTCTTCCTTGAAGGCGCGGATGGGGGCATCGTTGCGCTCCACCTCCGGGTATTCGGCGGGGGAGGGGACAGTGACGTCGGTGGTCAGCCTGTGGCCTTCGGCGATCCATTTGTCTCGGCCGCCGTCAAGCAGGCGGACGTCTTCGTGGCCGAAGAGGGTGAAGACCCACAGGGCATAGGCGGCCCACCAGTTGGACTTGTCGCCGTAGATGACCACGGTGGAATCGCGGGAGATGCCCTTGGCGGCGGCCAGGGCGGCAAACGCCTTGCCGTCGACGTAGTCGCGGGTGACCTCATCGTTCAGGTCGGTGTGCCAGTCGATCTTGACGGCGCCCGGGATGTGGCCGGTTTCGTAGAGCAGGACATCCTCATCGGACTCCACCACTACGAGCTTGCCGTCGGCGACGGCGCCGTTTTCAATGGCCTCTGCGAGCCATTCGGTGGACACAAGGCGTTCCGGGTTCGCGTACTCGGCGAACTTTTCGTTCTGTTCAACGGGGTAGGACACAGGGATGGCCTTTCACTGAAACGGTCAGGGGACCCATGCCACCGGGAAGCGTCGCTGCGGCCGGGCCAGTTCCAACACTAGCCACGGGCCGGCACTTATGCGCCCCTGCGTTCACAGAGGGAAATATGGCCTTGGTCACGTGTGCGCACCGCGTAATGGGGCCGGTGCCCCATTGCCGGTATCCTTTCTGGGGACACGAGACCAGCAGAACGGACCACCTTGGTACAGATCGAACAGCTCTCCGCGCGGACACCGTCGGTTTCCGTGGATGAACTCCTCAAGGGTTTTTATCCCTCCCCGCGGTTCGGAGAGGTTTCCTTCGCAAGCTACCGGCCCGACCCGTCGCAGCCGAGCCAGTCCGGGGCGGTCACGGCGCTGCAGTCCTTCGCCACCGGCGTTGGCGCCAACGGAAGCTCCGGACTTTTCAAGAAGCTGTTTGGCAAGAAGGACAAGGACAGTTCCCGCGCCGGCATCTACCTGGACGGCGGTTTCGGCGTGGGCAAGACCCACCTGCTGGCCTCGCTGTGGCACGCGGCTCCCGGCCCCAAGGCCTTCGGCACCTTCGTCGAATACACCAACCTGGTGGGCGCGCTGTCCTTCCGCAAGACCGTTGAAGCGCTCAGCAGCTACAAGCTCGTGTGCATCGACGAGTTCGAACTCGACGACCCGGGGGACACCGTCCTGATGTCCCGCCTGATGCGCGAACTGGCCGATGCCGGCGTCAAACTGGCCGCGACGTCGAACACCCTCCCCGGTTCGCTGGGCGACGGACGGTTCGCCGCCGTCGACTTCCAGCGTGAAATCCAGGTGCTGGCAGACCAGTTCGACGTCGTCAGGATCGACGGCGAGGACTTCCGCCACCGCGGCCTCCCGGCGGCGCCGGCTCCGCTGAAGAACGCAGACCTGACGCACCACATGCAGGCGGAATTCCATGGCAAAACGGTGGCCCGGGATGATTTCAAGACCCTCATCAACCACCTGGCGGGCGTCCACCCCAGCCGGTACCGGCAGCTCCTGGCCGGCATCGAGGGTGTTGTGTGGCGTGATGTGGAAACCATCACCGAGCAGGCAGTCGCCCTCCGGTTCGTGGTGCTCGCGGACCGGCTCTATGACAAGGACGTTCCGATCCTCGCCAGCGGGGTTCCGTTCGACCAGCTCTTTACCGAGGAAATGATGACCGGCGGCTACACCAAGAAGTACTTCCGTGCGGTGTCGCGTCTGACGGCGCTCGCCCGGGAAGGGCAAAACCACGAACCGTCATAGCCTTAAACGTTGCCCTTAAACGCTGCGCTTAAACGCTGCGCTTAAACGCCAAAGGTGCCGGCGCCGCCTCACGGCGGGACCGGCACCTCGCTGACGTTCCTGGGTTAGAGGCCCTGCTGCCGGGGTTCACCGGTTACAGGGGGCTCTCCGGCGACGGGAGGTTCTTCGACCGGAGCCGGGTGCGGCTTCGGGTCGACCTTGTCCACGAGGCCGGCTGCGCCTTTCTGGACGGTATCGATCTTATCGGCGTACTTTCCGCCGGTCTTTGAGTCGATGAAATCACCGGCTTTGCCGATGCCGTCCTTGATGGCCTGTTCATTGCCACCAACCAGTCGCTGAGCCTTGCCCTTTAGATCGTCAAGAATACCCACGGGCACCTCCCTTCTGTCGCGGAGCCAGATCGCTCCTCCGCTTTCGATCCTAGCCCGGGACCCCGGGTGTGCCAAGGGCACGCGCCGCGACCTGTCTAGGGTCCTGATGCCCCATTTGGGTGCCCACGACATTTTTGGCCCCGGAATCCGGGCAAGAAAAAAGCAGCTCCGGAGAGCTGCTTTGTGGTGGGCGATACTGGGATCGAACCAGTGACCTCTTCCGTGTCAGGGAAGCGCGCTACCGCTGCGCCAATCGCCCGCACCGGAAGGATCCGGAGTGGAATTGTAAATAACAGAGCGGACGACGAGATTCGAACTCGCGACATCCACCTTGGCAAGGTGGTGCTCTACCAGCTGAGCTACGTCCGCATTTAGTCCATGCCGGCTGGGCCGGTGGTACTGGATCAAGCAAGTTTCCTTGCTTTGGTGGGCGATACTGGGATCGAACCAGTGACCTCTTCCGTGTCAGGGAAGCGCGCTACCGCTGCGCCAATCGCCCAAATGTTCTCCGGGATGAACCGGATACCAAGGTTTTCACCGAGGTGGGTACGGGATTCGAACCCGTGTATACGGCTTTGCAGGCCGCTGCCTCGCCTCTCGGCCAACCCACCGTGTAAGCCAGGTTCCTGGGAACCTTTGCCATGACAGTGTCCTGCGAGCGGACGACGAGATTCGAACTCGCGACATCCACCTTGGCAAGGTGGTGCTCTACCAGCTGAGCTACGTCCGCATTATTGTCAGCATTTCCGTGCCGCATTCGGCATTTCCTCGCGTTCCAACGAGTAAGAACTCTATAGGAGGTTCGGGGAACTTACAAATCGGCGCCTTGTCCTCGGCGCCCGATGCCCTTACTTCCTTGGAATCTAGGGGATAAAGCTAATGACAGCCGTGTAATTCGACGGTTCGTTTCGGCGTCGAGGGGCTCGATTTCCAAATGCCGCCAGGGTGGGCTAGCATTCAATGGCATTGGGGCGATTGGCGCAGTGGTAGCGCGCTTCGTTCACACCGAAGAGGTCACTGGTTCGAACCCAGTATCGCCCACCAATGAATGGCCCGTTCCGCTGAATCAGCGGGGCGGGCCATTTCGCTTTCCGGCCACGTCTCCTGCCGCCGGGTAATCCTGTCAGCCCTTCATGAAAGAGTGTTTGCATGACTGATCCACTCCTTGCCCACGCCACGGACTACGGGCGGATGTATGCACGCTCGACCTCCGAGTCGTTTTCCGTGCCGTCCATTACCACCGTCATCGGCCAGCAGCCGCACGGCCTCGACGGCTGGTTCGGGTACATGGGGGCAAACAGCCTGGCCAGCGATCCGCTGCTTCCCGGGATCCTGGGGAGCCCCGCAAAGGTCCGCCAGGCGGTCAGCCGCGCTGCCAAGGCAGCGGAAACCTACCGTGACGACGCTGCCCGGCGAGGCGACCGGGTGCACAACTACTGTGAACAGGTTGCGCTCAGGGCCCTCGGGCGGCCGCATCAGATGAAGGAAACGCGGGAGGCGCTGGCAGCAAACGGCGAGGAAGGCTTTGCTGCGCGGTTCGATGAGTGGTGGGAACTGTTTGGCGTGGAGCCCGTCGCACCCGAAGTCACCGTCTGGAATAAGACGGTGGGCTATGCGGGCACCCTGGACCTTGTAGCCAGGATCAACGGCAGGACCTGCATCATCGATTACAAGACCAAGGGCACATCCCGGGACGGCACGGTCAAGCCGCTGGACGACAAAGTGGTGATGCAGCTGGTGGCCGGAATGAAGGCCGAGGAAAGCCTTGTTGATCCTGTCGCCGGGGAGTGGGAGCCCTGGCAGCACGGCGAATCCCCGATCCTGCTGGCGGTCGCCATCGGGGAGACGGAGGTCCGGCCGATGCGTGCCAACCCGGAGGTGCTCAAGCACCATTGGTGGAAGTTCTGCGCCCTCCGGCGCGTCTGGGAGATGTCGGCTGACACCGTCAGCGCCGGAACAGCCCTGCTCCCGCTGGCGCCGCCGCCGTTGCCTGTGGCAGCGCCCGCACTGCAGGCTGTGCCCGGCAGGTAGCCGGCCAACTAAACTGGACTGGATCCCGTACAGCTCACCCAGCACCACCGAAGGACAGATTGCACATGGCCATTTTGAGTATCCGCATCATCGGCGACCCTGTGCTGCGCACAGTTGCCGATCCCGTGACGGAATTCGGGCCGGAACTCGCAAAGCTCGTCGCCGACATGACCGAAACCATGGAAGACGTGGACGGCGCAGGACTGGCCGCACCCCAGATCGGCGTCAGCAAGAGGGTCTTCACCTACCGGATCGGCGGAGTGGAAGGCCACATCATCAACCCGGTGCTGGAGAACAGCGACGACTTCCAGCCCGATGAAGTGGAAGGCTGCCTCTCCATACCTGGCCTCGGTTTCCCGGTCCGCCGGCGCCGTGCCACCCGGGTTACCGGCGTCGACCTGCACGGAAACCCCGTCACGGTGGACGGCGAGGGCATGCTGGCCCGCTGCTTCCAGCACGAAACGGACCACCTGGACGGCATCCTGTTCACGGACAGGCTCGAGGGCGAAGACCGCAAGGCCGCCCTGCGTTCCATCCGCAACGCCAATTACGACGCCATTACCGAGCGGACGACGTCGAAGCGGGCCAAGACTGTCGGCTCCAGTTTTGGCGGCGGCAGCTTCGGCGGCGGCAGTTTCGGCGCCGCCGAGTGAGGGTCCTGTTCGCCGGGACGCCCGCTGTCGCGGTCCCCTCCCTGGACGCTTTGGTGCAGGCCGGCTTTGACGTCGTCGCCGTCCTGACCCGTCCGGACGCTCCGATCGGACGCAAACGCGTGCTCACGCCGTCGCCCGTTGCCGCCCGCGCCGCCGAACTCGGCATCGAGGTGATCCATGCGGCGAAGGTGGACGCGGACGTGACGGCAAGGATTGCCGCCACGGCACCGGATGCCGCGGCCATCGTCGCCTATGGCGGCCTCATTCCGCGCGCCGCGCTGGACGTTCCGCGGCACGGCTGGATCAACCTGCACTTCTCCCTGCTCCCCGCCTGGCGCGGCGCCGCGCCCGTGCAGCGCGCGGTCATTGCCGGCGACGACATCACCGGCGCCGTCACGTTCCTGCTCGAGGAGGGGCTGGACACCGGCCCGGTCTTCGGCACCCTGACCGAAGCTGTCCGTCCTGACGACACCTCCGGGGCACTCCTGGAACGGCTTTCCCATAGCGGCGCCGTGTTGCTCGCCCAGACTCTTTCGGCGATCGAGGCCGGACGGGCGGTTGCTGTTCCGCAGTCGGGGGACGTGTCCCTGGCGCCAAAACTGGGCATCGACGACGGCCGGATCGACTGGCACCAGCCCGCCCTTGCCATCGGGCGCCGGGCCCGCGGGGTCACGCCCGAACCAGGGGCGTGGACCACACTGGAGGGGCAGCGGGTCAAACTCGACCCCGTTGTACTCAGGGCCGGGGCGCCGTCGCAGAAGCCGGGACAGGTGCTGCTCGACGGCAAGAGCGTTTTGGTGGGGACAGGTTCCCATCCCGTTGAGTTGACGCGGATCCAGCCTTCGGGCAAAAAGATGATGGCCGCCGCCGACTGGGCGCGCGGACAGGCAGCACTGGAAGGCGTGGTATTCGAATGAGTGAGTCCGGAACGGGCGGCAGCAGCCGCGGCAGGACCCCCCGTCAGGGGCGAACAGGCGGCGGCGGGCAATACGGCGGATCCGGCAACAGCCGCAGCGGCAGCCAGCGGGATGCCCAGGGCAGGGAACGCAACCGTGGCCCCAAGCGGAACTTCACCGAGAATGCCCCTTCGCAGCGCACCCGGCGTGCCGACCCGGCCCGGCTGGTGGCGTTTGAAGTGCTGCGTGCGGTCGCGGCGGAAGACGCCTATGCAAACCTGGTCCTGCCGGCCCGGATCCGCCACCACGGCCTGGACAAGCGTGACGCCGGGTTCGCCACCGAGCTGAGCTACGGGGCGCTTCGCGGCCAGGGAACCTATGACGCCGTCCTGGCCCGCTGCGTCGACCGGCCGCTGGACCAGCTGGATCCGGCCATCCTGGACGCCCTTCGGATCGGCGCCCACCAGCTGCTGGCCATGCGCGTACCCGCCCACGCAGCCCTGGACCAGACCGTGGGACTGGCCCGCGCGGTCATCGGGGCCGGCCCGTCGGCCCTGATCAATGCCGTCCTGCGCAAAGTCTCCGCCCACACCCTGGACGAGTGGCTGGAGATGCTCCTCAGCGACGAGCAGGACGAAACCCGGGTGGCGTCCATCCGCTACGCACACCCCGAGTGGATTGTCCGCGCCCTGCGGCAGTCCCTGGTGGCACACGGACGCCCGGTGACCGAAATCAACGAACTCCTTGAGGCTGACAACGCCGCACCGGTGGTCAACCTCGTCGCACTGCCCGGGCTGGGAAGCCTTGACGAAGCACTGGAAGGCGGAGCCACTGCCGGCGAGCTGGTGGAGGGCTCGGCCCTGTCCAGCGGCGGCGACCTCGGCCGGCTGGCATCGGTGCGGGAAGGCAGCACCAGGGTCCAGGACGTCGGCTCGCAGCTGGTTGCCCGCGCCATGGCAGCCGTGGACCTGGCGCCGGCTCCGGAGGCACAGTCCGCCGGCGAAGGCGGCGAAAAATGGCTGGACCTCTGCGCCGGACCGGGCGGCAAGGCGGCCCTGCTGGGTGCCCTCGCACGGCAGCAGGGTGCCACCCTGCTGGCCAACGAACCCGCCCCGCACCGTGCCAAGCTGGTACGGCAGGCCCTGGCCGCCGTCCCGCACGAGGTGTGGCATGTCCGGACCGGCGACGGCCGCGACGTAGGTACTGAAATGGCGGGGACTTTTGACCGCGTGCTCGTCGACGTTCCCTGCAGCGGACTCGGCGCCCTCCGGCGCAGGCCCGAATCGCGGTGGCGACGCACGCCCAAGGACCTCGCGGATCTGGGCCCGCTGCAGCGCGAACTGCTGAAGTCGGCACTGGACGCTGTCCGGCCCGGCGGCGTGGTGGCGTACGTGACCTGCTCGCCGCACCCCGCCGAGACCACCGCCGTCGTAACCGATGCGCTGCGCAAGCGCGACGACCTGGAACTGCTCGACGCCGGTGCTGCCCTGGACAAGGTGAGCCTGTCCGGCCACCTGGAGGCCGGCCATGACCTGACCGCCCAGCTGTGGCCGCATGTCCACCGCACGGACGCCATGTTCCTGGCACTCATCCACAAAAAACCCTGATCCCTCAGCCTTCAGTGAAAGGAGCCGACATGGCTCAGTGCTGCATCAACCCCAGCATTCTCTCCGCCGACTTCGTCAACCTTGAGGCAGAGCTGCGCAGAATCAGCAACGCGGATGCCGTCCACGTGGACGTCATGGACAACCACTTTGTGCCGAACCTGACCCTTGGCCTGCCCGTGGTGCAGCGCATCCAGGCCGTGAGTCCGGTGCCGCTGGACGCGCACCTGATGATCGCCGACGCCGACCGCTGGGCGCCCGCTTACGCGGACGCGGGACTCGCGTCAGTAACGTTCCATGTTGAAGCCTCGATCGCCCCCATCAAACTGGCCCGGGAACTGCGCGCGCGCGGGGCCAAGGCCGGAATGGCGCTGCGCCCCGGGACGCCGGTGGAGCCCTACCTGGACATGCTGTCGGAACTGGACCTCCTGCTGATCATGACCGTGGAACCCGGTTTTGGCGGCCAGTCCTTCCTCGACCTGACGCTCCCGAAGATCAGGCGTGCCCGCGCAGCGATCGACGGCTCCGGCACCGGGGTGGCGCTGCAGGTGGATGGAGGCATCACCGAGGAGACCATTGTCCGAGCAGCCGAAGCCGGCGCCAATGTGTTTGTTGCAGGCTCCGCGGTGTACGGCGCGGAGGACCCCGCGACGGCGATTGACCGCCTTCGGGCAGCCGGCTCGCGCCCGGTTTCAGCCGGCTCCGGCTCTGTTTCGCAATCATGACGGAGTCTGACGGGAATACACGGACCAGTCACTCAGTTGTGACAGAATAACAACACACACTACGTGCTCCGGGGTCGGTGTAAGTCCGAACCGGCGGTGACAGTCCGCGACCCGCGAGCCGGCACAGATCCTTTTGGGGAACTGGTCCGGCGGACGGTTGAACCGGTGAAATTCCGGTACCGACAGTTAAAGTCTGGATGAGAGAAGCACGTACAGCTGTTACTGCACTGCCCTTTCGGCGGTGCGGTATTGCGCTGTCGTATACCCCCGGAGCCAACTCGGTTTCGAGGGAAGGAACGACGAACGCTTTGACGCCGCAGACAACAGCGCCGCAGACTACGGACCAGTTCAGTGCTGCCGAGATCGACGCCATGGAGGCTGCCCTCGCCGCAGCGCTCCACGGTCCCCGCGGGGCAAACCCGCTCGTGGGCGCCGTCGTCATCGGATCCGATGGACGGCAACTGGTGACCGGTTACCACCGTGGCGCCGGTACGGCGCACGCGGAGGCCGATGCCATTGCCCAGGCCGGCATGAAGGGCATCGACCTGGCAGGATCCACCATGGTGGTCACCCTGGAGCCCTGCAACCACTGCGGACGGACCGGGCCATGCGCCCAGGCAATCATCGACGCCGGCATCGCTTCAGTGGTGTACGCCGTGGACGACCCCCACGATCCTGCCGCCGGCGGAGCCGCAACGCTGCGCGCCGCGGGCGTCCGCGTCCGTTCAGGCCTGTCCGCCCGCGCCGCCTACGAGCTGAACCGCCGCTGGTTTGAAGCCGTGTTCGGCCAGCGCCCCTTCGTCACCCTCCACATTGCCCAGACCCTGGACAGCCGCATCGCGGCGGCTGACGGCACCAGCCAGTGGATCTCCAGCCCCGAATCCCTCGCCGACAACCACGGACTCCGCAGCCGGGTTGATGCCATCCTGGTAGGCACGCAGACCCTCCTGGTGGACAACCCGCGGCTCACCGCCCGGGATTCGTCCGGCCGGCCGGCCGGCAGCCAGCCGCTGCGCGCCGTCATGGGCCTCCGGGGAATTCCCTACGACGCCGCCATCCACGGGGATGACGGCCGCGTGCTGCACCTGCCCACCCGGGACCCGCATGAAGCCCTGGCCCGGCTGTTCGCCGCCGGGGTCCGCCACGTCATGGTGGAAGGCGGGTCCAGCATCCTGAGCGCCTTCCTCGCCGCCGGACTCGTGGACGAACTGATCGTCTACCTCGCGCCCACCCTCCTCGGGTCCGGCACGGCAGCCCTCGGCGACCTCGGCATCAGCACCCTCGCAGAGGCCCAGGCCTGGGACTGGGACCAGGCATCAGGGGGAGCCGTTCAGACCCTCGGCCGGGACCTGCGGCTCCACCTCTTCCCGGGCGACACCGTAGCTGCGCACACAGTATCCGCGCACACTCAGCATGCGCCTGCCGAACAGACAGCCGCCCCGGAACTGATTTCATCCCTCACCAGCTCACCCGAATCCTTACCGCACCGCACCGGCGCGGGCACCGCCACAGGAGGCAACTGATGTTTACCGGAATTATTGCCGAACAGGGCAGGGTCCTGTCCGTAGAACGCGACGGCGCCGTCAGTGCCACGGTGCGCCTCCATGCGCCCACCAGCACAGAGGGATTGGCCCTGGGAGGTTCGGTGGCCGTCAACGGAGTATGCCTGACCGCTACGGACATCGACGGCAAGGACTTCAGCGTCGACGTCATGGGTGAGACCCTGGTCCGCAGCACCATCGGCGAGCTGAAGGCGGGCGACACCGTCAACCTGGAGCGCTGCGTTCCTGCCGGCGGGCGCCTCGACGGACACGTTGTCCAGGGCCACGTAGACGGGGTGGGCGAGCTCCTCGAGCGCGAAGCACTGGGCAACTGGGACCGCCTGCGGTTCGGCGTGCCCGTGCGCCTTGCCCGCTACATCGCCGAAAAGGGTTCCATCGCCGTCGACGGCGTCTCCCTCACGGTCACTGCCGTCAGCGATGCGTCGGAACCTGCCCCGTGGTTCGAAGTGGGCCTTATTCCCACCACCCTGGCAGACACGGGCCTGGGGGCGAAGAAGTCCGGCAGCAAGGTGAACCTCGAAGTCGATGTCCTGGCCAAATACACGGAACGGCTGCTCGCCTTTGCCGGTGGCGCCGCCACCGGCGCTGACGCCGCCGCTGCTGCAGCCGGAGCGGGGGAGTCCAAGTGAGCCAGCTCAAGAACACGCCCCGACCCGGTGCCACTGCGGATGTCTTGTCAGGCAACACGCTCCTTGATCCGATCGAGGACGCCGTCCGCGCCATGGCGGCCGGCCTTCCGGTGCTGGTGGTGGACAATGAGGACCGCGAAAATGAAGGCGACATCATTTTCGCTGCCCAGCACGCCACTCCCGAGCTGATGGGCTGGACCGTCCGCTACAGCTCCGGGGTCATCTGCGTACCCCTCGACGGAGCCCGGGCTGATGCCCTGCTCCTGCCGCCCATGGTCGAGGTCAACGAAGACTCCAAGGGCACGGCCTACACGGTGTCCTGCGATGCCGCCCTTGGCGTCAGCACGGGAATTTCCGCGACGGACCGTGCACTCACCGCCCGCGTACTGGCAGATCCCGCCAGCCGGCCGGAATCGATCACCCGTCCCGGGCATGTTTTCCCGCTGCGGGCCGTTAACGGTGGAGTGCGTGAACGCCCGGGCCACACCGAAGCGGCCGTGGACCTGTGCCGGCTTGCCGGCCTGGAGCCGGTGGGCGTGATCGCCGAGGTGGTGTACGACAACGGAGAAATGATGCGCCTGGACGGACTTCGCGGCTTCGCTGCTGAGCACGGGTGCCCGCTGATCTCGATCGAGGATCTGGTGGCATACCTGGAAACAGCAGAGCCGGGCGGACCGGTGGCAGCGCCGGCAGGGAACGAGGAGATGCGATGACGGCTTCAGAGGCACGAAAAGACGTTAAGGCGGGGCGCCGGCCGCACCCGGTCAGCGGCGGACCCGTGGTCCAGCTGCCCAGCGAATTCGGGGTCTTCGTGGCCCAGGCCTGGACCGACCTGGTGACAGGAATCGAGCACCTCGCCGTCAGTTCGCCGATTCCGCCCGTGGACGGCAAGGCGCCGCTGGTGCGGCTGCACTCGGAATGCCTCACCGGCGACGTTTTCGGTTCGTACCGCTGCGACTGCGGCGAACAGCTGGCGTACGCCCTTGAGAAGATCAGCGAGGAAGGCGGCACGCTGCTGTACCTGCGCGGACAGGAAGGCCGCGGCATCGGCCTGGCCAACAAGATCAAGGCGTATGCCCTGCAGGAAGCCGGCTTCGACACCGTTGAAGCCAACGAGCAGCTGGGCCTGCCCGTCGATGCCCGCTGCTACAACGCCGCCGCGCAGATCCTGGCCGAGCTCGGACTGCACGAAGTGCGCCTGCTGAGCAACAACCCGGACAAGCAGAACCGGCTGGCGGACGCCGGCGTCACCGTCGTCGAAATGGTTCCCACCGAGGTGCCCTCGCGCGAGCAGAACATCCGTTACCTGCAGACCAAAAAGGACCGGATGGACCACCGGCTCGTCCTGGACAGCCAGGACGCTGAACCGGTGGCCGCGTCGCCGTCGGCCGGCCAGGCGCCATACCAGCACGAACAAGACTGACTCAAGCACCAAGACCGATTTCAGCACCAAGACCGACCCCAAAAGAACGAACCAGGAGACTTTTAGATGAGTGGACACGGCGCGCCGGAGATTGACCTCACCACCCTTAACCCGGCGGAGACGTCGCAACTGAAGCTGGCCATCGTGGCCGCGAGCTGGCACACCCAGATCATGGACGGGCTGCTGGACGGCGCGCTCCGGGCCGCAAAGGACGCCGGAATCAGCGAGCCCACCGTCCTGCGGGTGCCGGGCAGCTTCGAGCTCCCCGTGGCAGCAGCCCGGCTCGCCAAGCACTTCGACGCCGTCGTGGCGCTCGGCGTCGTGATCCGCGGCGGAACACCGCACTTCGAGTACGTCTGCGAGGCGGCCACCATGGGACTGACCGACGTCAGCGTCAACACCGGCGTCCCGGTTGGCTTCGGCGTGCTCACCTGCGACACCGAGCAGCAGGGCCTGGACCGCGCGGGCCTGCCGGGCTCGAAGGAAGACAAGGGCCATGAGGCTGTCACCGCCGCGCTGGCCACTGCGGTGACCCTGAAGCAGTACAGCTAGCCGTTCCGCTGCCTGCTCCGGACCTGTGCATTACCTCACATCGGCGCCGTCATGGAACGGCCCGACAGGCGGGGTCAGGCCCGGAGCAAGTAGGCTGGAGGGCGTGAAGAATTTCGAGACGCTGTTCGCAGAACTGAGTGAGAAGGCAGCCACCCGTCCGGCAGGCTCCCGCACCGTCGCAGAATTGGAGTCCGGAGTCCACGGCATCGGCAAGAAGGTCGTGGAGGAAGCCGCCGAAGTGTGGATGGCTGCCGAATACGAATCCGATGAGGCCGCCGCCGAGGAGATCTCCCAGCTCCTGTACCACCTGCAGGTTCTGATGCTCGCCAAAGGCCTGACCCTGGAAGACGTCTACAAGCATCTGTAGCCATGCTGAGCGTGGCCGATTGCCTGTAACCAAGACTTCCTAACCCCAGAAAGACCCCCATGCTGCGTGTTGCCGTCCCCAACAAGGGATCCCTGTCCGAAGCGGCTTCGGCCATGCTGTCCGAAGCCGGCTACCGCCAGCGCCGCGATACCCGCGAGCTGGTCATGGTGGACCCGGACAACGACATTGAATTCTTCTTCCTGCGCCCGCGGGACATCGCCGTTTACGTCGGACGCGGAACGCTCGACGTCGGCATCACCGGCCGCGACCTGCTCCTGGACGCCGAGGTGGAGGCTGAGGAACTGCTGCCGCTGGGCTTTGCCGCCTCAACGTTCCGCTTCGCCGGCCCGGTAGGCGACTTCAGCAAGGTCGAGGAGCTCGAAGGCAAACGCCTCGCCACAAGCTATGACGGCCTCCTGCGCGGCTACCTCGCCGAGCGCGGCGTCAACGCCAAGGTGGTCCGCCTGGACGGTGCCGTCGAATCGTCGGTGCGGCTCGGCGTCGCGGACGCGATTGCCGACGTCGTCGAAACCGGGAACACGCTCAAGGCCGCCGGAATGGAAATCTTCGGCGAACCGATCCTGAAGTCCGAGGCCGTGCTGATCCGCCGCACCGGCCAGGAAGGCTCCGCAAACGGCACGGCCAAGGAAATCGAAGTCCTGATCCGCCGCCTGCAGGGCGTGCTCGTAGCCCGGCAGTACGTCCTGATGGACTACGACATCCGCAAGGAACTCGTCGAGCAGGCTGCGGCCCTCACGCCGGGCCTGGAATCACCCACCGTCTCGCCGCTGCGTGATTCGGAGTGGGTTGCCGTCCGCTCGATGGTTCCCAAGAAGGAAACCAACAGGATCATGGACGAGCTCTACGACCTGGGTGCCCGGGCCATCCTGGTCAGCAGCATCCACGCCTGCCGGATCTGAGCCGGCCCGTCACAGTGCGGTCCGTTTCCAACGGACGGGCACCGCATCTCCCACCAGCGAATCACCAGGAGAAATCATGGCTGTAGCAGTGCGCGTAATTCCGTGCCTGGACGTTGACGCCGGCCGCGTGGTCAAGGGCATCAACTTCGAGGGCCTCCGGGACGCCGGCGACCCCGTGGAGCTTGCGCACCGCTACGACAACGGCGGGGCGGACGAACTGACGTTCCTGGACGTGACGGCCTCATCGGGAAACCGCGAGACCACCTTCGATGTGGTCCGCCGCACCGCCGAGGAAGTCTTCATCCCGCTCACCGTCGGCGGCGGCGTCCGCGGCGTGGCCGAGGTGGACAAGCTCCTGCGCTTCGGGGCGGACAAAGCGTCCATCAACACTGCCGCCGTCGCCCGGCCGGACGTCATCGACGAAATCACCCGGCACTTCGGGTCCCAGGTCCTGGTGCTGTCCCTGGATGCCCGGCGCACCCGCCCCGGTTCCGAGCCCACTGCGTCCGGCTTTGAAGTCACCACGCACGGCGGCCGGCAGGGTACCGGGATTGACGCCATCGAGTGGGCACGCGAAGCTGCGGACCGCGGCGTAGGCGAAATCCTGCTCAACTCCATCGATGCTGACGGCACCAAGGACGGCTTCGACATCGAACTCATCCGCCTGGTGCGTGCGGCGGTCAAGGTGCCGATCATCGCGTCCGGCGGTGCCGGCCGGCCCGATCACTTCCCGCCCGCCGTGGCGGCCGGTGCGGACGCCGTCCTGGCGGCGTCGATCTTCCACTTTGGGCCGGTGGACATGATTTCGCAGGTCAAGACGGCGATCCGCGAAGCAGGCTTCGAAGTCCGCTAGTCCCTACAGCCCGACTTCACAGTCCGACTTCGGCTGACTGCAGGAGCGCGACGGCGTCCGGTTGGCCTTCGAACGTCACCAGCGCATGGCGGGTGCGGCCGTGGGCGTGCATCAGCAGTTCGCCCGGTTCGCCCACGATGGCCACCGATACGGGAGCACGTTTGGCCACATGCCGCGGACCGGAAGGACGCACCAGCACGATGCCCAGGTCCACGCCGCGGTACAGGATGGCTGCCCGCTTGACGAGTTCATCCCACAGGGCATCGGAGTATTCCTCGTCCAGTGCCCGGGGAGCCCACCGGTCCACGGCGCGCCGGACGTCCTCGGTGTGCACGAAGTACTCGATCAGGTTGGAGCTCTCGGCCAGGGCCCTGATCCTCAGCGGCGACAGGGCCGGGGGACCGGCACGGAAGGCGTTGACCAGCCGGGTGTAGTCCTCGGGGGTCTTGAGTTTGGCGGCCAGCTTCGCAGTGGCCTCGTCGGAGGCTCTTGCGAGGCTTTTGATAATGAGGCCGAGCCCCACACCGGCCTTGCGTTCGCGCAGGTAGAGGTGCGCGGCGAGGTCGCGTGTGCGCCAGCCCCTGCAGAGCGTGGGGGAGTCAGGACCGGCCGCCAGCAGGGTTTCGGCCAGGACTTCTCGGGACGGGTCGACGAAATGCATCACTTGTGAAACTAGCACGAGAGGCCGCGAGTTGCGCAGTGGAAGTGCCGCCGATTTTGACCCTGATCGTCACACTGCGGTGAGGCACTAGACTTGGTCTGATGTCTGAGCAGCCCGCCCCCGCCCCCGTGCCCGCCCTTCCCGCTGAAGTGGCGGACGCCCTCAAGCGCGACAGCGCAGGCCTCGTGGCCGCCGTCGTGCAGCAGTTCGACACCAACGAAGTGCTCATGCTGGGCTGGATGGACGACGAGGCGCTGCGCCGGACGATGACCACCGGGAGGGTGACCTTCTACTCCCGCTCCCGCCAGGAGTACTGGCGCAAGGGCGACACCTCCGGCCACGTGCAATGGGTGAAGTCCGTTGCGCTGGACTGCGACGGCGACGCCCTGCTGGTCCGCGTCGACCAGGTTGGCGCAGCCTGCCACACCGGCACGCGGACCTGCTTCGACGGCCGCGGGCTGGCCGTCGTTGCCGGTGACGCCAGCAGGGCAGGGACCGCCGGCTAGCACCGACCAGGCAGGTCTCCGGCGCAGGCGCCGGGCACCCCACCACACGATTCAGGCACCACTTAAGAACAGGCGGAAAACCATAGCCATGCAGGACCTTGGAATCATCAGCCCGGGCCTCGAGGAATTCCGGGAGCTCGCCAGCCACAGCCGTGTCATCCCGGTCCGGCTGAAGGTACTGGCCGACGCCGAGACGCCCATCGGGCTCTACCGTAAGCTGGCCAACGGCCAGCCCGGCACGTTCCTGATGGAGTCCGCGGCCGTGGGCGGCGCCTGGTCGCGCTATTCCTTCATCGGCGCCAAGTCGCGCGCCACCCTGACCACCAAGGACGGGCAGGCGCACTGGCTGGGCGAGCCGCCGGCCGGCGTGCCCGTGGACGGGAACCCGGTGGATGCCATCAGGGATACCGTCGAGGCCCTGCGCACCGACCGCTTCGACGGCCTGCCGCCGTTCACTTCGGGCCTGGTCGGTTTCCTCGGCTGGGAAACCGTGCGGCACTGGGAGAAACTCACCAGCCCGCCCGAAGACGACCTGGAACTGCCGGAACTGGCCCTGAACCTGGTCACCGACATGGCAGTGCACGACAACATGGACGGCACCGTCCTGCTCATCGCCAACGCCATCAACTTCGACAACAGTTCGGAGCGGGTGGACGAGGCATGGCACGACGCCGTGGCCAGGGTCAAGGCCCTCCTTGCCAAGGTCAGCACCCCCGTGGAACAGCCCATTTCCGTGCTGGAACCCGCCGCACTGGACTTTGCCTCCAGCGTCCAGGAACGCTGGAACGAGCCCGACTACCTCGCCGCCCTGGACCGCGGCAAGGAAGCCATCGTGGACGGCGAAGTGTTCCAGGTGGTCATTTCCCGCCGCTTCGAAATGGAGTGCGGCGCCGACCCGCTGGATGTCTACCGGGTGCTTCGGAACACCAACCCCAGCCCGTACATGTACATCTTCAGCCTCGAAGACGCCGCCGGCCGGCAGTACTCGATCGTCGGCTCCTCCCCGGAAGCCCTCGTGACCGTCACGGGCGAGGAAGTCATCACCCACCCGATTGCCGGCTCGCGTCCCCGGGGGAAGACCGTGGAAGCGGACAAGGCCTTCGCCGAGGAACTCCTGGCCGACCAGAAGGAACGCGCCGAACACCTCATGCTGGTGGACCTGTCCCGCAACGATCTCTCCAAGGTCTGCGTTGCGGGCACAGTGGACGTCACCCAGTTCATGGAGGTGGAGCGCTTCAGCCACATCATGCACCTGGTTTCCACCGTGGTGGGCAAGCTCGCCCCCGCGGCCAAGGCGTACGACGTCCTGAAGGCAACCTTCCCCGCAGGGACGCTATCCGGGGCCCCCAAGCCTCGCGCACTGCGGCTCCTCGACGAATTGGAACCGCACCGCCGCGGCATCTACGGCGGCGTGGTGGGTTACCTCGACTTCGCCGGCGACATGGACATGGCCATCGCCATCCGTTCCGCGCTGCTCCGTGAAGGCCGGGCCTACGTCCAGGCCGGCGGCGGCATCGTCGCCGACTCGGTCAACCCGACCGAAGCCCTGGAGACGGTCAACAAGGCTGCCGCGCCGCTGCGCGCCGTGCACACGGCCGGGTCCCTGCACAACATCACGGCCGAGTCTGTGCCGGACGCGGCGGACAATACGCGCACGAATGCCGCCAGCCCGGATGCCGCCAGCCGGGATGCCGCCGGTCCCGCCGCGGCGGGCAGCTGATGGGTGTCATGGAAGACGGCATCACCGACGACGGTGTCACGGCTGGCAAGACCGGCCGGCCGGCAACCAAGCGGCCCGGCGCTCCGGTGTGGGCGCGGAAGTCCACGCTGGTGCTGATCATTGCCGCCATGGCACTGGCGGTCTTCGGCACCACCACCCAGACATGGCTGACCGTGCATCTGGACCCGGCCCAGCTGGGCCGGGCCGTCAACAGCCAGGACGGCCTCCAGGTGCAGGGCAGCAAAGCAGCCACAACCGTCACCGCGCTGGCACTCGTGGCGTTGGCTGGCGGTCTTGCCGCCTCGATCGCGGGCCGGATTGCGCGCTGGATCATTACCGCGATCATCCTCCTGGCCTCCGTTGGCATCGTGACCGCCGCCGTCACGGTGATGGCAGACCCCCTCGCGGCCGCTCAGGGTTCGATCGCGGCTGCCACCGGCATTACCGGGAGCAGCGTCCAGGTGAGCGCGTCGGCCTTCCCTGCACTCGCCGTCGTCGCCGGTGTCCTGCTGGGGCTGGGAGCCTTGCTCATCATCCCGGCCGGACGCCACTGGAAGACGCGGACGAAATATGACGCCGCACGGGCTGGCGCTGCCGGCACGCCGGAAGGTCCAGCGGACGAGATCGACAGCTGGGACAGGCTGTCGCGGGGCGACGATCCGACGTAGGCGGCCCGCTGCCGTCCAAGCCGCCGATGTCCAAGGCACCGCCAAAAAATGGCAGAATGTAAGCAGTATTCATCCTGAGGAGATTTCCATGAGCAAAGCCACTGTTTCCGCATCCAAAGCCGCTGCTGCCGAAAGCGTCTACACCGGCGTCGACCACAGCGCAGACCTCGGCCACGGCAACAGCCCGGCGGCATGGACGTGCGTGATCGTTATGCTGGTGGGCGCGCTCATCGCGGCCATCGCCTTCGTCATTGCCAGCACCCCGATCTTCATTGGCGGCGCCGCTGTAATGGTCATCGGCCTGCTGCTCGGCTGGATCATGCGCAAGGCCGGCTACGGCGTGGACGGCAGCAAGCTGAAGAACTCCGGCCACTAGCAGTGACTGTTCTCGACGACATCAATGCCGGTGCGCGTGAGGACATGGAGGCCCGCCGGCGCCTGGTGTCCCTTGCCGAACTGAAGGACCGTGCCGCGGCGGCAGCTCCCGCGCGCGATGCGTGGGCTGCCCTCGGCGGGGATTCCTCGCCACGGAACCAGCTGAAGGTCATCGCGGAAATCAAGCGGCGCAGCCCCTCCAAGGGCGATCTGGCGAGCATCGCCGATCCAGCTGACCTCGCGGTCCAGTACGCCGACGGCGGAGCTTCCGTCATCAGCGTGCTCACCGAACAGCGCCGGTTCAGCGGGTCGCTTGCCGACCTCGACGCCGTCCGGAAAGCCGTGGATGTTCCGTTGCTGCGCAAGGACTTCACGGTTGACGAATACCAGATCTGGGAAGCCCGCGCGCACGGCGCGGACCTGGTCCTGCTGATCGTTGCATCGCTGAGCGACGCCGAGCTTCGCGATTTCAGCCAGCTCACCCGCGAACTGGGCATGAACGCGCTGGTGGAGACGCACACGGCGGAAGAGATCGAGCGCGCCGTCGCGGCGGACGCCCGGATCATCGGCGTGAACGTCCGCAACCTCAAGACGCTCGACGTCGACCGCTCCGTCTTTGCCTCCCTCGCCGGCGGCATCCCTCCGGAAGCGGTCATTGTTGCCGAATCCGGAGTCCGCGGCGTGGACGACGTCAGGCATTACGCCGCGAGCGGCGCCAATGCCGTGCTGGTGGGCGAAGCGCTCGTGAGCGACGCCACCCCGCGTGAGCGGATTGCCGAATTTACCGCTGCAGGGGCGGAAGCCATCGCAGCACGGGTCTGATGACCGGGGCGCCGGCGGCAGCCTGCTGAAGCCGTGCGCCACCCGAAATTTCTTTATGAACAGTGGAACAGGATGGTGAGACCGATGGTCGACGCGCCAACAACCGGCTCTGATGAGGGCACCGCGGACGCATTTCTGCAAGGAGACCGGTCCCTGCGCCACGCCCCGGGCCCGTACTTCGGCTCCTACGGCGGGCGCTGGATGCCCGAATCCCTCATCGCGGCCCTGGACGAGCTGGAAGACACCTTCGAGAAGGCCAAGGCCGACCCGGACTTCGTCGCCCAGATCAAGGACCTGAACAAGAACTACTCCGGCCGCCCGTCCCTGCTCACCGAGGCCAAGCGCTTCGCCGAGCACGCCGGGGGAGTGCGCGTGTTCCTCAAGCGCGAGGACCTCAACCACACCGGTTCGCACAAGATCAACAACGTCCTGGGCCAGGCCCTGCTCGCCAAGCGCATGGGCAAGACCCGCGTGATCGCCGAGACCGGAGCCGGCCAGCACGGCGTGGCCAGTGCGACGGCCGCTGCCCTGCTGGGCCTCGAGTGCGTGGTCTACATGGGCGCCGAGGACTGCCGTCGCCAGGCGTTGAACGTTGCGCGCATGGAGCTGCTGGGCGCCACGGTCATTCCGGTGACCAGCGGATCGCAGACCCTCAAGGACGCCATCAACGAGGCACTCCGCGACTGGGTGGCCAACGTTGACCACACCCACTACCTGCTCGGCACGGCTGCGGGTGCCCACCCGTTTCCGGCGATGGTGCGGTACTTCCACGAGGTCATCGGCGAGGAAGCCCGCGCCCAGATCCTGGAACAGGCCGGACGCCTTCCGGATGCGGTCTGCGCCTGCATCGGCGGCGGCTCCAACGCGATCGGCATTTTCCACGGCTTCCTGGACGATCCTTCCGTCCGGATCTACGGCTTTGAGGCTGGCGGCGACGGCGTGGACACCGGACGCCACGCAGCCACCATCACCCTGGGCAAGCCGGGCGTGCTCCACGGCGCACGCTCCTACCTGATGCAGGACGACGACGGACAGACCATCGAGTCGCACTCCATCTCGGCCGGCCTGGACTACCCTGGCGTCGGTCCGGAGCACGCCTACCTGGCGGACATCGGACGCGTCAGCTACGAGCCCATCACGGACGCCGAAGCCATGGACGCCTTCCGGGTCCTGTGCCGGACCGAGGGCATCATCCCGGCGATCGAATCTGCGCATGCCCTGGCCGGCGCCATCAAGGTGGGCCAGCGCCTCGCAGCCGAAGCTGCTGCCGAAGGCCAGACCGCGGACAGCAAGATCGTTATCGTGAACCTCTCCGGCCGCGGCGACAAGGACGTGGCCACGGCCGCTGAATGGTTCGACCTGCTGGACAAGGATTCCGTAGAGGCCGAGATCGGCAAAGAAGGGGAACAGCTGTGACCGGCGTTCAGGACATCACCAGCACCAGCAAGTCAGCAGCCGCCATTGACAAGGCACGCGCTGAAGGGCGCGCCGCCCTCATCGGCTACCTTCCCGCCGGCTACCCCAGCGTGGAGGAGACCATCGCGGCCGGCATTGCGCTGGCCGAGAACGGTGCCGACCTGATCGAGATCGGGATCCCGTACTCCGACCCCGTCATGGACGGCCAGGTCATCCAGGCCGCCACCACCGAGGCCCTTGCCAAGGGCTTCCACGTCCGCGAGGTCTTTGACGTGGTCCGCGGGATCACCAGCAAGACCGACGCCGCCGTCCTGGTGATGACCTACTGGAACCCGGTGGTCCGGATGGGCGTGGACGAATTCTCCCGCAGGCTCGCAGAAGCGGGGGGAGCAGGCCTGATCACCCCCGACCTGATTCCGGACGAAGCCTCCGAGTGGATGGCCGCCTCGGACAAGTACGGCCTGGACCGTGTGTTCCTCGTGGCGCCGTCGTCCTCGCCGGAGCGCATGAAGCGCACGGTGGATGCCAGCCGCGGCTTCGTGTACGCCGTGTCCATCATGGGCGTCACCGGGGCCCGGTCCTCCGTCAGCGATGCTGCGGAAGGCGTCGTGGCAGCAGCGCACGCTGCAGGGGCCGAGCGGGTGTGTGTAGGCCTTGGCGTCTCCAACGCCGGCCAGGTCCGCGAGATCGCGGCCTACGCTGACGGCGTGATCGTGGGTACGGCGCTCGTCGCCGCCATCCGCGACGGCGGCGTGGATGCAGTTGCCGCCCTGACCAAAGACCTCAGCACCGGCCTGACCAGGGAAGAAGCCTAAACAATGCAGACTGTCCTCCACGCGGCGGCCATGCTCCCCGCCAGCATTCCGAGCCCGGACTGGTCCGGGTTCGACATCCCGCTGCCGTGGGGGTCGCTGCGCATTCACGCGTACGCGCTGTGCATCCTGGCCGGAATCGTGGTTGGCCTGTGGCTGACGTCGGTCCGCTGGGCCAAGCGCGGCACTCCGGAGGGCAGCCTGTGGGACATCGCCATCTGGGCCATCCCGTTCGGCATCATCGGCGGCCGCCTCTACCATGTGTTCTCGTCCCCGGACGCCTACTTCGGGCCGGGCTTCGACGGCACCGGTGACCTGTCCCTGATCCCGCAGATCCAGCGCGGCGGCCTGGGGATCTGGGGAGCTGTCCTGCTCGGCGCGGTGGGCGCGTGGATCGGCTGCCGCCGTGCGGGCGTCAAGCTCACTGCCTTCCTGGACGCCGCCGCCCCCGGGCTGCTGCTGGCCCAGGCCGTGGGGCGCTGGGGAAACTACTTCAACCAGGAACTGTTCGGCGCACCCACCACGCTTCCCTGGGGCCTCCAGATCGACGCCGACAACGCCAACTTCCCGGCAGGGATGCCGGCGGACACGCTCTTCCACCCGACGTTCCTCTATGAGTCCCTCTGGAACATCGCGGGCGTGGTGATCCTGCTGGCGCTGGACCGGAAGTTCAACTTCCGCCGCGGGCGGCTGTTCTGGCTCTATGCCATGTACTACACGCTGGGCCGGGTCTGGATCGAGGCCATGCGGATCGACGACGCAGAACAGATCAGCCTGTTCGGCATCACCACCCGCCTCAACGTGTGGACCAGCATCGTGGTGTTCCTCGTGGCGCTGATCGTGTTCGTGGTGCTGGGGCTCCGCAAGCGCGACGAGCCGGACACCGCGTACCTGGCCGGGCACGTCCCGGCCGACAAGGACAGCGACGCCGGCGTCCGTGAGGACGGTGAGTTGGCGACTGTTCCGGCGGACGGCAAAACCATCCGGCATGCGGACAAGAGTGTCTCAGATAGTGAGTCCCGTGGTAATCTCCCTGATAACCAAAGCGGTCCGGGGCACACTTCCGCCCCAACTGAAGCGGTGAAGGAACCAGCTGTCGGCACCACGCCCGCAAAGGGCGGGCAGGCAGCTGAAAACTCCGTTCACCAGGACTCCGGATCCGCGCCGGACACTGACCGCACCAAGTAGTCAGGGCCGGCAAACCGGGCAGCAGGGCTACCGCCCGCACCGCCCGTTCCCACAGCGTCGTGGCACCAGGGCCCCTTCCCGTCAGCACAGAGCTGCTGCCGGGTCAAGCCCAGGTCAGGGCCTGCGTAACTGTTAGTTCAGCAGGCCGGGCTGACCTACAATTTCCAGTAAGTAACACTTTGTTGTGCCCATCACACAGGCACCGCGAGTGGGGCCAACGTTGTCCCTTCCATACGCACGATCAGGAGGAAGGACGTCTCCCATGACCCAAACTCTTCACAGCCCCAGTTGGTCCGAGCCGAACCAGCCGGCCGCCGCCATGTCGCCGTTCAAACGGTTCGCGGCGCTGCCGGAGGCCAGTGGTCTCTACAACCCGGAGCAGGAGAAGGACGCCTGCGGCCTGGCGATCATCGCCACGCTCCGCGGTGAGCCGGGCTACGACATCGTCGATGCCGCCCTGACTGCGTTGCGCAACCTCGAGCACCGCGGTGCCGTGGGCGCCGACGAAGGAACGGGCGACGGCGCCGGGCTGCTCATGCAGATCCCGGACGAGTTCTTCCGCGCCGTTACCGAGTTCGAGCTTCCGGCACCCGGGCAGTACGTGGCAGGTACGGCGTTCCTGCCGGCCGAGCAGCGTGAAGCCGACGCCGCCAAGGCAGGCATCGAAGGCCTCGCAGCCGACGAAGGCCTCACCGTCCTGGGCTGGCGTGAAGTCCCGATCGTCGCCGACCTTGTCGGTGCCATGGCCCGGGCCTGCATGCCCTACTTCTCCCAGCCGTTCTTTGCCTCCAGCACCGGGGAAGTGCTGGAGCGCAACGAACTCGACTCCCGTGCCTGGCGCATCCGCAAGCGCGCCCAGAACAAGTTCGGCGTGTACTTCCCGTCGCTGTCCTCACGGACCATCGTCTACAAGGGCATGCTGACCACGGCCCAGCTGGAGCCGTTCTACCCGGACCTTTCGGACAAGCGGTTCAAGACCAAGCTCGCGATCGTCCACTCGCGCTTCTCCACCAACACGTTCCCGTCCTGGCCGCTGGCCCAGCCGTTCCGCACCATCGCCCACAACGGTGAAATCAACACCGTCAAGGGCAACCGGAACTGGATGCGTGCGCGCCAGTCCCAGCTGGCCAACCCGCTGCTGGGCGATTCCCCTGAAGAGCTGTACCCCATCTGCACGCCGGGCGCCTCCGACTCGGCGTCGTTCGATGAAGTGGCCGAGCTGCTCTGGCTCTCGGGACGCCCCATCACGCACTCGATCATGATGATGATCCCCGAGGCCTGGGAAAACCACGCCACGATGGATCCGGCCCGCAAGGCGTTTTACGAGTACCACTCCCTGCTGATGGAACCGTGGGACGGCCCCGCTGCCGTCTCGTTCACCGACGGCAGCCTGGTGGGCGCAACGCTTGACCGCAACGGCCTCCGCCCCGGCCGCTACTGGATCACCGAAGACGGCCTGGTGGTTTTCGCTTCCGAGGTGGGCGTCATCGACGTCGAACCTTCCAAGGTGGTCAAAAAGGGGCGTGTCTCGCCCGGCAAGATGTTCCTGGTGGACACCGAAGCCGGCCGGATCATCGACGATGAAGAGGTCAAAGCCGAAGTCGCCGCCGCCAACCCGTGGGCGGAGTGGGTCAAGGACAACCTGATCGACCTCGACGAGCTGCCGGAACGCGAGCACGTGGTGCACACGGCCGCGTCCGTGAACATCCGCCAGCGGACCTTCGGCTACACCACCGAGGAACTGAAGATCCTGCTGGGTCCGATGGCCCGCACCGGTGCCGAGCCCCTGGGTGCCATGGGTTCCGACACCCCGGTGGCCGTGCTGTCCAAGCGCCCGCGGCTCCTCTTCGACTACTTCGTGCAGTCCTTCGCGCAGGTGACCAACCCGCCGCTGGACGCCATCCGCGAAGAGCTGGTCACGTCGCTGATGTGCGCTATCGGCCCGAACGGCAACCTGCTGGACACCAAGCAGGTCCGGCAGCCGCAGGTTTCGCTTCCGTTCCCGGTGATCAACAACGACCAGCTCGCCAAGATCGCCAACATCGAAAGCCCGGACGGCGACAGGATCGCCATGAAGGTCCGCGGCCTGTACCGCCCCGAAGGCGGCGAAAACGCCCTGCGTGCCCGCCTGACCGAAATCTGCGAGCAGGTTTCCGGCGCCATCAACCGCGGCGTGCAGTATGTGGTGCTCTCGGACCGCGACTCGAACGCCCAGTGGGCGCCCATCCCGTCGCTGCTGCTGGTCAGCGCAGTGCACCACCACCTGCTGCGCAGCGCCAACCGGACCAAGACCGCCCTGGTGGTTGAAGCCGGCGACGTCCGCGAGACGCACCACGTGGCCGTCCTGATCGGCTACGGCGCCTCCGCCGTGAACCCGTACCTGGCCATGGAATCCGTGGAACAGCTCATCAGCACCGGTGACGTTGTTGGCGTGACTCCGCAGGACGGCGTCTACAACCTGATCAAGGGCCTCGGCAAGGGCGTCCTGAAGATCATGTCCAAGATGGGCATCTCCACGGTTGCCTCCTACACCGGTGCGCAGACGTTCGAAGCCCTTGGCCTCGGCCAGGAACTGGTGGACGAATTCTTTGCCGGCACCCACTCCCAGCTCGGCGGCGTCGGACTCGACGTCATCGCGGCTGAAGTGTCCGCCCGGCACCAGATGGCCTACCCGGAAGGCGGCATCGAGCAGCCGCACCGTCCGTTGCTCGGCGGCGGCGAGTACCAGTGGCGCCGCGACGGCGAACCGCACCTGTTCAACCCGGAGACGGTCTTCCGGCTGCAGCACGCCACGCGTGAACGCCGCTACGACATCTTCAAGTCCTACACCCGCGGTGTGGACGACCAGTCCGAGAACCTCATGACCCTCCGCGGCCTTTTGAAGTTCAAGACCGATGCGCGTCCGGCGGTGCCGCTTGAGGAAGTGGAGCCTGTCTCCAGCATCGTCAAGCGCTTCTCCACGGGCGCCATGAGCTACGGGTCCATCTCCAAGGAAGCCCACGAGACCCTGGCGATCGCCATGAACCGGCTGGGCGGCAAGTCCAACACCGGTGAAGGCGGCGAGGATGTGGACCGCCTGCTGGACCCCGAGCGCCGCTCGGCTGTGAAGCAGATCGCCTCGGGCCGCTTCGGCGTCACGAGCCTGTACCTGAGCAACGCCGACGACATCCAGATCAAGATGGCGCAGGGTGCCAAGCCCGGCGAAGGCGGCCAGCTGATGGCGCAGAAGGTGTACCCCTGGGTTGCCCGGACGCGACACTCGACCCCCGGCGTCGGACTCATTTCCCCGCCCCCGCACCACGACATCTACTCGATCGAAGACCTCGCCCAGCTGATCTATGACGCGAAGCGCGCCAATCCTTCGGCCCGGGTGCACGTCAAGCTCGTTTCCGAGGTGGGCATCGGCACAGTTGCCGCCGGCGTCACCAAGGCCAAGGCCGACGTCGTACTGGTTTCCGGTCACGACGGCGGTACCGGCGCCTCGCCGCTGAACTCGCTCAAGCACGCCGGTGTTCCGTGGGAGCTGGGTCTCGCAGAGACCCAGCAGACCCTGATGCTCAACGGCCTGCGCGACCGCGTGGTGGTACAGGTAGACGGCCAGCTCAAGACCGGCCGCGACGTCGTGATCGCCGCGCTGCTCGGCGGCGAGGAATTCGGCTTCGCCACGGCACCGCTGGTGGTGGAAGGCTGCATCATGATGCGCGTCTGCCACCTGGACACCTGCCCGGTGGGCGTTGCGACGCAGAACCCCGAACTGCGGGCCCGCTTCAGCGGCAAGCCGGAGTTCGTGGTCAACTTCTTCGAGTTCCTGGCCGAGGAAGTCCGCGAAATCCTCGCGGAGCTCGGTTTCCGCAGCATCGAAGAGGCCATCGGCCACGCCGAAATGCTGGATACCCGTGAGGCGATCAACCACTGGAAGGCCGAAGGGCTGGACCTGGACCCGATCCTGCACGGACTCGAGTTCGACGACGACGCCCCGCTGCGCAACCTCACCGGCCAGAACCACGAGCTGGACAAGCACTTCGACCAGCGGCTCATCACCATGGCCGCCGAGGCGCTGACCGACCGCAGCCCGGTGAAGATCGCCGTGGACGTCATCAACACGGACCGCTCCGTGGGCACCATGCTGGGCCACGTCGTCACCAAGACGTTCAGCACGGATGTCCTGGCGACGGACACGATCGACATCACGCTGACCGGCACCGCCGGCCAGTCGCTGGGCGCCTTCCTGCCCGCCGGCATCACGCTGCGCATGTTCGGAGATTCGAACGACTACGTGGGCAAGGGCCTCTCCGGCGGCCGCATCATCGTCCGTCCGGACCGCACCAACGTGTTCCAGGCCGAGAGCAACGTCATTGCCGGCAACGTGATCGGCTACGGTGCCACCAGCGGCGAGATGTTCCTGCGCGGCCAGGTGGGCGAACGCTTCCTGGTCCGCAACTCCGGCGCCACCGCGGTGGTCGAAGGCATCGGCGACCACGGCTGCGAGTACATGACCGGCGGCCAGACGCTCATCCTCGGACGCACCGGCCGCAACTTCGGTGCGGGCATGTCCGGCGGAACGGCCTACGTGCTGGACCTGCGGACCACCCGCGTGAACAAGCAGGCGCTGGAATCCGGCGAACTGCAGCTGCGCGAACTGGACGCCGAGGACCGCGACATCGTCCACGGCCTGCTGGTCAAGCACGTCGAGGAAACCGAATCCCTGCACGCGCAGCGGCTGCTGGAGAACTTCGATGACACCGCAGCCCGCATTACTAAAGTCCTGCCGCGCGACTACGCGGCCGTATTGCAGACACGTCTCGACGCGATCGAAGAGGGCCTAGACCCCGATGGCGAAGAAGTATGGTCTCGAATCCTGGAGGTGACCGGTGGCTGACCCACGCGGATTTCTTAAAGTACGTCAGCGTGAAACCCAGCCGCGCCGTCCCGTTCCCGTCCGGATCATGGACTGGAAAGAAGTGTACGAGGCCCAGGAAAAGGGTGTCCTGAAGAGCCAGGCCGGCCGCTGCATGGACTGCGGCGTGCCGTTCTGCCACCAGGGCTGCCCGCTGGGCAACCTGATTCCCGAGTGGAACGACCTCGTGTGGCGGGACAAGGGCGAGGAAGCGATTGAGCGGCTGCACGCCACCAATAACTTCCCCGAATTCACCGGCCGCCTGTGCCCGGCTCCCTGCGAAGCGTCCTGCGTGCTGGGGATCAACCAGCCTGCCGTGACCATCAAGCAGGTCGAGGTCTCCATCATCGATGAAGCCTTCGACAACGGCTGGGTCAACCCGCTGCCGCCGACCCGCCTGACGGGCAAGACGGTCGCCGTCGTCGGTTCCGGCCCCGCCGGACTCGCCGTGGCGCAGCAGCTGACCCGCGTGGGCCACACTGTTGCCGTCTACGAGCGCGACGACAAGATCGGCGGCCTGCTGCGGTACGGCATCCCCGACTTCAAGATGGAGAAGGAACAGGTTGACCGCCGCCTCGAGCAGATGAAGGCCGAAGGCACCCGCTTCCGGACCGGAGTCGCAGTCGGTACCGACGTGACCTGGGAGCAGCTCCGCCGCCGGTACGATGCCGTGGTGGTTGCCACGGGCGCCACCGTGCCGCGCAACCTGCCCATCCCGGGCCGCGAGCTTGAAGGCGTGCACTACGCCATGGATTACCTTGTCCCGGCCAACCGCGTGGTGGCAGGGGAGCAGGTCGAAAACCAGATCCACGCCAAGGGCAAGCACGTGGTGATCCTGGGCGGCGGCGACACCGGTGCTGACTGCCTCGGTACCGCCCACCGCCACGGTGCCGCCTCCGTGACAACGCTGGCGATCGGCAAGCAGCCGTCCGTGGAGCGCATGCCGAACCAGCCCTGGCCCACGTTCCCCACCCTCTTTGAGGTTGCGAGTGCGCACGAAGAGGGCGGCGAGCGTACGTACCTGGCTTCCACGGTGGAGTTCGTCGGCGAAAACGGCAAGCTCACCGGCGTGAAGGTTGCCGAGACCGAGTTCGTGGACGGCAAGCGCCTCCCGAAGGCCGGCACCGAGCGGATCATTCCTGCGGACCTGGTGTTCCTGTCCCTGGGCTTCACCGGTGCGGAGCCTGCCGGCATCACCGAGCAGGTCCACGCCGAATTCGACGGGCGCGGCAACGTGGCCCGTGACGGTTACTACATGACCAACACCGAGGGTGTGTTCGTTGCCGGCGACGCCGGCCGCGGCCAGTCGCTTATTGTGTGGGCCATCGCCGAGGGCCGCGCCTGCGCGGCAGCGGTGGACAAGTTCCTGATGGGAACCACGATCCTGCCTGCCCCGGTTGCCCCGACCGACCGGGCGATCGCCGTTCTCTAGTCACAACTCTGCAGTCACAATCGGGGGACCACGGAAGTTCACCTGCGGTATAACTCCAATCCAGAAACACACCAATAGGGTAGGTATATGAGACGCGCAAAAATCGTGGCAACGTTCGGACCGGCTATTTCCAGCTTCGAGAACACCCTCGCAGTTGTTGAAGCCGGCGTGGATGTTGCCCGCATGAACATGAGCCACGGCGACTACTCGGTGCATGACGTGACGTACGAGAACGTCCGCAGGGCATCGAAGCAGCTCGGCAAGCCCGTGGCCGTCATGGCTGACCTCCAGGGCCCCAAGATCCGTCTTGGCCGCTTTGTTGACGGTCCGCACGAACTGGCTGTTGGCGACATCTTCACCATCACCACCGAAGACGTTCCCGGCACCAAGGACATCTGCTCCACCACGCTCAAGAGCCTGACCGACGACGTCAACGTCGGCGACGCCCTGCTGATCGACGACGGCAAGGTGGCCCTGCGGGCCATCGAGGTCGACGACGTCAAGGTGGTCGCCCAGGTGACCGTCGGCGGCTTCGTTTCCAACAACAAGGGCATCAACCTGCCCGGTGTTGCCGTTAACGTTCCCGCGCTGAGCGAAAAGGACGAGGACGATCTGCGCTGGGCCATGCGCCGCGGTGTGGACATGGTTGCCCTGTCCTTCGTCCGCGACGCCTCGGACATCAAGCGCGTCCACGAAATCATGGACGAAGAGGGACGCCGCGTTCCGGTCATCGCCAAGATCGAGAAGCCGCAGGCTGTCGACCAGCTGCACGAGATCATCGACGCGTTCGACGCCATCATGGTGGCCCGTGGCGACCTCGGCGTGGAGCTCCCGCTCGAAGAGGTGCCGATCGTCCAGAAGCGCGCCATCGAACTGGCCCGCCGCTGGGCGAAGCCCGTCATCGTGGCCACCCAGGTGCTCGAGTCCATGATCGACAACCCGCGCCCCACCCGTGCAGAGGCTTCGGACTGCGCCAACGCAGTGCTCGACGGCGCCGATGCAGTGATGCTCTCCGGCGAGACGAGCGTGGGCAAGTACCCGATCGAAACCGTCAAGGTCATGGCACGGATCATCGAATCCACCGAGGTCCACGGACTCGAGCGCGTCCCCCCGCTGGGCACCAAGCCCAAGACCCGCGGCGGCGCGATCACCCGTGCCGCCGTCGAAATCGCCGACCAGCTGGACGCAAAGTACATCTGTGCTTTCACCCAGTCCGGCGACTCCGCACGCCGCCTGTCCCGCCTGCGTCCGGTCAAGCCGGTCTTCGCGTTCACTCCGGTGGAGCACGTGTGGAACCAGCTTGCGCTGACCTGGGGCATCCAGCCGGTCCTGGTTCCCATGGTGGACCACACCGACGAAATGACGGCCCAGGTGGACCGCAGCCTGCTGGAACTGAACCTGGTGGAGGACGGTGACCTGGTGGTTATCGCTGCCGGTTCCCCTCCCGGAAAAGCCGGTTCGACCAACTCGCTGAAGGTGCACAAGGTGGGCGACCTCGCCGACTCCACCTTCGCTGGCGAAGCTACCAGCAACAAGGAAAAGCTCGGACCCTGGCCGGAAAAGAAGAAGAAGGCCTAGTACGTCACCTGCGTGCGGCGAAAGCCGCACGCAGAACAAAAGGGAGGATCTCCGCCGGTTGGCGGGGATCCTCCCTTTTTTGTCTTGATTTGTCTTAGACCCGCGGCCTGCCGGTGGCAGGAGCCCGGCGGGCCGCCGTCGGGCGTTACCTACCGGGCTGCGGAGGTTAGTTGACCTGGTTGATGATGGTTTCGGCGACCTCGCGCATGCTGAGGCGGCGGTCCATGGAGGTCTTCTGGATCCAGCGGAAGGCCTCGGGTTCGGTGAGGCCCATCTTGGTGGTCAGGAGGCTCTTGGCGCGTTCTACGAGCTTACGGGTGGCGAACTGCTCCTGGAGGTCGGAGACCTCGTTTTCGAGGGCCTTGATCTCCTCGTGGCGGGACAGTGCGATCTCCAGTGCGGGGATCAGGTCCGCGGGAGTGAAGGGCTTGACCACGTAGGCCATGGCGCCGGCGTCGCGGGCACGCTCCACGAGTTCCTTCTGGCTGAAGGCCGTGAGGAGCACTACGGGGGCGATGCGGGCCTTCACGATTTTCTCGGCGGCCGAGATGCCGTCCATGACCGGCATCTTGACGTCCATCAGGACGAGGTCGGGCTTGAGTTCCTCGGCAAGCTGGACGGCCTTCTCGCCGTTGTCCGCTTCGCCGATGACGTCATAGCCCTCGCCACGGAGGATTTCGATGATGTCCAGGCGGATAAGGGTCTCGTCCTCGGCGACAATAACGCGTCGCGCCGGCTGGCTGTTGGGGTTTGACTCCGTCTGTTCTGACACGGGAACTCCTTGAAAGGTACGGCGGGAACTAGTCCATCTTAGTTGTGCCCGCTGTTGTACTTGGAACTGCTTGGGTTCGTTGCGGCTTCACTGGCGCGATTCTGGAATTCAGCCTATCTGCATGTAGAGTAATTTCGCGCACTGGAAGCGATCGCGTTGCTCACAACACAGCCGTGAGCCTAAGATTGTTACTCCCGTGTAATCCGCGCCCGAGTGGCGGAATTGGCAGACGCGCCGCACTCAAAATGCGGTATCGAAAGGTGTGTGGGTTCGAGTCCCACCTCGGGCACAGTGTTTCCGCAGGTCAGCGGGGTTTTGACCCCCGTGGTGTGCACAAAATCTCGTTTTTTGTGCACACGAAGCCTAGAATTTTAGGCATGGCCAGCATTTGGGAACGGAAAAAATCGGACGGATCCACGTCGTTCACGGTCCGCTGGCGTAACCCCGAAACGAAGAAGCAAGAGGGGATCACCCTCGCCACGTCAGCCGAAGCCCAGACGCTGAAACGCCTCCTTGACGCGAACAATCAGTCCTTCGAAATCGCACAGCATGCGATGGTCAAGAACCAGACCAAGAAGCCCACGGTTGCTGCGGTGATCCAGGAACACATCGACCTTCTGGTCCGCCCGTCCGTCGGGACTGTCCACACGTACCAGACGATGTTGAAGCTCCACATCGCTGACGTCATCGGACACATACCTGTCGACAAGCTCGACTACCGGCACCTGACCTACTGGATCAAGACGATGCAGAAGAAGGGTCGATCTCCGAAGACCATCAAGAACAACCATGGCCTGATCTTTGCGGCCATGGAGACAGCGGTTATGCTCCGCTACCGGAAGGACAATCCTTGCCGCGGCGTAAAGCTTCCGTCAGGTGAGAAGGCAGAGGATGAAGCCCGGTTCCTGACGCACGCCGAATTTGGAATGATCCTTGAGTCGATGGGGGACCGGTACAGGGCTTTCACCGAGTTCCTGGTCATGACCGGCACGCGCTTTGGCGAGGCGACTGCCGTGACCGTTGCAGATGTGGATCTGATGTCCAAGCCGGCAACTATTCGGATCAACAAGGCGTGGAAGCGCGGTACTGATTCCGAGTACTACATCGGTGCCACCAAGACGGGCGCCGGCAAGAGGACGGTTTCCCTGAACCCTCATTTGGTGGAGGTGCTCATTCCCTTGGTGGCCAGCAGGCCCGGTTCGGATCTCTTGTTCACCACCCCTAAGGGTGAGCGGATCATTCACAAGCTGTATTGGCATCACTATTGGGTTCCCGCAGTCAAGGCCGCCCAAGCCCGTGGGCTGACCAAGTCGCCCCGGATTCACGATTTGCGCCATACCCACGCATCCTGGCTGATCCAGGACGGAGTTTCCTTGTTCACGGTGTCCAGGCGACTGGGGCACGCCTCCACGCGTACGACGGAGGAGGTGTACGGCCACCTGATGCCTCAAGCACTTCAAGATGCCGCGGACGCCGTTGAGCGGTCCGCCGTCGTCTGGCGTGGTTAGCGGCGGCGCTCGCTCACACTATGAGTATTTCTGTCGCGCCTGGGCCCGGGTGCCGATCATTCGGACGGAGGCGGGGGACGTACTCGTTGACCGGACTTCGCGCAGCTGGGCGATCTCCTTCAAGTGGACAGACGTAAAGAC
Organism: Arthrobacter sp. CC3; assembly: GCF_039907775.1. NCBI lineage: Bacteria > Bacillati > Actinomycetota > Actinomycetes > Micrococcales > Micrococcaceae > Arthrobacter > Arthrobacter sp. CC3. The sequence continues at coordinate 107,772 of NZ_JARCCY010000007.1, forward strand.
GATCTTTCCTTTGCCCCAGACAGAATGCGGAAACTCTCCCTTGGCGGCCCCGTCACGGAGCCAGGCTTCGGAGCACTTGAGGACCGAGGCGGCCTCGGCCGGTTCGAAGAATTCGAGTTTCATGCCTTCTTCGGTCCTTTCGGGATTTTGCTGCGACAGGGGCTTGATGCTGAGTCCTGCCCTAGTTCATTGGAGCAAGGCCATCCTGCTGCATGACCGGGCAGTGGAAAGTCGCTGCAAAGTCATCGGTCTGGCGCTGCACTTGTTCCGGTGACGCCGTGAACTGGCTCGTGGCTCGTTGGACGAGACCGGCGTTTCCAAGGACGTTGAGCTGCCTGCGGATGGTCGACGGCGATGCCTGGAGCCCGGCTCCGATTTCGCTGCACGTTGACGGGCCGTTCTTGAGTAAGAAGCGGACAATTTGGCTTCGCGTTCGGTTCATCAGGATGTTCGACATGGAGACCGGAACCTAAGGAATGAAGTGAGTGCGTTGCTGTAGACGGGTCTACAGGAGCAGGTTACCCCTACTGAGGTCATGATGGAAGGTCTAGTTTCTGCCCATGAATCTTCCAAGGCACGGGCTGCTGATTGCCGACTCGTAAGACTCGCGGAATACTGGGCGGTAGGGTGGCCCACGCGGTCTGCGGGGCCGCCGGCGTTTACGTGGCTGATCAAGGGGCGGTTATGCGGATTGACGAGGCAGGGCATGGTGAGGGGCTGTCGCCTCAGGCCCAGCTTGCCCGTCGCCTGAATCTCCTCCTCGACGTTGTCGTAGCCGAGCGAGGGAAGCCGGTCACGTTCAGAGAAGTTCAAGCGGACCTTGCCGGCAGGGGAATCAAACTGTCGCGCGCACGCTGGTTCTACATGAAAGAGGGGACTGGGCGCCTGGTCAGCGATCCTGTGTTGCTCGCTGGCCTCTGCGACATCTTTAAGGTCGACCCGTCCTATCTGGCTGGCGATGATGCTGCCCTGCCTGAGCGCATCGATTCGCAGCTTGAGTTCGTCAAGTCCCTTCGCGCGGCCCGCGTGAAGACCTTCGCCGCACGAACCCTTGGGGATGTGTCACCAGAGACTCTGCAGGCCATCTCTGAGTATCTCAACAAGGATATCGGCCGGCATCCGGGAGGGGAGCGGGCGGCGGCTAGCCCTCCAGAAGATATTCAAGATGAGCCGCCAGTAGTTCCTTGATCCGTCCCGGGTTGGCTGAATAGCGCGGCGAGCGGCCGTGGCGACGGCCCGGTTCCACGTCGACTACGATGGCGCCCGTTTCCTCCAATGCCAGCAGGTGCTTGGCCACGCTTGGTTCGCCGGCGCTGACTGATGCCGCAATGTCCCCGCGGGAAGCTGGGCCGTGCGCCGAGAGGTAGCGGAGGATCTCGTTCCGTGAACGGTTGCCAAAGGTCGCGACGGCGGCTTCGACGTCGGCCGACCAGGCGTCGTCGTGAGGCTGCGTAATCCTTGGCATGGAACCATTCTCATCCACAGTTGGAAGAAAAGTAAGACTCGTCGTCTTGACGATACTTTAACTATCCTTGAGAATAGTTTGCATAGCCTTATTGCATTCGTGGTCGGCCCTGTTTAGCGGCCATTCTTGAGGTGTCGGGCATGCCGCCACCGGACTTATCGGAAGCGTTTAGTCGAAGCGGTGAAGACCAATGCGAGTCGAAGCCAGAGCAAATCAGGCCCAACATGACGAACCAAATACAGTTACCGTTGATGTTTCCCTGCGCAGACCACCAGCGCCGGCGGTGCTGGCAGTCCCGGTGGATCAGATCATGGTCGCCGTTGACGGTGTGCGCCGATATGTCGTTTCGCATCTTTCCCGGCTCGGCAGAGCCTGCGACGTGGACGACGTTATGCAGGACATCCGGGTTGCAGTGTGGGATGGAGTGAACCGAGGACAATATCGCCAGCTTCCGGGAGTCCCGTTCGGTGCCTGGGTCCAAGGAGTGTGCACCAACGTGTGCGCCGCGCACATCCGCCGGGAGCTGAGCCATCCGACGCTGCCGCTGTTGATCGAAGCCGGGGATCCGGACGGATCGGCGTCGCTCGATGCTCTGGCGATGCTGGTTATCGGCGGTGCGGATCGCAGCGCTGAGAAAATCATCGATCAGGAATGGGCGCGAAAAATTATCCAACTGACCGGGGCAAGTGTGCCGGACGGCGTTTGGGAACTTGCCGTTGACAGCCTGACCGGGCCACGCCAGTACGGTCCGCCTTCGCCGCAGGACCGGCGCCGCTGGCATGCGGCGACGGTGGTGCGCCAGACGGCAAGGACTGTTCAAAGCGCGCTGGAAGTTGAGCCGCGGGAGATCCGCAACATCGGGGACGTGTGCCAGCGTGCGGCAGAATGCCTGCCCACGCCGGTACTCCGTCGAACTGCGGAAACCATCGTTCGTACGGGTGTTAGCGGGCCGGACCGCGCCAGGGCATTGGCGTCGTTGGCCGCTGAACTCGGCGTTACGGAGCGCTATGTTGCCGTGCAGATTGGATTCGCCCGGCGTCTGTATCAAACGGCCTGGCGGATTCTCCAGAGTGCAAGGCGACCTGCACGCTAAGTCATGTCCTCAGCCGCTCATTTGCAATGAACTGGCGAGGAGGCTGGAATGTCGTTGACCCGGAGAAACGCATTGCTTGTCTTGAGCCGCCGACGGCGATGGTTGTTCGTAGCGTTCGTGGTTGTCAGTGTGGCGACCGTGTTGTTCGCTCTGACACGGCCGACGCCGGGGCCCGCGCCTGAGCCGGGTCCAGCGAGGTCGAGGGGGCCGGCTCCCCAAGTGTCGGCGGCTCCCTCCGGTGGGCCGCAGTCGAAGACTTCGACGACGCCTCCCGCCGTCGCAGGACCCGCCACCTATGGTGTGCCTCGCACGGCCGACTTCCGCAAGCTGGCTTCGGCGGCGGCCACAGCGATTTACACATGGGACACGCGGAAGGCGTCGTACTCCGAGGTGTACTCCGGGCTCCGCAACTGGTGGCATGTGCTCCCGGACGGGTCCAATCCTCTGGCTGTGTTCGTCCAGGAGTTCGAGGCGACTGGGATCAATGCCGGAACCTATCAGTATCTGGCCGGGCAGCAGGCGGTCCGTTCGGCAACGGTGGAATCCATAATGTGTGACAGCGAGCTTGCGAAGGTGCGAGAGCGACCGGCACCGTGGGCGGGACTCCACGTGTGCACCGTCTCTCTCCGCGTCTTGGACCAGTCAATTTCAGTCCGCAACACGTATGCGGCCCCAGTCAGCGTCATGGTCAACTGTCCGCCAGCTTCGACGGCACCGGCGGACCATTGCGTCATGGTCGGCTTTTATGCCGCGCCGAACAGGATCGTCTACTAATGGTGGCTCCGGCGGTGCTTGCCGCAGTGGCAAGGCGTCGCACGATCGTGCGGGCTTTGGTTGCCGCGGCTACGACGGCGATCCTAGCGGGCGCCTTTGCGCTCTGCGCGGCTGTTGCGGTGCTCGGTGCAAACGCGATGAGCACGGGCTCGATATGCTCCTCCGCCGGTTGGAGCCGTCAGCCAGGCGCCAACGAGGGTGGTGGCTTGGACATCGGCGCTCGCAGCCAGGTGCCGGTCAACCTGACAGCTCGGCAAATGGATCTTGCAAAGGGTTATGTTTCAGTCGGCAAGCAGCTGGGCGTGCCACGAGATGGCCAGATCATCGCAATTATGATGGCTCTGCAGGAATCCAGTCTCAGAATGCTCGCCAACGTGAACGTGCCCGAATCACTAAACTTCCCGCACGACGGCGTTGGAAGCGACCACGATTCACTTGGCAGCGCTCAGCAACGTCCGGCTGCCGGCTGGGGGAGCGTCGAAGAGCTGATGGATCCGATCTTTAACGTACGGGCCTTCTATGGCGGACCGGCCGGTCCTAATCAGGGCAGCCCGCGCGGGCTGCTGGATATTCCCGGATGGCAATCCATGACCAAAGGCCAGGCTGCCCAGGCTGTCCAGGTCTCGGCGTTTCCTGAGCTGTACGCGCGATGGGAGCCGGACGCATCGGCCATCGTTGATGCGCTCGACGGCGGGACGGCACCTGCTCCTTGCGTGGATACGCCGCCCGTCTCAGCGCCGACAGCGCCGTCGGCTGACCTAAGCCAAATCCGAAAGGATATCCTGCGGTTTACCCAAGCCGGCCTCGGCGGGTCCTATGTGTGGGGCGGGACGGCCTTCAAGGCGTGGGACTGCTCTGGCTTTGTCCAGTGGATCTACCGGCAAGCCGGAATCAACCTCCCGAGGGTGGAGCAATGGAGGGTCGGTAAGCGGACGGACGATCCGCAGCCAGGAGACTTGGTGGTGCAGAACGCGAAGGGGCCGGACGCCTGGGGCCATGTTGGGATCTACGCCGGCGATGGGATGATGTACAGCGCGCTCAACCCTTCTGTGGGGACGCTGCTGCATCCGATCGCCTGGAATTCGGATACGGCCTATTTTGATCTTGTAACGTACCGGTAGAACTTGCTGCCGCCGACGACGAAACTACCGCACGCTGTCCGGTTCTTCGGGCACATGGCGCATCGGGCGAGCTCAACCTCCCGAACTGCCTGCTGGAACCAATCGAGGGCGTTCGACCACTCCGCCGAGACACGCCTGTGCGCAATGAAGGGTATCGTCCTAGGGCAGGTCTTGCCAGGATGACCTTGGCCGAGTAGAACTTCACTGCTCGGCGGCATCTTGATGCCAGCCCAAGGGGCCAGACAAAACTGAATTTTTCATCAAGTCGAGTGCGTCACACCAGTTTCAGGTAGCTGTCGAGATACCAGTCGCTCTCGAACATGGCTGTGTGCGTTGCTCCTTCCCAGGAGTTCACGCGGCCGCCGGACTGTTGTATCGCGGTTAGCCGAAGGTGTTCGCGGGCTCGCTCCCGCGTCATGGATTGCCCATAGTCGCTCCTCAGCAGCGTTTCGAAATTATCCAGCGATTGAGCGGCCCATATCCCGAACCTTTTCCAGAGCTTGAAAACAGTCATGTGCTGGTTCAGCCGGGCCTCAAGCTCTGGGTGTGGCTGGGAGAGTCCCACCTTGAAGTCAACGACTGGTGTCCCGAGCAGACCGCCGACGACAGAGGCGGTCAACCATGGAACGTCGAAGGCAGTATCGAAGTAGGGGTGGAGTACCGCAGGCTTATCACGGCCGGGCTTGTACGCAAGCTTTTCGAAGTTGCAGTCGCCACAGGCCGGCACCAAGTTCGCTGGATGCACAGTCGTCCCAGCAAACTTGTTCTTCGGTAGGTAATGATCTAGTTCTGATGCGTAACCCTCGCCGCAATAGGGGCAAAGCGCATTCTTTGCTGCGTTTTTGATGCCATTGCGGATCGCTTTCGTGCCTTCATTGCGACTGAATTGGTTGTCGTAAAGCTCGACCATTGCCTTGCCAAGGAGCCCCGCGATGTCGAATTCGCTGCTCTCTGCGAGGTCAAACTGACCGTCCCTAGCGAGGAGTTCGAAGGCATCGCACTTCTTCTGGACAGTCGGTGCTGCCGCAAAATAGGGTGTGCGATCCACCTTTTTCTGAATTGTTCCCACCGCGGCTGAGTAAGCATCCGCCGCGGTGAATGACGGAGGATTCAAGCTATACATGGTCTTCGCCCTGGTGGTATTCAAGAGCGCTCAAAACGAAGCGTCCCTCACTACCCAGATGCCCTCCAAGGGCGTCCATGACCCGGTTCGCCGAGCTATTGTTCTGATTGAGTAGCGAGCGGAGCACCTGGTTGTATCCGGTCCGATTGGCGTCAAGATGAAAGACTTCAGAAGTAAGTCGGGAGACCGACTCACCGAACGTCTCCGTGCTAAGCCGCGAGGCACGAAGATCATCCCCGCTGCGTTGGAGCATCCAGATGCATGAGCGCGGTACCTCCTGCAGCACGACAGGTGAATGCGTCGCAATAATTGCGACACCGTTGCGGTCAATCACGAGGTCGGAGACAGCTCGGGTCAATGCCGACAGCAGTGGCGGATGTAGGTGTGTCTCGGGCTCGTCAACCAGTATAAGGGAACGCTCTTCAACAAGCTCTACAAGGCGCGTCACCGTCAAGAGGACGATCTTGTGCCCTGAACTCATGGCGGCGAAGGCCGCTTCAGCATCATCAGAGGTGATGAGATAGTCCAGGTCTGCATCGGCAAGGATCCCATCCGCTGCTGCGAGCGTCCCAACGGCCGCAAGCCATCGGTCGCGTCGCGGGCCTTTTGAGCAGACGCGGAGGCTCTCGGCGAACTGGGTGTGGAGCGGGACATCAGCCCCGCTCGACAAGCCAACAGCATGAACATCAACGTCGTTACCGAGTGGCTCCCCATTGTCGCGGTCAAACGCAGAGAAGGCTACGTGCACGACGTTTGCAAACGGAACATCTTGCGTGCCGGCCAAAAAGTCGGCCGGCATCTGGTCCCGGAATGTACCGGACGCCCCTATTGAACGGCTGGCCGCCTGGACGAAATCGCGAAGCAAGCTTGACTTGCCCACACCGTTAGCGCCGATGAGAACATGCACATTCGTCGGTGGCATGACGTCGAGTTGAACTCCGAACTCGAGCCTGAGAGGCGGAGCGGTCGAGCCGGACGAGCGCGAGTAGCTGAACCGGTACGGTGTCAGGGGTGCACGCCCGTCAATGATTCGATTGAATTGGACGGCCACAGTTTGTTTCGGGACTGAACGGAGAAGCGAGGTTGCGAGAGCGGGCTCGTCCTGCACATCTTCGAAGATGGAAGGGTTTTCAGCCACGTCTCGGAGCGCGCGAAGGGCTGGGCGGCCGATGTCGTTCGGAAGGTTAGCGAGCGCTACGTAGTATTCGCGGTCCTGTCCGAGAGAGTAGAACTCGCGGGTGAGCTGCCTGAAGGTGCTCGGCAACTTTGTGTGAGGGTCTCCCTCCCTCATTCCTCGAGCCGCGATCTTGACGGAGCCGATCTCAGTTGTCGTATCTCCGGTGCCGTAATGGAGCATGTAGCTGGTCTTGTAGTGGAAGTCATCCCACGATTCGACGATCAAAGTGAACGTACCGGCTGTCTTGATTGGCCACGTGTCTTTGCTCACAACGACAAAGCGAGTGGTGATCATGCGTCAATAATTCCAGAGCAACCGGCCTCCGGTTGTTGTTGGGTTGCTCCTCGTGAGGAGCCTCGGTTTGAAGTGTCAGTGCTTGGGGGTGTCGTGCTCATCTCCGCCTTACTTTGAATTATTTGCCCAATTGTTGCATGAGGTAACGAAACGAAGTCGCGAGACAGTTGGAATCCAGGGGTCTGTGCCTGCGAGAGGCGTCAAATGTACGGTCAAGGTCGCAATTACATTTCTGCCGGTGTAGTTGAGTCTGCGCGCGATGAACGTCAGACGGGCTCACTTGATCTCCAAGGTGGACCTGCGTGTCTAGGGCGAAGAAAAGGGATGGGTCGATGTCCTCGATCTGGAATCAGACCGAGGGTTCGAGGCGGCAATCGAGAGCGCCACAGTCGTGAACTACGTGTACGATCCTGAAGACTTGCCGCACGTTCTCGTGGCACATTCGAGAGTCCAGGCGGACGACCTCGAGCGTCTATTAGGACAAACTGAACCGTCCCGGGTTTGATGCCGCTATCTTCTTTGAGAAAGATAGTGATTATGCCCAAGCAGTTCCCGCCCGAAGTCCGTGACCGTGCAGTGCGCATGACCTTGGATCGGTTGTCCGAATACCCGTCGGTCTATGCTGCCTGCAAGGCACTGGCGCCAAAGTTCGGCGTCGGCCCTGAATCACTGCGGCGCTGGGTTGTCCAGGCCCAGGTCGATGCCGGTGAGAAGACCGGTCCGAGCAGTGACGAGCTGGAGGAGATCAAGCGGCTCCGGGCTGAGGTGCGGGACTTGAAAGAGTCCAACGAGATCCTGAAGCAGGCTTCGATTTTCTTCGCGAGGGAGCTCGACCCTCGCCGCCGCTGATCTGCCGGTTCATCGATGAAATGCGCGCTGTGGGTTATGCGGTCGAGTCGATCTGTGCCGTCCTGCGGGAGCAGGGCGTGCAGGTCGCCGCACGAACCTACCGGGCGTGGAAGAAGCGCCTGCCGGCCCTGCGCACCATCGAAGACGCGCGCATCACCGACGCACTCCGCAGTCTGAAGGTCCCGGATGCGAAGGGACGGCCCCGGCCGGAGATCATGTACGGGCGGCGGAAAATGACGCAGTGGCTGCGGCGTAACGGCTTCCCGGAAGCTTCCAAACACACCGTGGACCGGCTCATGCGCCAAGAGCGCATGAACGGGCTCATCCGGGGCCGCCGGACCCGCACCACCATCCCGGCCAAGGACGGCCGCCGTGCCGGTGACCTGCTGAACCGGGACTTCACGGCCGAGGCTCCGAACCGGATCTGGGTCACTGACTTCACCTACGTCCCGGTCTACTCCGGATTCGTCTACGTCGCCCTGGTTATCGACCTGTACTCCCGGGCGATCGTCGGCTGGGAGACCTCCACGATCAAGGACACCGCGTTCGTCGAACATTGCCTGCGGATGGCCTTGTGGCGGCGCGAACACACCGGCCGCCCGGCGCCGGCGGGACTGATTCATCACAGTGACGCCGGAAGCCAGTACACCTCGATCCGGTACACCGACACACTGGCCTTGGAGGGCCTGCAGCCCTCCATCGGCAGCGTCGGCGACGCCTATGACAATGCAGCCGCCGAGACCGTGATGGGGCTGTTCAAGAACGAGGCCGTCGCGAAGGATTCACCGTTCCGCGCAGGGCGTTGAAAACCGAAACCGACGTGATGGAAATCGTCTTCGAGTGGGTCCACTGGTACAACAACGAACGCCTGCATTCCGCCCTGGACCACCAGACACCAGAGGAATATGAGCAGACATACTACGATCTACTAACCGGCTCGTTGCCCGACGCCGCCGCCAACAAACAGGCGGCATGATTCCCGGGACGGTTCAAACACGTTCTTCCGGTGACAAAGACCGTCGGCAGGTCTGGCAAGATTGTTTGTAAGTCAATGTCCGTCGTTACAAAAGGCGGCTGCAAAGGATGACGACGCCATCGGCTCAGAGTTGATCGTGGCACCAACGGACGGGGCAGTAATGGGGAACAGCCGAGAGTTTTTTAGGGAGAAAAAACCCGCTGCGATTTTCAAGCACAAATTGCTTGAGGATTACCTCACTCCTTGGGCTGCGAAACTCGGTTCATTCAACCCACAGGGCGTCGCCTTTGTCGATGGATATGCCGGTAGTGGCCGCTACGACGGGAGCGAAGAAGGTTCGCCCGTTATTGCCATGCATGCGGCCCTGAAAGTACCAACGTCCAACCTCCGTTGCGTTTTCGTTGAAAAACTGGCTGCGAATGCAAGCCGTCTCTCTGAAGTAATTTCCACGGAAGGTGGCGGTGTAGACATTGTAGGACCCCTACACGGCACACTCGAAGAACGGATGGATACGGTGCTGAACGCCATTGACGGGCGACCGGCATTGATTTTTTTGGACCCTTTTGGGACCGCGCTGTCTGCGGACCTCTTGGTTGATAAGATCCTGTGTCGCCCCGGGAGAGCTTCCACGGAAGTCCTGCTCAATTTCAATATTGAGGCCGTGTGGCGCTTCGGAGGCTTTCTCAACTCTTCCAGGGCGATGAATGGCGTCAACGGTAAGCCCACCCTAGAAACAGCCGACCGCTTCCTTGGCGGCGACTGGTGGCACGAAAGCTTTCGGACGGCACGAAAAGCAATGGACGACCAAGGCGAATACCGATCGGCTGCAGAAGCAGCAATGGAAGTTGCAGCGCGATATGCACAAATGATTTCGTCAAGAGCAGGAGTGAATGCTTTATCGGTGCCTGTGCGTCGCGAACGTACCACTCAGCCGTTCTTTTCCCTGATGCTATTTCACACGCATGATGCCGCGAAGCTCCCATTCATTGACGCAGCTGCAAGGGCCCATAGGAACTGGAGGCACGCGCATTGGGAGCGATATGCCGACAAGCACAGCGACCCCATGGCTTTGTTTGACCTCGACGTGCTGCCAGACCGTGAGTCAGAGGACAATCGGTTGTCCTCTGAAGCCGTGCCAACGATCGAAACGAACCTGCGATCGCTGTTGTCAGATCGCTCTAGTATCTCGTTGGGGGAGCATATGGAAGCGGCGTTCGGCCGCACGCTTGGCACCGCGGGCGCACGGGAATTACGGAAGGCTGTGGCAAATCTCCACAGCGGAGGCTTGATCCGAAAGCCTCCAACGCGCTTGGATAGAGCTTGGCTTCACAAGGCCTGAGAGATGGTAGAGGGCATGGCGTCCCATGTGCGTCCCGCTAGAGTCCTCCCATTCTTCTTAGGTGTTCTTCCCCCCCATTGCTTGAAGAAGAACGGCACCTCTGCGTCGAGGCACTGGTCCCGGATACTCTCCACCCAGCGGGGGTCCATTGGGCGGTGATTTGGCCCCGATTCGCCGCCCGCGATGACCCAGTGAATTTCATCGAGGTTCAGTCCTTCAATCGGTCCGATGAGAGGTTCGCAGGAAAGAAAGCGAACAGAGGCCGGTACTTGCCTCAGATGGTCAATCCGATCTACCACGTCTTGATTTTCAACCGAAACACCCATCCAGAGGTTTTGCGGCCAATCTAATCGGCTAGCTACCCGAGCCATCCTGTGTGACCGCTTTGTCAGCACTTGGTATGTGTGCTGGGGAGTGGCAGCAATGACATCAAAAATGTCCTGCACAAAGGAGACTGGAACCTTGGCGTGGAACAAGTCGCTCATCGAGTTCACAAACACGACCTTCGGCGCCTTCCAGGAGTAGGGCTGTCGGAGAGCTTGCGGATGAATAGTGACACCAAAGCCGGGACCGCTGGTAATGGGGGACCCGTCGTTCTGGTACTTCTCAGCGCCCATTGCCTTTAGCCGCTTCGACAGTGCGAGCGCATAGCAGTTATCGCAGCCTGCCGCTACGCGGTCGCAGCCCGTGACCGGATTCCATGTTGCCTCCGTCCACTCAATTTGGGACTTTGCGCTCATTACCGTTCCTTCGGTTCTGCGGCCGATTTTTGCCAACATCCAACAATACAGTTCGAATGTATCTTCGATTGAGCAGTTGTGATCGGATACCCAGGGGTGTGTTTGAATCCACGGGATGAAAAATTGCGTGACAGCAGTCTTCCGAATTCACTTTCAACCTGCAGGCACACAAGAGAGAATGCCACCTTGAGCCACTTGCGGTTGCTTTGAGGAAGTGGGCGCGAGCCAATAGGAAGGGCGATCCAGCGTCAGAAAGCGGATCGATTCCACTGCGTCTGGACAAGTTCGATCAGGTCTGTGCAGACTGGCGACGCCCCTTCCCCCTTGGGCGGAGCCGAAGGGTTGAGTCCTTCTTGTACCGACTCTCGGACGATTTCGACAATTGTCGGGCGAAGCCCGTCAGTGACCTGGTTCTCCCCAGGGGCTCAGGTGGTACTACTACAGTCCGCTTGCGCCCTTCCACTCTTCCCGTGTCACCCGCGTGATGCTCGACGAGTGCGCCCAGCCCAGATGGTACTTTCCTGAAGAGTCCAACCATTCAATCAGGCCGTAGGTGTGCGTCCACGCCACGGCCTTCCCGTAGATTCCGCTCACGTAGACCAGGGGCCGGCCATACTTCGGGAAGTCTCGGATGGGAGCTGGGTCATCAATTGGTCGGTTCTCTTCGGCGTGAATCCGGGCAAACATGCGCTCGGAGTCGTCGGGAGTACCACGTTTGATCACGACAAAACTATAGAACATATATTCGAATGCTTCCCCTCCCATGGCCTGTCACCGCCTTACAGGGATCTCGAAGGGTCAGAGCCGCTCGGCCGCAAATCGCATCCTTTTCGGAGGGGTTGTAGCTACGTCACGCAGCGAATCCGTGCGCATGTTGCGCGGGTACCTCAGGAAAGCATGCACAAGGTCATGTAGCCCCGCCCCACCACCTCCATGAAGTCGTGAGCCCAAACCCCTCATTCCCTCGATTTCAACAGATGGAGCGCGCGATGTTTTTGGCAGCTGTGGATCCTGGTATCACCCCAAACACGAACTTCCCCTTTCTCGAATCGCTCAAGCAGATCGGCGGAGGCATCCTGGTCGGGGCCTTTATCGTGATCGCGATTGTGGCGATCGTAGGGGCTGCCATGCTCCTCGCCGGCAAGCTGAGTCAGTCATCGAGGCTCGCTTCGGGCGGCGGCATGATCCTGCTTTGGACTGGGCCCGTGGCCGCGATATTAGGCGGGATCAATGGCTACATCCTCTGGTCTCAGTCGGCTTTCAATCTCGGGTTCTAGGTCCAGCCCGTCATGCCGGTTCAGTGCGACCTGGGCGGATGGTGGCCGCCCGGTTGCGGTCTTGTCTCGCAAGCGAACGACGGCGTTCAAGGTTCCATCACGTCATTCTTCGCCAACATTCTCCAGAGCACCGCGTCGTGGATCTGGTCCTTCATCACAGGCGCATTTAGTGTCTCGGACGTCGATGACTCTCAATGGATGGCCGTCGAAGGACTGACGAACTGGTGGGTTGTCATCATGATGACGCCGCTCGTCGTGGCCATGATCCTCCAACTACTGTCCGGTCTGATCAGCCAACAGCCCCGGAGTTTAGTGCGCGCTCTGGTGGGCGGTGCGGCCGCCATTCCTCTGGTGGCCGGTGCCGTGTACCTTGTCCGCCAGCTCACCAAGGTGGGCGATTCCGCAGCTACGGCACTGCTCGACTCCATGGGGACGGATCCCTATCTGGTGTTCATGCGGCTCTTCGGCTTCGAGCGCGCCCCGGAAGATTCCGGCAGGGAGTGGAACGTCGTGTCGCTGGCCCCCGGAACCGCCGGCGGCGCAGGCGGGGCGGTCGTCGTCACCGTGATGGCAGTTATCGTCGTCTGGATCCTGGCCTTCATCCTGATGTGTTCCATGATCTTTCGTTCCTTTGCGCTCATCGTCCTCGCCGCCGTTGCTCCGGTGGCTCTCATGCTGATGCCGTGGGAGAAAACGAAAACCTGGGCCAGACGGTGGTGCGAGATCGTGGTTGCCTTGCTGCTCGCCAAACCGCTTGCCGCGACTGTGCTGGCCGTGGCCATCAAGCTCTTTGCCGACTCGAAGTCATTCGCCGGGCTGGCCGCTGGTGGTGTGGGCATGGCGCTGGCCTGCGGTGCGCCTCTTATGGCATTGCGGCTCGTGAGTTTCGCCGGAGGCGAGCTGGCGGCGGCCGCGCAAACTGCCGGTGGTGGACACGTCCTCACTCGAACCTCCAGCTTCACCGCCCGGCAGATCAGCCGCCAGATCGGTGGCCGTTTCACTCTGGCAGCGATGGCTGGCCGTTCGTCGATGACCCGCCCAATCCAGTCGGGTCGTCATCAATTTCCCACCCGCACGCTGCCGGCCGGCGCCCCTTTTCCGGGAAGGCCCACGGGTATGACGCCGTCGTCGGCACCAGGTGGGAATGCCAGTGCGTTGATGCTCGACGCCGGCGCCTCGGCCGGCAGCCCAGCCTCGCCTCAGGGAAGCGGCGCACAGCCGCGCCCGGCCCCGGGCTTGTCGGCACCGGGAGGAAGAATTGGGGGAACGGCCCCCAGTCAGCCACCAAAGCCGTCGTCGTCGTCGAAGCTACCGAACGGCGAGCCGCCGATCGCCCCGACGGCCCAGCCACCCATCCATCGGCCAGGAGTAATCCAGCCCCCAACCGACGGTGATTTCCATGTCTGAAACTTCACGCACCCTCGAGGCAGTCAAATTTCCCCGCTACGAGCGCCGCGGCCTGTTCATGGGACTGAAGTGGTATCAATTGCTGCTTCTCGCGGCCGGCGTTGTCGTGGCAAGCCTGGCATCGGCGTCTCAAGGACCGATCGGCTTGTTCGCGTCGGGACCGTTGTGGCTGGGGCTGATTCTCCTCGGCCTGCTGCAGTATTCACAGATTCCCTACCCGGTGTGGGCTAGCCATGCCGTCCTGTTCTTCTACCGATCCATGGCCAGACAAACACGGTTCCTCGCCAGGCCCGAACGAGCAGTCCTGGCCGGACGGCTGGCACTTCCGGGAGGACTGGGGAACCCGGAATTGCGTCGGACTTCGCGAGGGGAGTGTTTCATTGTGGACGCCCGTGGCCGAGAGGCGATAGCCGTCCTTCGCTGCAGCACCCGGTCATTCGCACTGTTGGACAGCGACGACAAAGCGTGGGCCGTTCAGGCATGGTCCCGCGTACAGGCGGGCATGGCCCAGCGGACAAGTCTCGCGAGAATCGCCGTGCAGGACTTTACGGTTCCGTATCCGTCCACCGCCCTGCGGGACTTCTACGAAATGGCGTCCCCGCAGCCGGCGGGCGACACCAGCGAGCGCACTTGGGGTCAGCGCGCGTACGAGGATCTGATTTCGGCGGCGGGATCCACGATGAGCCACGATCTCCTGATCGCACTTGTGGTTGATACGGCCAAGGCCCGACGCCGGATCAGAGAATCAGGCGGGGGACTGGTCGGCGTCGAACGGGTGCTTCGTCTGGAGGTCGAGGCCATGACCACCGCGCTGGGGACGCACAGCGTCAAGGTGGAGGAATGGCTGCCGGAGGGCGGGATCCTCGAGGTCGTTCGGGGCGCCTTCGATCCTGCCGCCGTCGCGAGCGGGGCAGGGAAACAGAAGGAGTCACAACCTCGAGATTCCATGCCGCCCCACGTGCATGCGGGGCCCATGGCCGTGGAAGAGCACTGGACATACCTACGAACCGATTCAGGCTTTCATCAAACGTTCTGGATCGCTGAGTGGCCTCGGCAGAAGGTATTTCCGGGTTTCCTCCATCCGCTGATTTATGTGGGCGACTTCCGGCACACGGTGACGGAGGTGATTCGGGCCGTGCCCACAACCGAGGCGCTGCGGGACATCCGCTCCGCCCAGGAGGCCCATGAAACCAGGCGCCGTATCAATACCCGCTTCGACAGGCCGCTGACCCGCGAGCAACGGGCTGAGGAAGAAGAGGTCGCCCAGCGCGAGGAGGAGATCGTTGCAGGACACGGAGACGTCAGGCCCGCTGCCTACGTGACCATTACGGCAGGGACCCTAGAGGACCTGGCCCGTCACCGGCAGGAACTGGAGTCGGCGGCCGCGGGAGCCTTCGTCGAATTGCGCCTACTGGCCGGGCAGCAATGGGCTGCATTCGTCGCCGGTGCGCTCCCGTTCGGGCGGGGGCTGCGATGACACGGACAAACCAGGCGGTTGAATACGTTCCGTCAGGCGCGAACAGCAAAGAGCGGAGGGAACGACGGCGGCGGGCGGCCGCCGCTGACAGCCGTCCGTGGGCGGCCGCTCTGGACTGGACTGGCGAGATGGTCGACACTCGGTTGGACAGTGCCGAGCACGGCGGCGACTGGGGGAGCCGTGAGCCCGCCTCGCTGCGTGGTCCGCACCGCCTGCGCCCGGCACCACACCGCGCGTCGACCCTGACCTTCGCCGCGGCGTATCCGTTCATCACAGAATCCGGGCTCGGCCACGAAGGCACATATATCGGCACAGACGTCTTCGGCTCCGGAGCATTCTCATACGATCCATGGATTCTCTATGACAAGGGCGTCATCAGCGGCCCCTCGATCGTTGTCATCGGCACCGTGGGGACCGGGAAATCCATGTGCGGGAAGTCCCTGGTGGCCAGGTCAATAACGCTGGGGCGGAAGGCCGCGGTCGCCTCCGACCCCAAAGGCGAATGGGTTGCCGTCGCCAATGCGGTTGGCGGCAAGGTCATTTCCGTGGGCCCCGGCCGCTCTGCCCGCGTCAATCCGCTCGACGCGGGGCCGCGTTCCAGCGCCCTGAGTGAGGCGCAGTGGCAGGCCGTGGTGCGCCAGCGCCGTCGCTACCTGTTGGTCGCATTGGTTTCCCTCATGCGGCAGGGCATGCCCCTCCGTCCGGTGGAACACACAGCCCTGGACATGGCTCTCATGGAGACGGTGGCCGAGAACTCGAATCCGACACTGCCGATGGTTCTGGACCATCTCTTGAACCCGTCAAAGGAAACGATCGGGCTGGTGGGCAAGGACGGGGGACTGGCGGTCAGCCACTCCCTGAGGCGGACGGTCTCCGGTGACCTGGAAGGCATGTTTGACGCCCCGTCTACGGTCGCTTTCGACGCCGATGCGCCCATGATGGTGATGGACACGTCTGCGCTCATCGGCGCCTCGGAGCAAGCACTGTCCTTGGCCGCCGCGTGTGGTGCCACGTGGCTGGAGGCCGCCGTCACCAATCCCGACGGCGGCAAACGGCTTGTGGTGTACGACGAAGGCTGGCGCATGCTCGCCGACCCGTACATGCTCGCGAAAATGAGCGAGCAGTGGCGGCTTGCCCGTACCTATGGCATTGCGAATCTGCTCATCATGCATAAAGTCGCGGACCTCAACGAGGTCGGCGACAGCTCCAGCGGGCATCGGCAGAAAGCGCTCGGCCTGCTGACCGAGGCAGACACCAGGATCATCTACCGGCAAAAGCACGACGCCATGCGACTGACGAAAGAAGCCCTGGGCCTGTCGGAGGCCGAATGCGAGCACGTAGAGAACCTCCCCAAGGGCGTCGGCCTTTGGAAGGTCGGAAACCGTTCCTTCATCGTGGCGAACCGGGTCACAACCGATGAGCTTAAAGTTTTCGGCACCGACGACCGGATGATCTGAATGCCACAGATGAGTTCGCGGCGAGGAACCGACAGCCCGTTGGTCACGGCCGGGCTCATGGCCGTGGCCGGTTATGTCTGTCTGTGTTTCCTGGTCCAGGGGGCGGCTAACCTCGTGGTCACCTGGCGCTGTGGCGGCAGTCGGCCGTCGCCGTTCAACCCGGCCGCCGCCGTCGGACTTTTCATCGGCCGGATCGACTGGATTGTCCGTGTCCCACAGGGATGCGACGTCGGAACCGGCAGTATCTGGTGGATCGTTGGCCCCGTCCTCATTCTGGCCGCTGCGCTCGCCGTGGGCTCTGTGTTGGCTTGGCGGAGGTGGAAGCAATCGGGCTCATGGCTGCGCCAGGACATCCTGAGCCGTGAGGGCATCGCGCGTCGTACCGAGATTCTCCAGGATTTCGGGGCGAGGGCCGTTCTGAAGCGCGGCAAGTTCACGCGGCCGGGCCTCGCCAAACCGCGGATCCAGGATGTGGCGTGGACACTGGGGCGTTCCCGCGGTGTCACGATTCATGTCTCCACGGAGGAATCGATGGTCATCCAGGGTGCTCCGCGATCCGGTAAGGGACTCTATGTGGTCATCAATGCCATCCTCGATGCTCCGGGCGCTGTGGTCACGACGTCCACCCGCGCCGACAACCTGGTGGTCACGATGAAGGCCCGGGCTTCACGAGGCAGGCCGGTCACGGTGTTCGACCCGCAAGGCATGTCGGGACTGCCCTCGACACTTCGCTGGTCTCCCGTTCGTGGCTGCGCGGACCCGGATATCGCCACGCGCCGCGCTCTGGTTATCACTGCGGACACGGAGATGAAGGGAGAGAACGCTGCATGGCAAAAGCGCTCGCTGATCATCCTGCAATGCCTCCTTCACGCTGCGGCCCTGTCCGGCGAGGGCGTCCGCGCGTTTCGGCGCTGGTCTTCGAGCCCGGTCTTGGCACGTGAGGCGTTGGAGGTCCTGAGTCAACCGGCGGCGGCGCTGGGATGGCAGGCCGATCTGATGGGCATCCTCGAGGATGACCCGCGGAACACGTCCAACTCCTGGATTGGTGTGTCGGCTGCTGTCGCACCGCTGTCGTCACCGAAAGTGCTCGCCGCGCTGGATCCCCGGGACGAGTCTGAGGAATTTGACCCAAAGACGTTCATCCGGGACTGCGGGACCCTGTATCTGATCGGCACCCGTGCGGGAGCAGCTGCGGCAGGACCGTATCTGTCGGCTCTGATCGACGACATCGACAACGCCGCACGCGAACTGGCCTTTGTCGCCAAGGGGGGAAGACTGGATCCGCCGCTGTCCCTCGTCCTGGACGAGATTGCCAACCTGGCCCCATGGCCGGGCCTGCCCATCGCGCTCTCCGACGGCGGCGGCATCGGAATATCAACACTCGTGGTCCTCCAATCCCTGTCCCAGGCCCGTACCGGCTGGTCCATCGACGAGGCAGCCACCATCTGGGACTCTGCCATCATCAAAGTGATCTTCGGCGGCGGCTCCGACGAACGTGACCTGCGCTCGCTGGCGGGGCTGCTGGGGGAGCGGAGCCTGACCCTGAACACTCGTTCCTGGTCTGCACAGGGCCGGCAGGACGGCGAACAGATCAGGGAGAGTCCGGTCCTGCCGCTTCACGAGATCAGGCGCTTGCCCGTCGGCACGGCTCTGATGCTGGGACGTCGAACCCGGCCCATTCTCCTAGACCTGCGCGAATGGCATAAACGAAAAGACGCTGCCGAGCTCGGTCGGTCAAAGCTGGAGCTTGAACGGACCTTGGCCGATGGGCACCGGCTGAGACAGGCAGCAACTGAGGACCCGGCTGATGGCCAGCCATGACGACGTCGAACGCTTTGAGATCCCGGCAGCCGGAGCGGACGACGATGAGCTGACGGCGGAGCTCTTCCGCTCTGCATTCCGGCCACCGGGGCGGGCATCCGGCGTGACCTACCGTTGGCGCGAACTGACGGCTGAGCAGGCCGGTAGTGTGTGGCGTTCTTTGGCGACTTGGGTCCGCTGGCTTGTTGCCACCTACCAGCTGACGACGTCGGTGGTTCCGGATTGCTGGTGGCGGCACACCGAAATCGTGGCCGAACTCTATGCCCTGCAGCGGGCGGAAGTGGCCTCGTACGCCAGCGACGACCCCGGGTTCGGGCCGCTGGCCTTTCACGAACGGCTGCCGCACGCCGTCGAGCGGTTGAGGATCCACACCCGTACTGCCGGGTGTGTCGGGCTGCAGGCGCACAAGGAGTCCGCGGTGAGAACCCTCCGGCTCGACGCTTCCGAGTTCGTTGAGTGGCAGGCGGCTTCCCACCAGATCGGAGACGAATTCTGAAGTCATGTTGTTGTCCCGCCTCGGGACATGAACAACTATCCGCGGGGTGGTCCCGGCTGGATTCCAGGAAGCATGAAGGGCGGCTGTCGTGGCCCCTGAATCTGAAGACGTATCGAGTGCGGTGGCGGCAGATGCTGCGCCTGACCGGAGTGAATCGGGCAATTCCCGCATGATGCCCGAGGAGCGCATCTCTGCCTTGACGGATGGCCTCCACAAGATCCTGGAAAAGGCAGTTGAATCTCCGTCGCAGTGGCAAGTGCTGTTGGACGCTTCGGCAACGTTGTGGCGCTATTCGGGCGGCAATGTTGCCCTGCTCATGATGCAGATGGCCCAGCGAGGAACCGAAGAGCCCTCGCTGGTGGCCGGGTACAAGGAATGGGCTCGCCACGGCCGTACGGTGCTGCGGGGTGAGCATGCGCTCTGGGTGATAGCTCCCCGCACAGCCCGACTCCAGCAGGTCACGCTTCCTGACGGGACCCGGCAGCGCATCCCAGCGGGTGAGCATGTGCCCGATGGCGCCGTCGACGATGGACAGAAGACGGTCATCACAGGCTGGCGCGGCCAAGCGGTCTTTGACGTCTCACAAACGCAGGGCACACCGCTGCTCGTTCCCCGCGGCGGTGCCGAGCCTGAAGTGGACGTGGCTGAACTCTGCGGATCTCTTGCCATGGTGGCGGGCAGCCATGGCTTCAATGTCGATGTGACAGACGCCCAGTATGGGCTTACGAGCGGCTTTACGGATTTCACCCACCGGCGGGTACAGGTCGGCGCCTGGCTCAGCCCAGAAGAACGTGCGGCCGTCCTTGCGCACGAACTTGGACATGTGCTGCTTCATGGTCCCGACGATGCGGTCGGCCGGCTGTATGGGAGCAGCGCAGATCATCGCGGACTGGCTGAGGTGGAGGCCGAATCCGTGGCTTATACGGTCCTGAAGGCCCACGGGATCGACCGCGGACCTCAGTCCGCGACGTATCTCGCCGGTTGGGCCGACGCCGTCATCGATGCGGAGAAAGACGCGATGGCTCACGACGCCGGCAGTCGGCTCCCGGCGTCCCGCGCGGATATTGCGAAGTCAGTACTCGGACGGGTCACTGCTGCCAGCAAAGGAATTCTCGAAATTACACACCCGCCTGGATTCGGCGGCAAGATCACCGCTTTCGACGCGGACCCACGGTTGAGGCCGGCGGCGTCCTATGCGGGCGTGGATGCGCCTTTGCGCTCAGTCGACGGACCATCAATGGCCGGGCCGTAAGCAAAGCCGGAAGACAAGTTGTCCGGCGGGAGAGTCCCGCCGGCTTTGGAAAGGACAAAAACCATGGGCACCAAAATCCCGATCACCATCGCCGGCAACCTGGTTGCGGATCCCGAACTCAGCATCGGCGAAAGCGGAGTGGCTCACGCTAAGCTCCGGGTCGCCGTCAACCAGCGAATCCAGGGCGCGGACGGCACTTGGCAGGACGGAGAACCCGTCTTCCACAATGTATCTGCATTCCGTGTGCTGGCCGAGAACTCGGCGAGTTCACTGCGAAAGGGCGACCCGATAACCGTGGCGGGCGAGCTCGAATTCCGCTCATACGAGAAGGACGGCGAACGCCGCGAAGCCCGGCGCATTGTCGCCGACACCATCGGACCGGATCTCCGCTTCGGCACCGCGGTGTACCAGCGCATGTCGCATGCGCCGGTGGCAGCGTCGGATGCTGACGTGCATGCAGGTGTCGAGGCGCCCGTCGCGGCAGAGGCGGCTATTCCGGCGTACAACGTCAGTTCGAAGAGCCCAGTGGTGGTGCCCCCTTTCGGGGCCAAGCTTGGGAATGAAATGAGTTTTTGAGAGCCGTAGGGACCGTCCGCGTGGCGGGCGTGAGGCGTTGCCTAAGCGGGTTGGCGAGCAAGCCAGCTCGCTTTCCCGTGTGGTTGGCGCCGGACTGCTTGCCACTTCGCTTGGGAAGTTCAGGCTAGCAGCACGACTGTCGTCGTCGCTGGGGTACGTGCACGCAAACTCCACCGAGGAGGGGATGTGTTCTAAAAAGCGTGCGCTTCAACGCCGAGGGGTACTTGATCTGTCGCCAACGATTGCCGAGGCGCCAAACTAGGCGTTCGCATGAGTCCGTGTGAGTTCTGTGAGTTTGCCTCCCAAGCGTCGGGGCGCCTCTCCCTGAGCGAATCGGGTGCGCCGCGACTTCGGCTGCTCGGTGCCCATAGTGCAAGGTGAATTTGGTGAATCTGGGATGAGACTGTCCGTTGAAATTTAGTTGATGTAGGCACGTTCAGCGGGACATAACGACGCATTCGCGTCGGCGTCGGAGATGATGGACAGCAACAGCAGCAATCGGGGCGCAGAAACGGGGACAGTTGTGGCAACGTACGAGGTCGGAGAATTCTCTTTCAACAAAAAGGGTGAGGTCCGTGAGCTCTTTAAGTCCGTTCTGGAGGAGCTGGATGCTGGCGAAAAGGTCACAGACTCGTTTGTGTCTGCTCTGCTCACTGCCATGGCCAGGGAGCATCCAGCGGCAGCCGACAAAATCGGCGAGGGGATTGAGTGCTGGGTTGTTGCCTCGAATAAAGATCTCGGATACACGTCGAAGGGTTTCCGCGCCAAGCAACGGGGGCGGGAGGAGCTGGTCGTTTTTAGCTACAACGACGTCCTAAGCCCGCCGAAGCGACTGACGTTGGTAGCAGAGGCCCTGACTCAGGAGGCACTGGAGATCACCCGCCAATTCCGCACGGATGCCTTCGCGACCGGTCCAGTGCAGTGTGCGTTGACCGGCAAGGAAATCCCAGAGAAGACCATGGCCGATGCGGTCCACCTGAATCCGCCGAGAGCGCAGCTGCACCGGGCGTTCCTTGCGTCCGAAGGACTCACATACGATGCAGTGGGACTGACGAAGCATCCAACTCAATCCGGATACCGACTGGCGGATCGTGACCTTGCCAACAGGTGGAAGAAGTTCCAGACTGAACACCTGGATGGGTTGGCGATTGTGCTGCGTCGCGAGCGTTAGCACTAGCTAAAGCTCGTTCATTCCGCCAGTTGCCTGTCGTCGAAGGGTTCCGCTGCGGCCAAAGCGAAATCCGCACTGCCAAGCGCCGCCGCGATCCCGCTTTCGAGCGGCTCGTAGCTCCCCACGGAAAGCGTCCTGGGCGCCGAAGAGTCGAGGACGAACACCAGCGGCACCGTGAACGGCATATGGAGGATTCTCGGCCGGCCGAGGGCCCGGGCCAACTGCCCAACATCGGCGGCTCGTCGGTACTGATCCGGACGAGGCCAGTAAGAGGAACAATTTCGACGACTTCCGAGGTACCTCGCGCAGTCGCAACTCCACCTCCGGCGATGTCCAGCAGCAAGAGGCCCCGCTGACCGACGGTGAGATTGACGGCCACCAGGAAGCGGCCGTCGGCAGGGACCTCTGCGTCGTCCAGGGCCAGCATGCACTTGCGCACAGCCGCCTGGCCTTGGTGCCGTGGGAGACCGTGATAGGCGCGGAGCCGATGACGTTCTCGGAGGTGCACTCTTCGACGAGCCTGGCGATGATGTACTGCTCGGCCGCCTTCGCGAGGGCCTTGCCCTTGCCGTCCGTGTACGGGGTGAGCGGGCCGGCAGCCTTGGGGCTAGTCGATGTTGTCGATGCGCTGGGCGACGGACTTTTCCTGATTGATCAGGACCTTCACCGTGGTGGAGGCGAGCTCTTCCGGAGTCAACCGGCGGCTGGCGGCGTAATCATTCTGTAGCCTTAGCAGGAGCCAAGTGACCGATGATCTGGGGAAAAAATGCGCGCGGGAGAAACAGAAGACATCGGGACTGCCGGACAGTCAGCAGTCAAGTCTCAATTCGAGAAGCTCCGCTGGGGTGCCAACCCTAACCCTGATCACGATCTCGGGACGGACCTTTGGCTTCAGCCACGCGACGAACGACGGTTTGACCTCAACACAGTCGCAGGGGCTCAGGTCAAGACCAGCAAAACTAAAGGTCTTGATACCAAATACTTCACGAGACCAAGCAAAGACGATGACGGGAATCTCAATGGCTGGTGGTACTACGAGGCCGCGAATGACCACTTCGACTACTGGACGAAACACACCGCTCCCCATTTCCTGATTCTTCATGATCTTGAGACGGGGGAATCGTACTGGGTGCATTTGACCCAAGAGAGGTTGCAACGTACCGGTGTCGGCACGAAAATCCTGGTCCCCGTTCATCAGCTTGTTGACGGAGCTCACAACCGGGAACTGATCGAAGCCGCTACCAGCGGAAGGCCACCTATCCCATGGGAGGGGAGCGCGTGGAGTGGCGCGAAAGCCCTTGCTGCCGGGGATCGTCTCAGACACGCACTCATAGTGCCGAGGCTAGTGGCGCCACACCGTAATGACCGCCCGGAAGTCTTCGAGCCGGAGCAGGCGGTGGCTGCCCTTGTGCTCCTCAGACAGGCAGATCTTGAGGACAGGGTGCTTGACGCCGAGGGGAGGGGCAAATCAAAGCTGTGGAGCTGGAGGTTCGTCACCGCCCTCGAAACATACTTGGAGACCAGCGACCCTGACGCGTTCAAAGATGTGTTGGAGTCGGCGAAAAAGGCTTCTGACAAGGTAGCCGTCATCTGCACCTGGGCCGCCGCTCACCTGGAACGCGCAGAAGCCTCCAATGCCCTCGCCTTGCTGGACAGTGCTATCGATGAAGACGACGCCTCACCGGAAGACCATGTGTGGCTGCTGGTCCAACGTGCAAGGTGCTTGAACGAACTGGGCCGGCGAGACGAAGCCAAAAAGGTTGCGCTGGAAGCACTCTCGGAGCGCACTTCTGCGCCCGATGACCCCACCATAACGGCTCTGTGCGGAGCAGCTTCCTGGATCGTCTTCTCGTCCTCGCCTTTTGGCGATAGGAGCATTGCGGATTTCATATCAGGAAGCGACAACATCGCTTCCTGATGGAGGACACAGGTCACGGCATGGGGGCTATCCGCAAACTTCGAGGAGCACTTTCAAATCTGGTCCCGAGACTCAACTCGCAGGATTGGGTTCGAGGACTCGGCTCGGAATAACTTGCGTGCCAGTTCGCTCATCGCTGGTCTGATAGGCGACCAGGGAAGCTGGACCCAGTCATATGCCAAGCTCGCGAAGCTTCAGCTGATGCGCACGAGCGATGAAACCGACGTATCTGAAGTCGCCCAATCGCTGACGATGCTTTGCTGGGCAGGGGACAAGGAAGCCATCAAGGATGCAGTAGATCGGGTCGTCCTTGAAGGGCCTGCGGAAGCGGCCCGGTCAGCCAGTGAGGCTGTGAATCTGGAGCAATCGACCAGGACGACCTTGGGGTCCAACATGGCTTTGCTCAAAGCAGCCGGAGACGTCCTGACGCCTGAGACCGCGGATTCGACCGCCCGTTGGTGCATAAAGCTTCTTTCGGATTTGCCGACCTTCTATGAGTTGTACTCACCCGGATTCCATGCCCCCA
Organism: Arthrobacter sp. CC3; assembly: GCF_039907775.1. Classification (NCBI taxonomy): domain Bacteria; kingdom Bacillati; phylum Actinomycetota; class Actinomycetes; order Micrococcales; family Micrococcaceae; genus Arthrobacter; species Arthrobacter sp. CC3. The sequence goes on from NZ_JARCCY010000007.1 coordinate 132,101, forward strand.
TCGAGCTCCTTAGACTCCTGACTCCAATGGTGCCGGCGCTTAGTGATGACGGAACGACTGAACTCCTGGAGTGGCTTCAGGCATTGCCGGAGCAGCCGGATCAATTCATTGCCCAGACTTACGGCTCAGTTTTCCGCGCTGTTGTCGACAGGGTCTGGGGGAAAGTAGACATCGAAAAGCTGGTTTTGCGGCCAGCTGGCGACCACTCAGCCCTCACCCAGACCATAGACAGATTTCGTGCACGGTCGGATGTTAACTACCGCACAAGCCTCCTGGAGGACATCGCGAAGGGTGATCACGCCGCTCTGCTCAAGTTCGGAGACGTCGAGTCACTCACCGAGCCTGCAGTCCGGGGCATGCTCGATACTCTGTCCGAGGAGGTCCGCAACATCACTGCTCTGGCCGGCAGGCTGTCATACAACGATGGTGGAGCCTCCGTCCGCACTTTGGTTCTACTCAACGTCTGGCACGCCGATTATGCCCGATGGGAACCATTCTTGGAGTTCCTCGAAGAGCCCCGGGCCTCCAAGGACGATCTCGTGGGCTGTTTGTCCGTGCTAGGGCGTACACCACTCAAGATCACGGCTGACAGCGAACGGCTCGCCGCGTCCCTCCGTCGCCTCATGACGGAAAAAGGCGGGGACGGCAAATGGCTCTTCGGAGAGTGGGCGGACGTTCGTGGTTTGGCCGCCGAAGCCCTGCTTGCGGTTGATCCAGCTTCAGTGACTGAAGAGGACGTATGGGCTCTCATGCGCGGCAGCTCCGGGCAGCAGCACTCCGCCGCGCGCATCGTCGCTCGCCGAGAAAGGGCCGAGGAATTTGGGCTGCTTGTAGCGCTATCCGCATCTGACGATACGAGCGTCCGGGCTATTGTGGCGAACAGACTTGCCGGCTGGGTGTCCCGTGGCATCGCCGGTGCCCGGGCCTCCGCATTGCTGAGCACTATGCTCGACAACCGCGGGACCGAGCTGCCGCGAGCCGTGGTCGCGCATGCTCAAGAGGCCCAGGAGGATGACGGCATGGTACAGATCATTGAGCGATACAAGAGCCACGTCTCGGCAACGGTGCGGAATGCGATTCGCGCTATCCAGGAGCGGTCCGAACGGGAAATGAGCTAGCGCTGGCGGCCCTATTTGGGTACAAATCCTGGCGGGCGTTTGCCCCAGCGAACACGCCTGAGCGCTTCCGGCGTCTGGTGGTAGTTGAAGTGTCCCTTTAGGAACGTCATGCGGCGCATGCCAATCTTGATACAAGTTACCGCGGAGACCCTGACTGTCCACAGGACGATCCTTTAGCCTTGGCCACCCGGTGCACGCTTTTTAGAATGCGTCCACGACGCCGTCACAAGACTGTGCACGCTGCCGCTCCTGGCCCGTGACACCATTTCAAGTGCGTTTGTCGTGAGAACGGTGGCCTCCTGCATAGACGTGGTGGTCCACTGCAGCCGCCAGAAGAGGCCATGGATTTGAGCTGGTGCCTCAGTGAAACCCGGGCCGGAAAGCCGCTCGTCGTAGGGTTGCAGGGTTTCTACTCACGCACCGACCTGGGACCACTGGTGCGGTTCTTTGACGGGCTCATCGTTGAGGTGGAGCGGGTGCAATGGTCACCATTACAGGACCGGGCCCGAGGCGGCTTCGCCTGTGGATAACCCTGTGGATTAGACGTGTGGTATGGGGCCTTTGGCCCTCAAATTACAAACCTGTCATTTAGCGGCTAGGGAAACGACCTCAGCGGCGTTAGAGTCTTTAAATGTAAGTAGCCGCCCCGAAGCTTGGACACGGAGGGGCGGCCACTGACGACGTAACTAACCTTCTAGGGCTAGGTGTCGTCTGGGCCTTATCGTATGCACTCGCCGCGGCGGGCGCAATACGACAGGCTCAGAGGGCGCCGGAGAGCAGCAAAAAATGGCAAAAAAATATCGCCGTAACAACCGCAACCGTCAGAACGAGAACGCCTCAGCCGCGTCGGTCGTCGTCACCATGGCACCGCTCGTGTACCTCGTTACCTACGCGATCCTTTACAGTCTGAGGTAAGCCAGAGAAACGGAAGGACCCTCCTCCAGGGCGCCGGAGAGGGTCCTTCTCGCTGTACCGCTGAGAGCGCGTCGCTCAGCCCACAAAGGGCTTGGAAAGCACGTTCACCAGAATTCCGAGGGCGATGGTCCCCAGGGAGCCCCCCAGTACCGTTATGACGGCTCGCCCTGGGTGCTGCTTACCCAGGGGCACTATTTGGAACGCAGGTATGGCCTTTTGTGTAAAGTGCATGGCCCAGTAGGCGAGGCCGGGGAGTCCTATAAGGAAGACCAAGCCGACATTTGTCGATCCTGCGGACGTAAACTTCCCGCCTTCACTTGGATAAAATCCGAGCCCATCGCCCAGGAACCACAGTGCGATCCCGCCACTCAGAAGGTACAAGGGGTAGAGAAAGTAGCCGGAACGGATAAACCGCCAACGCGGCATTTGCTTGGCCACCTCGTCCGCGATCTCTGAAAACCCTGCGATGCACCACTTCGCGTCGTTGGATGACAGACGGGCATACAGACCGTTGGAACGTCCGGCGCGGAGAGTAATGGAATGGTTCCGTATACGACCGCTGGGCGCTACGAATTCCGCTGACTCCAGGTGGCGTCCGTCGAGGTAGTCAGTGAGTTCCGCTGAAGTGCCGATCACCGTTCGCCGTTCGTTCTCATTTCCCGTAAGGGAGAGTTCTACGCGGCCTGCCTGAGAGGCCTCAGCCTCCGCCTCTTCCACCTTCTTCTTCTCGTCCTCAATGTCTGAGTCCAATGTGTCAATGCGTGCTGCCTGGTGCGCGGCGGCCTCGGGGTAATTCAGAAGCGGGGTTGCAATCACTTCGCGCTTGCTTGCTTCGCTCATGGCGAGCATAGTGCGGGCGTGCTTGGTTTCCGCTACAACATGCTCCGGGATGAGGGGCTCATACTGTTTTTCGACGAGCCGAAGCAAACGCTGAAAATCAGCCGGGGAACCAACCCACATGGGCCACTGCTTGCTTTTCATAACGGATTCGGGGAGAGAGACCATAGATGACAGAATATCCGGCGCAGAGGAGGCCTGGGGGTCCGCCACGGTGGCAATGGAGGCGCTGCTAGGCTTCGGCCATGGGGATCATTCAGAAAATACTCGACCGACTCCGTGGCGATGCAACGGCCCAGGTGGAGGCGTCGACCCGAGTCGAAGTTGCCGAACATGACCCGACGCCGCGGGTAGTTGTAGCGGCTCAGTTTGCTCCCGACGATCGAGGGGGCGCCGAGGCACCAGTGGCGGAGGAGGTTCCGGCGCATGACAGCGGCGAACGCTTCAGCGCTTTGCCGGCGCAGGAGGTTCCGGCGCAGGACAGCAGCGAACGCTCCAGCGGTGTCAAGAGGGTGGTGCTAGCGGAGGAAGGTTTGTCCGTTCTCGACTTGCGAGAGGTGCCGTCGATTCGTGTGCGAATAGTCGGAACGGGCTACTGGGTGACGACGTCGGGCCTGAACAAGCATGGCGGACACGAGTACCTGCTCGTGCGGGAACCGAAGAACAAATGGGATGCTAACGCGGTGGCCGTTTACGGGAAGGGCCGAAAGGTGGGTTATGTGTCGGCGGGGAAGGCGGCCGCCTTGGCGCTGATCCTGGACCCGCTCGGATTCGACGCCTACAGGATTGGTGGAGCGCCGGTCACGGACAACTCCAGCCGCATCTGGGCAGACGTGCCGACAATTCCGAAGCTTAGGTCATTCGCCTTGAGCCTGGACGAGGGACGCGGCTAGTGTACGCGGAGCAAGTGATCTGCAAAGGATGTGGGACGCAGTTTGAGGCCCACCTGAAGAGCAGAGTTTACTGCTCTAATGCTTGCCGCTTCTTGTGGCAGTTAGCGGCGTGGGCAGCCGGCAAGTGTCTTCTCTGCAAGAGCGTCTACTGGGATGATCCCTACGAGCCGGGGACGCAGTCGGAGTTCGTCAAAGGGCACGAGGCGTGCAGAAAGGCAGTGCTAGACCGCGACGGGCGACCTGATGACTGCCTGTGCCGGGGATGCAAGATGCGTAAGGGAATTACGACGGCACGCCCGGTCCCGCCGTCGGTACGCCGACGCGGGCTGAGAACTTATTCCAGGCATAGGGAGCATGTTCTCGATCGGGACAAATACATTTGCCAGATTTGCTGGCTTCCGACTGATCCCAGCGCCAAACAAACCGACGACCGATACCCAACCATCGACCACATTTTGTCCGTTGCCTATGGTGGAGATGATGAGCCTGACAACCTGAGAACTGCTCACTTGTGGTGCAACGTTATGGTCGGCAATGCAGGCCTTGTTAATGACGAACTCGTCCGGACCGGCGCCCGAAAGAGGTTCAGCTAGCGTCTCTCTATTAATTTTGGCAGTCCGGGACTCCCCTCGTTGCATGAAAGATTGGTCGACCAAGGAACTCTTCGAGGGTGAGGATTTCTTCCTCGTCCCAGAGGATGCAGCCGTTTTGCCGTCATACCGGAGCCGGACGGCGCGGGAGGAACTACCGTGTTCGCCGACGGCTCGTTTGTTAAAGACTGGACGCCATATCCTGCCCATGTATCCAGTGTGCTTTACTAACTGGGGCCTCACCCCTGAGCGCGAGGAAAACAAATGACGGCTCAGGCCATTCGCGCGCTCTGAGGGTCGGGCTCCAGCCTTGATCAAGCCTCGCTGCCAGGTGCCCAGGCCAAGGAATTTGAAGCCCGTATGTAATAAGTCGCCGGCCATGGTGCCCCAGGCATCACTTGTGCCGGGTCCGGTGAGATAAGTAGAACCGATCCGGGCCAGATTGGCTCCGACAGGGCTTCGATCCAGGCGCGCTGAACGTGGTCGAAGCGGTTCCACCTGATGGTGATCCATGACCCTGTGGGTTCAAGGGCATCGACGCTCACGACTGTGAGTTCTGCCGTCGTGCCACTGCTCCGCTTCATGTCATTGAAGCGATCCCACTGTTCGATAGCGCCAGCCAGCCATGAGCGCCGCCGGCGAGCTCGGACCAGCCAGACCGCCCCGGCGGCTGCGGCCGCGAGGAGCGCCATGGAAGCGGTTAGCAGCAATGACAAGTTGGCTGGCCCACTGGCGGCCGCCCAGACGAGATAAACGAAACACATAGCGATCGCCACGCTGCTCAGAATCAAAGCAGGCGTTGCAAGCTTCGGCTTCAGGACTGGGTTCGTATCCATGGATTACCTTCCCGACCAGTCTAGAGTTGCCAGCCGACATTGATAAGGCGGTCTTCCCAAGTCTTCGGGTCATCAGTCCACGTCGGAGAGTCCACAGGGCCGGGGGAGGAGACACCTGCTTGCTCAACGAGTCGATCGATATTTACACGCTGCTCCCTTTGCTCCCACTCGTAGTCTGCAGGAACTGGCCCAAGAGCCAGAGGCGAATCGCCAGTGCCCCACCGGTCCCTGTAGATGGCAATTCGGCGAAGCACACTAGTTGCCTCCTCTTGGGTGACGAACGGCCCCAAGAGCTCAAGGAGGTTCCGTTTCCATTCGGTGTCGCTCACCATCGCGGCCACGGTGACGTGGTCCGTCCTGCGCTGCATCTGCTCCCGCACCTGGGTGATCATGTTGGCAAGGTCGGGACGAACGGTGCGGAGTTCCTCGGTCAAGGGATCAATTCCGCCCGCGGGCATCGCGGACAGGAACTGCCGGAGCCGGGAGTGGACGACTGCCGCAGTGTCTCGAATGGATGCGCTTGGTTCCAGGGCGGTAGAGACAACACGCAGAGTGCTCGGGCGGCTGACTCCAACCGATCTGCGCCACGCAGCGACAGCTGCACCCCACGATGGCGATTGCTGAAGCTCCGAGGCCTTGCTTGGTGAGTGCGCCTCAAGGAACTCCCTCAGATCCTCCGCCGCCGCCAGTTGTGCGAGGTAATCGTACTCAGCACTGAGGCGCTCCAAGCTGTCCGCTTTCGACCGCTCGGCATCACGGACTTCGTGAGCCGTCCGCTCGGCGCCTTCGGCGGCAAGGACCTCGCCCAGGATCTGGCGCCACGAGGCCTGCATGGAGGGATCCATGGGCTCGTCATCCAAGGGATCATTCTCGCTAACATACGCGTGGTTCCCTGCGCGTCCCCGCGTCATGCTCACATACAACAGCTCACGCGTCAGCCTCCCTTGTGTCACGACGCTGTGGCCGGTGTCCACGGTGATGCCCTGCGAGCGGTGGGCCGTCGTCGCATAACCTAGCTCAACGGAAGCCTCAACGTAGTCACGGCTCAAACTAATCGTTGCGCCGGTGTCCCGGCGAACCGCGGTCAGCGCGCCGTTGCGCCTGCCAGTACGGACGACGTCGAGCATGGTTCCGTTCCGGATGAAGTCACCACTGCTGTCGGTTATGGCCCGGTCATTCCGGCGGGCAATGACAGTGTCGCCAGTGCCGGCATGGACTCCGTCGCTGAGCGGTACCGAGTCTTCTGTATCCACGGCGCCCTGGACCACGCGATCGGCTTGGGCGCGCTGGTTGAGCATGCCAACCGTGTCATTGTCCGCTGCGATGAGAATGGACGATTTGCCGGCGAGTATGTCGGTCTGCCATCTGAGGTACGCCTGGTCGACCATGTCGAGGTGCACCCCGTGTTGAATACGCCCGTGGCTGTCGTAGTCAGCAATGGCATCGAAGTCCCCGGCGCGAAGCTTCAACGAGGCGTCTTGCTCCCAAGCCTCCTTGAACCGCCAAATCGTGCTCAGCCGCACCGTCTTGCCTTGCCGGTCCAGCCAACCGAGGACACCGCCGGCGTCGATGGCGTCCAACTGCCCAGGGTCTCCCACCAGGAGCACCTTTGCCCCGGCATCCCGCGCCTGCTGTATCAGTGCCGACAGTTGCAGGGTGGACACCATGGAGGCCTCGTCGACGATGACCAGCTGGTTGGGGTGAAAACGCCACCTGTCCTGTTCGGCGGCAAGCCAGGTGGCTTTCTGGGCGAGGAGAGTGGCGTACGGTCCCATGGCGGCCCACTGGTTGGTGAGCCGTTGCTCGGTTTCGAAGAACTGGGCAGCCCGGTTGCCGGCGCCCTGACCGACAGATTCGTACAGCCACTTGGCGACATTCTCCGTGGTCAGTGCAAGCTCCCGCCCAAGGACCTCGGCGCTCGCCGCCGCGGGCGCCAATCCAACCACGGTACCGGCGCCAAAAGCTGCTTCCCAGGCAGCCTTGACCACGCCGAGGGTGGTCGTCTTGCCGGTTCCGGCAGGACCGACGACGGCGTCGAGCCGGTTGCCGCTGAGTAGGACGTTGGCTGCCGCCGCGCGTTGATCGCTGTGCAGATCGAGCCGACCACCGTGTTTGTAGCTCGCCAGTGACTCCATGGCGACGGCGGCGCTCACCGCTGGGCCGCCGTCGTCGTTCCTTGCTCCCAAAACGACGTCCTCATTGGCGAGGGTGGCAGCGTCCGTGTAGAGGCGGGCGCCATGGAAGTCGAAGATGCTGTGGTCTGCGAAGCGGAGATCGGCTTGGGCGTCCGCAGGGAGCGTGTACCGGTACTCATTGAGTTGGACGGACTGGGCTTCGGCAGCGGTGGCTACGATGTCAATCATGGTGTGACGATCCGCCGATGTGTGGCAGCGGATTTCTGCGCAGACACGTTCGGCTTCCGCGATGAGGTTCCACCGGTTCCAGGTGGCGCGCTTCGTGGCGACGCGCTCGCGGGTCAGGGACCCTACGGCGTCCACCCAGTCTGGGGTGAAGTCAGCGGTGCGGAGGGGCGCTGTCCGGGAGCGCCGGATTGCGTTGGCTAGCACATCTCGGGGCTCGAAGCCCTTGGCGGATGCCCGTGCGCGCCACTGGGCGGAAAGCTGATGGAGAGGGATGGCTGTCTCTGGTTTGGCAGTCCGGGTGGAAAGTGTGGCTTGCTGTCGGAGCTTGATGGTGGTCGTCGCCGTTGGGGGAGTGCCGTGACTGGCGGTCCATTCGGCCACGAGCCGATCTGTTTCGAGATCGATCAGACGCGAGCGGTTGGAGAATTCGCGGATCAGCGCATCGTCGACGCCGGTCAGTTGCTGGCTGGGGTTGTGCGTGTTCGCGGCCGGCATGCGGATGTCCGTGTCGGTGCCGAGGTTCCGGTGGAGGGAGTCGAAGAGGAGACCGTTGTAGTGCTCACTGGCAGCCACCGCCGCCTTGTACAGAGTCCGCGAGTCGAGCGTGACCCATGCGCCGTCCGTGATGCGCTGGACGCGGTTGGCGATGACCATGTGCGTATGGAGCTGCGGATCCCCGGCCCGCGACTCCCAGTGGTCGAAGGCAGCAGCGATAGCTCCGCGTGTGCCGAGGTGGGCGACACCGTTGCGGCCGGCCCTCGTGTGGATGACGCAAGTTTCGAGCCATTGCAGGGTGGCGTTGACCGCCTGGTGGTGGGTCTCGAGGATTTGGTCTTGGAGCGTGCGGGGGCTCAGCGCCCAGAGGACGGAGACGGATTTGGGGACGCTGAAAGTCAGGTCAAATCCGACGACGGCGTGCCGCGTCTCTGCGCGGCCCTGGCTGTTCTGGACAACGGTGGGTTGTCCGTGGGGACGTCCCAGGAGAGCGCCGGTGTCCGGGTGGGTGGCGTGGTCGAAGATGGCCTTGGCGTCCCGTTCCGTGACGACGTCTCCGGCAGTCCGGTTGATGCCTTGCAGACCGGAGCCGAGCCAACGGCCCTGCGGCGTACCGGCTTTCCTGTAATAGCTGGTGGCATCCGCGGGCGTGATTGTTATGTCATCCATCATGGTGGTCTTGAACAGATACTTCAGGCCGGACTGGGCGGAGAGCCTGGCGATCGACATCGTCATTGGCTGTCGGCTCCTGTGTTCCGTTTGGTGGCCGTCCAGCCACGGCGGCGGAAGAGTGCCTTTGTGCTGTCGTGGAGCTCGACCCCGGTGGCCTGGGAGACGGCCAGGAGCCTGCCCGCGAGGTGGACCAGATCACGGGTATCCGTCTGCTGAATGGATTGGAGTCGTGCCAAGTCGGCACGGAGGTTCCGGATTGACTCTTGCTGCTCGGCGTTCTCGGCTTCCAGCCGGTCGATGTCTACAGCTTGAGCCCGGAGTTGGTTGCAGAGGGAATCTTGGCCAGTTCGGCTGGTGGCCAGATCAGCAGCTAGCTGTATCGACGCCTTGCGGCGGGTCTCCAGTGCGCCGAGCTTTGTATCGAACCCCCGGCGACGAACTGGGGCGGCGGGAGTCTGGCTCGCTACGGCACCTGCGTGCCGCCGTCGTCGATCGCGTTGTCTGTTGGCGCAGCGCGTGGAACAGAATCGCTGCGACGTGCGCGACGGCGCGAAGCTCTCGCCACATTCCCCGCAAATCTTCCCGCTCACGCTGGTTCATCCTTGAGCGCTCCGGTTACGACATGACTTGCCGTGAGTCCGCACTCACGGCGGATGCCTTGGATGCCAGAGGTGTGAGGAGGTGAAGTTGGAGGGGTGACGTTAGCGGCGGGGAGACGAACGGCCGTCGCCGACGGACGTTCGAGAGTCATCGATGGAGAGCCATGCTTGCGTGGCTGCGATCGGCGTGATCCGAGCCACGTGAAGAAGACTTTTCGGGCCTGACACCAAGCCCGGAACGTTGAGCTTGGGCGTGTTAGCGCGCAGGCGCCGACCTACCAGATCTGTATGCCCGGAGTGTTAATGCGATGGCCTCATCGATGGGGGTTGCTGTGAGGCCTAGCCTGTCCGTGATTTTGCTGCGATGAATGGCTCCTCCAATTGATATTGCATTTCGAGGAGTCCACGGATGGTGGGGTTGAAGAGGCTGAGGCCGCGAAGGAGCGGCGGCGACATCGTTCGGAGCGTAGGTGCGTTCCATCTACCCGAACAGGGCCAGCATGACGAATGCCCGCCGGGCCATAGGCGAGTCATGTTCGGCGGTGTCGATGGCGAGGGGTCAGCCAGGGTCCGGGCACCCACGCCGCGCTCTTTGAGGTCGTGGACCATATTTAGGGTGTCCCGGCCTGTGCGGCCAAGCCGGTCTAGGGTGTGCACGATCAGGACGTCACCCCCGCGCGTGGGTCAGTGCTTCCTAGAGTCCGGGGCGGGCCGTGGCGGGCTCCGCATTCTTGTCCACGAAGATGTGTTCGCTCTCGGTGCCGGAGGCCGCCAGGGCGTCCAGCTGCCGAGCCAGATATTGTTTCGCAGTCCATACCCTGGCATAACCAATGTCCATCCTAGAACCGTACCGAATGTTGTAGCCGTGACGGGTGATTGTGGCGTGAGTTTTGGGACAACTTACGGGACAGTCAGGTTACGCGGCAATCCGCGGCTCCCGAGCAGTGGGGGAGTCTCCCATCGAGGCTGGCCCGCAACCAAGGAAGTGGAACATCTAGTGTGTTGGTGAGCCAGTCCAAGTGGCACCCGGTAAATTTTGGGGATGCCTACCGAAATATCTGAAATTGCTGCGCGCCTGGGAATCGACCTTGGTACTGAACAGGCTAAAGATCGACTGCTAACGGCTATCGATAGTGAACTCAAGGACCTGCAAGTGCCCCAGCCCACCGAAGTCCAGCACGAACGGCAAGTTGCTCTGATGAAGGCACGTGCCGAACTTAGAGGCGCAGGGAACAGCCATACCGATCCGTCTACGGATCTAGTTCCCCTATCGCTTGTCAGTCAGCTGGTGGCAACCATTCAGACGGGCGCGGCGAAGGAGCCGATGGGCACGGCGCCCCGGCCGGACCCAACCCTGACTATGAGGACAAACGTCAAAGCCGCAGCGACCCAGGCCTCGGCTGATTTTTCAAAGGCTCGCTCATGGCCGTTTGCCACGGCAGGTGCACTATTGGTCTCGGTCTACGGGCTCAGGACGTACTTCAACGTCGGTGATTTGCAGCTCCCCTCGGAACTCTTCTACCCGTTTCTGGGCGTAGCAGCGTTCGCGATTGTTGTTGGCTTTGGCTTGTCCACAGCGGCCCAGCGGCGAGCCACCCTTTTCTTGCGGAGGCTCTACGACCCAGATGTCCAGGAAGAGGCATTGAACCGTCTGAGCGAAGAATCGGGAGACTTCTTCGGCAGCCATGGGGAGCGGGAGTTTGTTGGCCGCGACCGCCATGGAAGGTCACCCCGGGCTGTGGACGATGGCGGTGGCGTAATCATCAACCGGCCCATGTACCGGGATGCTCTGCAGGGTACCGCTCACGGTGGACGCTCGGACCTCATAAGCCTTCTGTCCACGGTAGACCTAGAGGCGGCGGCTGATGACGCCGCGGGATTGGCCTTGGACCGTCTTAGCGATCTGAAGATAGTAGAGCCAGTCGTTTACCAGCGCCGCCAAGCGTTTCGGCTCGTACCAGAGCGGCCCGTGGAACGAAGGTGACTAGAACGACGGCCGGGGGAGGATATTGGCGCGCAGGACCGGCAGCAGAAGCGCTGATGAACGGCAACCTAGACGACGCATCCATCCATTGGCTGCAAACCAACTTCCTCAAAACCGAACTCGAACTCGGCCACTGCCTCCGGCTGCCAGCGGAAGGACCATGCGAATGCGAACTCATGCTCTCCTGCCCAAAATTCCTCACAACCACGGAGTATGCTCCGAGGCCGCTCACGGCTTGAGCGTGAAGATGAACTCATAACTGACGCCCAGCTTCGGGGATGGCCCGGGAAGCTGAACGTCACCAAGCTACACAGCCGAATTAGGCAACTGCTTGATGACCTTGGTGGGAATTCCGGCACTCGTGGATAGGCACGCCACAACTCGGTAATACCTAGCTCCCAGGCTCGGACGGGCGCAGGTCGCTTTGCTCAAGAACAATTAGCTCCAATTGGGCTTCCTTGCATAAGCCTTCCGCGAGGCGCCGGGTTTCGTCAGATATCTGATCCGTAGCCGCCATGAGATAGACGTCAGCGTTGAGCCTCCGAGCGACACCCACATCCTTTTCAAGCTGCTGAGCTGTGAATTCAGATGCGGAAGTCTTCACTTCGCCGACGACGTATCGCCCGCCATAGAGGCCGATAACGTCAGCTTCGTTCTTTGATCCGTCCTCAAAAACCACATCAACTCCAGGTAAGAAATAGGAGTGGGCTTCTCGTTGAGTCAGTGCCGCAATCGTGAGCAGGTGGGGAAATACGCCTTGATCGCTGGCACGGTCAACCAGGCCGTCAAGTCGATAGAAAACAGTTGGTCCGGTACCCGTGCCTGTGTAGCGCTGGGTGTCGTCGCAGGCAGGGCACGTTGCCCCTGACTTCGTAAGCACTGAGTCGAGCTCCAAGAAGCTCGAGGAGTGGCAGGTCGTGCACTTGATCTCCAGCCCGCGCTCGGCCCATCCAAGCTCACAAAGACGCTCTAGCGCCGTGGCTGCGACAGCACCCCTGAGACCGGAAATTCCGGACACGTTCTTGTAGGTCCTTTTCCCTTGGACCGCCCAACCTTGGGCTACTTCCATAATCTGCGGGGTCAGTTCTCCCTCACCTATTATCTGAGTTAGCTCGCGAATGAGACTCTTGGAGCGCGGCGTTGTCATTGCCCGGATTGTCTCGAATAAGTCTGGCTCAAGGAGGGCCTGTACTTCCCCCTCGCGCCGATGGAATGCCGCCGCGAGGCTCCCCTTGTCAGACATTGAATAGCTGACCTTGTCTCTAAGAAGTGATTTCAAGACCTCGGGAAGCCGCGGAACATTCAACTCCAACCGGTACTTGTCATTGGTGTAAACACCTACTTGGAGAGAGTTGTCACGCCACCTTGCATCCGGCGCGATGAGCGAAGCCACTTGCTGGCGTCGCGGTAACCCATCGAACATTTGGCTTTCTAGCCGGATCAGCGTCGTCCCTGCGGTGTTAAAGGCAACTGGGGAATCGAAGGTCACTGAACTGGGACGTCCGGTGAAAAAGTGCGCGTCCCCCCTGGAAACAACACCGTAGCGCCGGTCGAAGTTGGTATATCTGCTGAGGCGAAAGTTGACGCAATAGGAGTAGGGAGCCTTGCGTCGCTCAGTCGTAACAGGGAATCTCATCGACCCCTTGATGTCAGTATCCTCGGACAGCTGAAGCTGAAGCCCCTGAGCCAGTTCGTGCAGTTTTGCCTCGGGAGTACTCCGGCTGGTGATGATCACATCAATTGAAAACTCGTTCGGCCGCTCTAGACTCGCCAGTAGTTGTTTGTCGAAGCTCTCCCAGTAGAGGACATCTTCGAACGGCAGCAAGATGATCGGCATCCTTGCAAACGTCCGAGGCCCTAGGGCGCGGGTGTTCCAAAAATGCCAGCTGTCCTCTAAATCATCGCCGGTAGTGACCCACAGGATCGTTGGGGCACTAAACGGCCCTGGACTTGCGTAGGTCCCGTCCAACGAGACCATGGTCCTGTCTAACCAGGTGCTTCCGCGCAATTGGGCCCGCCCAATACCATCAGCCGTCTCGGTCATGGACAAGCCTGGGCCCAGATCGGGCATCGATGCCAAGTGCTCGTCGGACAGTTCACCAGCGGCAACTGCCTGCCACAGCTCCCCAGAAGGTCGGCTAGCAGCCCATAAGGTTGGGTGGACGGGGGCGTCCACCCAACTCGGATGACAAGACATACTGGTTGTCCCGTAACGATCAATATGGGCTATGGGGACACATGGCAGGCCGAGCTGCGAGGAGGCAGCTTGGGCCTCATCCTCGGTCAAATCAATGTTTACGAGCCCGTCTACGCCTGAGATCGATGCAACATCGTTGACCCAGTCCTCCAGCTGACCGTCATCGCCTACCGGAAGAATGGGTTCGGTGGCTCCACCCCATCTGGTACAGGCTTCCTGAACGGCTCGGCGGAAACCATCGCGGCTGCCAGCTCGCACGAGGTACGCTGCCCGGGCAGGAGCAACGATTGCTACTACGGGCATCAGGCCTTGATATTCGACATCCTTCACAGGCACAGTGTTGCATCCCAAACGGTGAGTCACGTCATCGGGGTGGCAGGAAAGGATCAGGGCAGCGCCTGGTCATTGCATCAGGCGCTGACCAGACACGGATGTCCACATAATTGAAGGCGACGAGGACGCCATCGAGGAACTCGAGTCCGTCATCAGGGACGACCCCGACTACTTCGACCACATCGCGCAGAAGCTCCGAGACGACCGGGAATCCAAAGCCCAGCTCGCCACACTGATCGAAGAGCTCATCGCCCAGGGCAAGGCCATCGTCGAAGACGCCGGACACTAAGCGGAAGAGGAAAACCTGTTCGTGTCTGCGGCCCAAGCGGGAAGACGGTGAACCGGCCACTGACGAGGACGCCAACGCCTACCTGATCAGCACCGACTACCGGGGCAATCACAACGCCACGCCTGTCATCAGCGAATGGAAGGAACTGGGCTTCACCCCGAAGTACGAACGCTACGACGGCAGCACCCAAGCGCAGACGGGACCGATGACCGAGGAACAGAAGGCCGAGAGGAAGACCCTGATCGCCAACAACAAGGCCATGGAATCCGCCACGAAGGTCCGCCGTGAAGGGTCAAGAACCTACTGGCCCGCAAAACCCTGCCCAAGCGTAGGCAGTCGTACGGAGCCTGTGCACAGCCACCGCGGATCCATGGCGACGTGTGCGAGGTGGTGTGTGCTGGCGGTCCGGTGGGTTCCGTCGTCCATCTCTGTGCGGGAAAAGCCCATAAGGCCCAGGACTTTGGCCTGCTCTGGACATGTCCAGAGCATAAGCGTTCAATGGAATTGTGGCGCCTCTTGATGGTCCAGGAGGAGCGGACCGATAAATCAGATGACGACCGTACGGCACAAGTCGGCGGCCGCAGGATGGGGTTCCGATGGACGGCACAGCTTCTGCCAAGAATTCGCCGGCGCGATGCGCTGCAGTGGGTTTCCTCGCACTCAATCTGCCGAGCCGTCTTTCGTTGGAACGGCTGATAGCGATTGTTGAGAACCTCCGGAATCGGCGGATCGAGGTCGACGTTTCCGAGTCCCTAAACGGAGGATCGGTCTGCGGGCTGTGGCTGTCCACGGACAACACGGAGATAATCCTGCACGCACCGACGCCGTCGGCACTTCATCGCCAGCAGTTCATCCTTCACGAACTGGGCCATATGGTACTCCGCCATGACGAGCTGGTGGTGTCCTCGAACTATGCGGAGACGCTGTTTCCGAACCTGTCCGGCGAGAAGGTGTCGAGGATCCTGGGGCGAAGTGACTTCCTGGACCATATCGAGGCAGCTGCCGAAACCTTGGCGGATCTCTTTGCCGCTGCAATCCGGGACAGCAGCCTCGAGCCGCGGTCATTTGAACGGATCTTCGGATGATCCAGGAAATTTCCGCAGTCGTGATCTGGTGTTTGGCGCTATGCCTCCTGCCGGATCTGAAGCGGCGCAAAGACAAGAGCATCCTGGTGGCAGCCGTAACCATCGCCACTGCACTCACGCTCAACGTTGACCGAATCTACATTGCGGGGGACCAGGTACTCGGGAACCGCAACCTGCTTGACCTTCTTGCCAACATCTTCATGGTTGTCGGTATCTATTTCCTGTCCCGTGCGATCCTGCGCGCCACCGACGTCAGGGAGACCGTGGGCATCCACAACAGGGCCGGGCAATCGGTTCTCGGGATTGTGATTATGGCCCTGATTGTCAGCTTCAGCCTGGTTGATGCTCCGGGAACTTCCACCGCCTTCATGAGGGACTTCGGCGGTCAGTGGCCGGCGGCCGTTTACTCGAGTGTTCAGTTCCTCTACATCGGCGTTGTCGTGGCCATCACCGGCTTTACCTGTTTCAGGTTCCGCAGCGAGATGGCAAGACCGTACTTCCGCGTCGCTTTTGTATTCATCGGCGTGGGCTGCGCTCTGGCTGTGGTGCTGGTCCTGGCCGTGCTGGGAATGGACGTTCTTCATCTCATGGGGCAGCTTGATGCG
The DNA here is from genome assembly GCF_039907775.1 of Arthrobacter sp. CC3. NCBI lineage: Bacteria > Bacillati > Actinomycetota > Actinomycetes > Micrococcales > Micrococcaceae > Arthrobacter > Arthrobacter sp. CC3. The sequence goes on from NZ_JARCCY010000007.1 coordinate 147,912, forward strand.
ATGACGCGTCTCTCCTACGTCTATGACGCCGCATTGGTGGGCGCCATGGTTTTCCTCTGCGTGGGCCTGGCCTTGCCGCCCGTAGCACGTAGGCTGGAGCGGAGATCTGATGCCCGGGCGGCAGCTCTTCTCGTTGAGCGACTATTTGGGGTCTGGGACAGAATCACATCGGAGCGATCCGAGATCCGCTTAGATTTGACTCAAACTGCGATGGACCGCCACGATGCACCCAAGCGGCGGCTGCATCGCATGTTGGTGGAGATCCAGGACGCACTGTTCGTCGATCCGCACCTTGCCCAATTTCTGAGTCAGAATGATTTGGTTGTGCTCCGAGAAGCGGAGCAGCACCTCGGGGCCCGGTTGGCAGCATCCGGACATCGACCACTGCGGCTGTCACGGAAAGGGGACACGACTCCGTGACCGACAGCGACGCTGGGATCCCGGAACAGCCGCAGGCGAAACTCGCGCGGAAGCTGAATCTCCTCTTGGATCTTTTTGAGGCACAGGGTTCAGCGCCCCTGACATATCCGCAAATAAGCAAGCACATGTCGGACCGCGGAACGCCGTTGTCCCGCTCCCGCTGGGCCTACATGCGTGCCGGCGACAGTTCCCTGGCGGCGGACCCAAAGCTCTTGCAGAACCTCGCCGAATTCTTCGGCGTTGATCCCAAATATCTTTTAGACGACGACGGCGATGTACCCGACTTGGTGGAGGCACAGCTCGAACTACTCCGCACCCTGCGGGAAAACCGCGTGAGAAACTTTGCGGCGAGACAACTGCAGGGGATTTCGCCGGAGACATTACTGCGCCTACGCAAGGTCATAGACGAACGCTTGAAAGCTCCCGAGGACGACGCCGATGCGTAGGGCCGCCATAGCCGTGGCCATAGGCTGTGGCATTGCCGGCGCTGCTGCCCTCCTCGCCGCAACCTACTTTGCCCGGCAAGTTGTGGTGCCTAAGAGGCAGAGGAAGGAAGATCTGCAAATCCGTCGGGTGTTCCGCGCCGCCGACGCAACGCTGATGGTGGAGTTGCCGGCGTCGGCACGGACGACGGCTCCGGGCCGCTACAGCATCTGGTTTGCCAACGGCACAGGACATGCCTGCATTGGAGAGGTCGTGTCCTCTGACGATGCTGCGGAGACGGTAACCCGCCGCGTTGAACGTGTTGACTCCGGCGATCTCGGGTCCGCCAAGGTCGGCATTTGGAGCGGATACGTCTATGCGACGCCGGAACCGTTGGGGCTGCCATACTCCGACGTTCAGATTCCTGTAGAGAACGGCATGGCGCCCGCCTGGAACTTCACACCGACAGACGCCTCGCGGGATGCTTCCACGTGGGCCATCCATATCCATGGCCTGGGCGGATCGAAAGCCGGCGCGCTCCGCGGCGTGCCCGTTGCGGACCGACTGGGATACACATCCTTGGTTGTCTCACTCCGGAACGACAGGGATTCGCCTGGTTCTTCGGACGGCAGATATCACCTGGGGCTGACCGAATGGCACGACGTTGAAGCTGCGGTTTCTTATGCCGTCGGGCAAGGTGCACGCCAGATAGTGCTTTTCGGCTGGTCCCTCGGTGCCTCGATCGCTCTGCAGCTGGCGGCATCTTCGGAGTTTCGGGACCTCATCGCCCGGCTCGTCCTCAACGCTCCCGTTGTTGACTGGAGCGGCACGCTGGTGGCCAACGCCCGGTCCAGTGGGCTTCCCAGCTGGGTTGCCCGGCTCGGACTGCAGATGCTGGGTTTAGCCGGAGCGCGCTGGGTCACGGGCTTGGACGCTCCCTTGGACTTTCTTGCCCTGGACTTCTTGGCACGAGCGGACGAACTCAGTGTCCCCATTCTTGTTATCCACAATGAAGGGGACCGCTCGACCCCGTTTGCCATTTCCCGCGAATTCGTCAGCCGGCGCCCCGAGTTGGCAACGCTGCTCACGTTCCCCCACGCGGAGCATACGCAGGAATGGAATTCCGACCCGGACGGCTGGGACGCGGCGGTGGAGAACTGGCTCCGGAACGTCCCGCCGTCGTCGTCCGTGTCCCTATGACTGCGGGCCTACGAGGCTTCGAGGCCCCAGGGCCGGAAGGCCCGGTCTTTGTCCATGTTCCAGCCGGCGACCATTCCGGAGCCGATCATTAGGTCACTGAGCCTGGCCAGACGGTAGGCGGGGTCGGCTTCGAGGGCGAGTTGCAGGAACTGGTGGGCTTTGCTGCCGCGGCCTTCCCACCAGTTGACGAAGGCAATGGCGGTGAGGATAGGCGCGGAGTGTCTGGTGCTGCTGTGCGTGTACGCGTGGAGCAGCAGCTGCTGTGCCCATTCGACCCGGGACCATTGCGGCCCGCCGGCTGTTTGGGCCAGGAGAACCCGGTCCATCGGTTCGTCGATTCCCGGGATGTCGGCCATGAGCTGGTCGCGGATGGCGGGGGCCTGGAAGTTGGCGATCAGTTTGATGGTCTGGTCGTCGTTGGGATAACTAATCGCGTCGAGCATGCCGTCCCAGAGTGTCCTGGCTTGTTCGAGGGCTTCGGCCGGGTTCATCGTGTGGATTGCTTTGACGCGGTTCTCGACGGCGTCTGCTGTGCGGTTTTCTTTTGTGGAGGCTGGCAGGGTGATGTGGTTGGTTGGTGCGATGGTGCTGCCGCGGTAGACGAATTCGGCGTTGATCTGGCTGGACTGGGTCGCCTTCAGCGGCAGTGTGAGTCCGTCGTGGGGAGCGCCGTCGTACGGGGAGACGGTGTTGTCTCCGACGAGGAGGCCGTCGCGGATGGTCATTCCGCGTTCGGCCAGTGCGCACGTTAGTGCTGCGATGGTTGCTGCGTGCGGTTTGGGTTGCCCGGGCTTTTGGGGTTCGGAGGTGTAGACGGCGAAGAGCACGCTGGCGGCGCTGGTGTCGTGGGCGAGGTAGTCGGCCACGGTGCGGGCGTATCTGAGTCCGCCCTCGCGTGCCGGGAGGTCTACCCTGAGGGTTGCGCCGACGCGGTTGTTGTCCAGGGTGATGCACACGAGGCTCTCCTGCGGCCAGAACCCGAGGGTGTGCCCGACGAAACTGAGGACGTCGGCTGGGGTTTTGATGGTCAGCGGTTCCATGGTCCTTCTCCTTCAGCGACTGGCGGGCACCGGATGTGTCTGTCAGATTCAGTGCGTCGTTCTGATACACGGAGTCGCCGCTGGCTTTGAGGGTCCGGAGTGCAACTTGGGGAACCGGGAACGATCCAAAGTTCCGCGAGGAAATAAGCGACGGGGGAGCGCCGAACGAAACTTTGGATCGTGACCGGCGCGTAGCGCCCTGGTTGCGTGGAGGACCCGCCCAGCGATGATGGGGATCAGAATGACAAACAGCGAAGTTGCTTCTGGTGGTTCATGGAGGTGGGGGAGCGGGGCGGCATGACGCCTCCGTCCAGTTAGCGGAACCCAGAAGGTGGGATGCAAATTTCCAATGGAGACAGTCGGTCGGAACTCGGGTGAAATCGACGCCAGTGTCAGCAGAGAAATGGATATGCGGGCGGGTCAACCCGCGAAGCAGCGTCCGGTTGTGCTCTCGCCGGCTCCGTTTGCGCCCTTGATCCCGTGATCACACGTGCTGACTAACACCGGGATCGTCTCCCTAGAAGGTGATCCTGCGAGTGGCTGGAAGGTTCTTCACTGGGACGGCAGCCCCGCGGGTGGCCCTGCCGCAGCCGATCTGACAGCTGAGGACCTCCCCGGCCATGACGTGTCATAGACGCCTACTTGTTTAGTATTCCCATGTTCGACCAAAAGTCCGCGAATCTTACTCGTGACAGTGATCCTGTTCGCGACCATCGCCCTCGTCCGAGCAGCGGTCGCGAACCTGGAGTTCATGACTATTTCCCACCGAGATCCGTGCCTCCGGACTGTGAATCATCGCCGCCGGCAGCCGCATTGGCTCAGCCACCAACAAATTCCTACTGCTACTGAATTTGGTTCTGCCTCTAGTTCCTCTGTCAAGCGACGAGGATGGGCGTGCTGGCTGCGGAGGTTTTGTGGTCGTCGATCAGGGGCCAGGTATACGACGTCGGATAGTCGGCGTTTGAGGATACGCAGTGCTTCCATGCCGCCGTCTCCGCCTGCTTTGCGGCGGGCCAGGCGCTCTCGCGCGCCGGAATGCAGCGGGCCTGGTGACCGCGATCCGGTGTAGCGCCGCGTACAGCTGTCTGTTCCCGGTTCGGGAGAGTCGGTGCCGGGCCTTGTTCGAAGACCACGCCGGCATCGGGGCAGTGCCGTTATGGCGCGCGTAGGCGTCCTTCAAGCGGAACCGCGTAAAGCCGGGGGTCTAGCCAGGATCTTCGCCGCCGTCAAGGACCCGCCGCCGACGATCGCCAGCAGTGCCGGAGCGATGACTGGGATCCGGCGGCTGAGTTCGGCTTTGAGTTCAGCGATCTCCTAGGTTGGGCGGTGAGATGGGTGAGGAGCCGTTGAGCGAGGTCGGCGACGATCCCCGAGAAGTCGTCCAGGTGGATTTTGATGCGTGCAAACGCGCTGGCCCGGTCGAAGTTGGCCGGGGCTGCCCATACAGGATCGAGCTCGTGCAGGTGCCGGCGGAGCCGGCTGATCACGCGGGTTCGTTCAGTGACGAGGTCCTCGCGGTGGACGACCAGGAGGCGGCTCACGCGTTCGGCGCCGTCGGGACGGGCGTCGGGCAGATCGAGTTCTCGCGGGGCGGCACGTGCGATCGAGAGAGCGTCGATCGGGTCGGACTTGCCGAGCCTGCGGGCGCTGTCCCGAACATGGGACATCAGCTTCGGAGGCACCCGCACGACTTGTTCGCCCGCCGCGAGGAGGTTTCTTTCCAATCGTCGGCTCAGATACCGGCGGTCGTCGATCGCCCTGAGCCGTTCCTGATCATCATGCTTGTTCGCCCATGCCAACAGGGCGAGATGTTCGTTGCTGGTCTGCCGATCGTCTTGGCTGCGATCTGCCTGCCAACCGTGTCCGCGATCACGGCCGTGTGGGAGCGCTTGTGCGCATCGATTCCGATGATCGCCATGTTCTTGTCTCCGTTCCTTCTACGGGTCGGGGTGCATGACCGGTCGGTCGGCATATCCCAGTCAGGGGCGATGCCACGATCCTCTCAAGCCAGACCCGCCGGTCCCTCCGTGCCAGCCGGCCGCCCTGCAGTCATTAGGTGGGCGTTCGCTGTCCTTGCTGCTAGGCGCTTTTTGCAGCCGGTTTGTGGTGCAGGCTGCCTAGTTGGCCGCAGATCCGCTCTGCGGCGTCTTCGATCCCACGATCCGAGTTCAGCACGAGCCCGACTTCATCTGCTTCGAGCGGTTCGAGTGTTTCGAGTTGCGAGGTGAGGAGGGATACCGGCATGAAGTGCCCAGGGCGCAAGGTCATGCGGTCTCGCAACACCGGCGTCGCGACATTCAGCAGGACAAATGCCGTTGATGGGGCCATGGCGCGGATCGCATCCCGGTACACGCGTTTGAGGGCGGAGCAAGCCACGACAGTGCCGTTCGAGGACTCGGCGGCAAGAGCGGCCCCCACGAGTTGAAGCCAGGGCCACCTGTCTTCATCCATTAGAGGAGTGCCTGCCGTCATTTTCTTCACATTGGCAGGCGGATGTAGGGAGTCGGAGTCTATGAAGTCTGCACCGATGCGTGCTGCCAGTGCAGCGCCGACGGTGGACTTGCCAGCACCAGAGACGCCCATGACGACAATTGCCCGGGTCACTAAAGCTTCCCTTGACTCTCGGTTCCCGCGGGGATGGCTCCCAAGCGGGTGACCTCCACCGGGGTTTCAAGCAGTCCTTCAAGTGAAGCATTGAGTCGTTTAACGGCCTCCCCTTCGCCGTGAGCATCGAGCAGTTCGGTGGATTCCCACTTTTCAATCATGACAATCTGGCCGTTTGGTGCTTCGTGGATGGCGTAGAGCAGGCAGCCCGGCTCCTGGTGGACTTCGGCGATGGCGGGGGAGAGTGCCTCGACGACCTTGCCGAAAGCGCCGCCTATTGGAGTGAAAATTGCGGTGACGATGATGGACATCAGTGTCCTGCTCTTTCTGCGTGTCATAGGACGAATGGAATGGAATACACGATCAGCGTGCTCGCAACACGCCAAGGGACTACGCCCGTGGCTTTATTTGTGGTCGCAATGGATCGTGGTACAAAAGTGTAACCGATACCACTTTGGGTTCAAAGCTCCTGGGAGGGATAGAGCCGCGAGGCACGTCCGAACATTTGGGGCCCACTTTGCCTGCGTCCGCTGCGAAAGGCCGCAGGGGTGACCACCCCGCGCTGCCGGAGTTTAGAGTTGCGGCGGCTCTAAGAGTTGTCTTGCGACATCCGCGTCCGTTATGAGCACATTGATCCACCCGCCGGTGACGGCGCCACGGATGGCGTCCAGTTTCCGCATGCCCCCGGCGACCCCTACGCGCCGCGGCACTCTCATCATGGCTTCCGCACCAATGGAGATCACCCTGTCTTCCATCGCGGGCTTCATGGGTTGACCATTTATGTCGAAGAAGCGCAAACATATCTCTCCGACGACGCCGGCCCGCGACAGTTCGCCTTCTTCCGCTCTGCTCAGCGCATTTCCACTGGCCTGCCACAGGGGGGAGGCCGGGAATGTTCCGACTCCAACCAGCAAGGTGGTCAGGCGGTCCCAGGCGTCCATGGAGGCCGCTACGGCAGGATCCCCCGTGAACGCTTCACGGATCTGCTGGTTTGCCACAAGGCCCGGGCAGCCCATGTAATAGGGCCTGGCTGATGTCAGTTCCGCGAGATGGGAGACAAGCCGCGTCGCTTGTATCTGGGCCTGCGGGCTCCCCACGCCTCCGATGAGTTGGATGACTTCGTTGGCGATCTTTCGTGGCCGTGAGCGCATTGCTTCAACGGTGTGCAGGAGCGTTGTGCTCCAGGAGGAGATCCCCACGTAATCGTCAGCATCGATGGTTGTTTCCAGGTAGGTGGCCGCGGATGAGCCCAATCGCATGCCCAGCGAAGCGCCGTCCATGACGTCTACGACGACAACCTCACGGAGCCCGTATTTCTCTTCCAAGGCCTTCTCAAGTCCCACGTAGATTCCCGCCGGCTGAACTATAGAGGTCCGCACGATACCCAGGTCAACAGCGTTCTTGAGGTAGCGCGAAACCCGAGCTTGGGAGAGTTTGAGTCGCTCGGATATCTCGCCCTGCGACAAGCCCTCCTCGTGGTAGAGCACGGCGATTTTGGTGAACAGCCGGAGCTGCTCAGTGCTCACCGACAAGAAAGACGAGGGTCCTGTGAGCTGTGTCATATTTCGTCACTTTCGTCGATTCATGAATATTTATGCAGCTGCGAATATGCATCCGATTGGCCGCGCTTATCACACCTTGGTCCGCGCCCAGCCGATCGGGACGATGGCGGTCGTCCGGGAGCCGCAAAACCCCTCACTGAATGAATATTCAGCACTGAAAAATTCTAGCCCTTAGACCGCTCTTTTCCTCTCAGTTGGAGCGGAAGGGCTCATAGACTTCCAACACCAGCCCAACTTCAGAGTCGAAGTTCCATCAGGAATTTCGATCGGCGTCCAAGGTTGGCCAAGTGCCTTCACGATCGAAAGCGAAACGAAGATGACAGATACTAAGTTCTCGACCCGCCTCAATTCCTTTGGGCTGGGTAAGGGCAAGAAGTACCCCAGCGGTGAAGATTCCGTGATCGACCTGATAGCCCTTGCCGGAAGTGTGAAGGGGCTGACGTCACTCGAGCTGAACTACCCGGAGCATTTTGGCCGGAATTCAGTCGACGAGATCAAGGCGGCCTTAGCCGAGGCAGGGCTTGATGTCCGCGGTATCCAGCTCCGGTGGCCGGCACCCGAGTTTTCCAACGGAGGGTTTACCAATCCCGATCCCGCACTGCGGGAAGCGGCCGTCGCAATGGTCAAGGAAGCCATCGGCCTGTGCCGGGAATTCGGCACCGACCATGTACTGCTCTGGCCGGCCCATGACGGCTACGAGTACCCCCTGCAGATGGACTACATGAAGTCTTGGAACTGGATGGTTGAAAGCCTCCAGGCTGTTGCCGACGTCGACCAGGAAATCCGTATCTCGATCGAGTACAAGCCCGCCGAGCCCCGTGGACGCACTATCCTCAATACCACTGGCGCCGTCATGAACCTCATCAAGGATTGCGATCGTCCGAACCTCGGCGTCACCTTGGACTTCGGACACCTGCTGATGGCCCGGGAGAACCCGGCGCAGTCTGCTGCCATGTGCCTGCGGGAGCAGAAACTATTCGGACTTCAGCTCAACGACTCCCATGGCGTGGCCGATGACGGCCTCGTGGTAGCGTCGATTCACTTCGCCGAGACACTCGAACTCGTGTACTACTTGCTCCGCGAGGGCTACCAGGGAACGTACTACTTCGATACCGATCCGGTTCGCGAGAACCCGGTCGCCGAATGCGAAATGAACATCGAGAGGATGGGGACCATCATCGATAAGGCCCGCGAGATGGTCCGGGACTACCCGGACCTCCCCAGCGGTGACGCGCTGCATTCGTCGTCCGTTTTGTGGTCGAAAGTCGTAGGTGTCTAGGTGCGGCCCACCGGTATCTGTGTCGTCGGGTCACTGAATGCGGATCTCATTGCCTACCTTGGCGGAGACGGGAGCGCCGCGAGCTATGTGACCGGGAAGAGCTTCGAAATGGCCGCGGGGGGAAAGAGCTTGAATGCCGCGATGAGCATTGCTTCGATGGATCCGACCGTGACGCTCGTGGGACGTGTCGGCGCTGACGATCTGGGCAACTTCATCACGGGCGCTCTCCGGGCGAGAGGCATCACAACCGACGGCGTCGTTCGCGACGACCGGATTCACACCGGCGTGGGGCATGTAAGAATCAATCCCGAGGGCGAATACGACACGGTCGTTGTTCCGGGAGCCAATGGGAATCTCTCACCGGCTGACATTGATGTCTTCCTCGAGGCCCATGCACCGCCGGCGTTTGTGGTGCTAAATCTTGAGGTGCCCCTTTCGACTGTGCGGCACGCAGCCATCAGGTTCCGTGAGCTTGGTTCAACCGTGGTGCTGAACCTCTCCCCAGTGCACGCGGAGGCGAGATCGCTCCTCCCGCTTGCAGACATCGTGGTCATGAATTTGAGCGAGGCCTGCCACGTCTTGGGCGCCCCCCAAAACACAGACGTATCGCTGCTCCTCACGGCTCTTCGGGAGGCAGGCGCCAAAACTCCCGTTCTGACACTCGGCGGAGGCGGGGTGGCCGCACTGTACGGCACTGAGTTCGTGGAGGCGGACGTCGAGCCGATCCCTGTTGTCAACTCAGTAGGGGCCGGCGACAGCTTCCTGGGGACAATGGTTCTGGCGATGGCCAATGACCACCCGTTCCCTGTGTGCCTCAGGGCTGCCAACGAGGCGGGCCGGCTGGTCTGCGGCCGTTCCGAATCGTTCCTCACACCCGCTGACGTCCAGCTCCTCGAGGAGGCGGTCGGCGTTACCTTGGCCAAAGCCCCCGCCGGATCGCCGGTCCGGTCGGAGAAAATCCGTGGCTGAAAGGCCGCCGGAGTGTGCGGCGTACGCCGCCCTCTAACAGTCACTCCGGTCTCCTGCGGGCCCCGGGACGCGCCCCGCGCCTCCGCCCTGTTTTAGCCCGGAATCAGGCCCTTCACCAGACTGTTTACAAGGCCAAAAAAATTGTGGTACAAAAGTGTAACCGATACCACATTTGATGGTCAGTATCAAAAATTTCTCGCCGCCACCGGGCGGCCAGTGAGCTCGGGCGATGTTCCTTCCCTGGACCGGACGCCCGTTAATCACAGCAAGAGTGCCGCCTGTTGCGGGCCTTCCAATGATGAAAGGAACTATCACAATGACAAGAATTCCTCGCACGGCCACCCAGCTCCTCGCCGCCACGGCAGCGGTGGCGTTGCTCGCGGCTTGCAGTGCCACTCCCGAGGGGCCCAGCGGTAAGTCGTCCCAGTCGGGAGACATCGCCAGCCTGGTTGATGCGTCTGCAAAGACGCCGATCAAGGATCTGACGACAAGCCTCGGCGCTCCGACCGGTTCGGCGGACACCAAGCTTTGCTACATCACCCGGACGCTGTCCAACGAATTCTGGGGATTTGAGCGCGACGGCTTCGAATCCGAGGCGAAGAAGCTGGGCGTCAAGTACCAGACATTTGATGTGACCGACGAGTCCTCCATCACTGAGCAGCTGGACAAGGCAAAGAGCGCCGCCAACCAGGGCTGCACCGCCCTGCTTGCCTCGCCCATCTCGGCGACGGGTCTGGACACGGTCTTCACCGATGCCCTCGCAAAGGGCACTCCTGTCGTCGTCCTGAACGATGCCAAGGGTACCGTGCCCGGCAGTGTCTATGTCGGTCCCGATGCGCTCACAATCGGTCAGACGGCTGCCGATTACATTGCAACGAAGCTCCCCGAAGGCGGCAAAGTCGCCATGATCGAAGGTGACCCGGGATCATCTAACGCCCTGAACCGCGGCGAGGGCTTCAAGACCGGACTTGCCAAGCATTCGAACCTGAAGTTGGTCGCCTCTCAGACGGCCAAGTGGGATCAGACCAAGGCCCAGGAAATCGCTTCGGCCATGCTTACGGCCAACCCGGACATCAAGGCGTTCTACTCCCAGAATGACGGTATGGCCCTAGGGGTCGCCGCCGCCATCGCGGCCAAGAACCTCACGGGCAAGGTCCTGCTGGTCGGAACCGACGGCATTCCTCAGGCTAAGAAAGAAATCCAGGCGGGCAACATGACCGCCACGGTGAGCGAGCAACCTGTCACCGAAGGCGCAAGCGGCGTGGATGCCGCACTGTGGCTCCTGGCCGGCAAGAAAGTACCCGGCTGGGTCGATGTTCCTGCCTTTATCATCGATTCCGCCAATGTCGGTCAGTACCCGACCGGAATGCCGTAAGGAAGGTACGGACCATGGTTGCTCCGCTGCTAGAGCTGCAGAACATCGCGAAATCATTCCCCGGTGTCCGGGCCCTGAACGACGTCAGCTTCACCTTGGAAAGGGGCGAAATCTGCACGCTGGCGGGGGAAAACGGCGCCGGCAAAAGCACGCTGCTCGCCATCCTCGGCGGATCTCTTGTCCCCGATCACGGCTCAGTGATCATCGACGGCACGCGACGGGCGCATTTCTCACCACGGCAGGCACTGGCTGACGGGGTGAGAATCGCCCATCAGGAGCCGGCCATCGTGCCGCAGCTGTCGGTGGAGCAGAATCTAGTTCTCGGGCGGACAGCACGCCAACGCAGGGACGCCGGCAAGGACATCGACCAGGCACTGGCCGACGTCGCCCAAATGGGATTCCCGCTCAAGGCGAAAGCCTCGGTGCGGGGGCTTAGCCCGGCCCAACGCCACGCCCTTACCATCGCCAGGGCGTTGGCCTTCGGCGCAAAAATCGTTGCCCTCGACGAACCCACAACCAGCATGCTGGAACACAACGTCGAAGGCGTCCTGACCAGGGTTCGGGAGATCGCCCACACCCGCGGGGTGGGCATCATCTACGTTTCACACAAGATGCCCGAGGTCATGAGCGTCTCGGACAAGGTCGTGGTCCTGCGTGACGGCACCGTCAATTACACCCGGCCGATTGTGGAGACATCCGAACGGGACATAGTACGAAACATGGTGGGCCGGGAGTTGCTGTCGTTCAAACGGCAGCACCCGGTTCCACCGGGCGCTCCGGTCCTATTTTCCGCGTCGGAGGTCAGCCACCCGAGCGGTGGGGGCCCCCTTGCCTTGGACGTGCGGGCCGGTGAAGTCTTGGGGATCGCCGGGCTGGTCGGTTCAGGCCGCACCGAATTCTTGCGTGCAATCATCCGAGCCGACAAAGGCAGCACCGGCACGATAAGCGTTGACGGCAAGGAACGCCGGATCCGATCGCCAAGGGACAGCAGAAACGCTGGCATCGCATTCATCCCCGAAGAACGCAAACACCAGGGTCTGGTCCTGCAGGTTCCCGCCTACTTCAACATCGCCCTGACCGCGGACAGGCAGTTCAACGGTTTTGGGCCGATGATTAGCCTCCGAAAGCAGATTGCGGCCGCGGAAGAAGCTGCGGCCCGGATGTCACTCAGGCCCGCAAATGTTCGCCTCAACGCCCGCCAGTTCTCTGGCGGCAATCAACAAAAGATCGTGATCGCCAAGTGGACCTGGCGCAACACCAAAGTATTCCTCTTCGATGAACCCACCAAGGGCGTGGACGTCGGCGGCAAGGTCGAAATCTACGAACTCATCGACGCCTTGGCCAACGCCGGAAGCGCAGTGATCGTAGTCTCTTCCGACCTGCCGGAGATTATCTCCCTCAGCGATCGGGTCAAAGTAATGCGGCAGGGTCAGTTCGTCTCCGAACACACCGGCGACGACATCAATGAACACAGCCTCGTGGCCAACGCCATGGGCATCGCAGAAAGAACAACGACATGAGCCAGCCAACCCTGCCCAAGAATGACCCGGGTAATGACAGCCAGAAGACCGTTGTGAAGGAACGGTCCGAGCCCGCAGCCGATAAACGCCGCCGGCCGACGCTCAACCTTCAGGCGTTGGGGATTTACATCGCCGCTGTGGTCATCTTCCTCATCTTCGGGCTGCTGAACCAGAACTTCCTCACTTCCGGCAACCTTCGGGACATCGCTGTCTCAGCCAGTGTCAATGCCATCATCGGGCTTGGCATCACGTTCGTCATCATCACAGGCGGCATCGACCTCTCTGTCGGTTCAATCGCGAGTTTCGTCGGGATCGCGACCGCGACCCTCATGGTCAACGCCGGGACCTCGCCCATCTTCTCTTTGTTCGCCGGCATTGCCCTTGGCCTGGTCTGCGGCGCCATCAACGGCCTCCTCATAACCAAACTCAAGCTGCCCCCGTTCATCGCGACCCTCGGAACGATGAGCATCTACCAAGGGTTCGCTTACGTTGTCACCGACGGGAAGCCGGTCTACAACATCCCCAAGGACTTCGTCTTCATGCTCAACAGCTACGTCGCCGGCATCCCGGTCGCGGTCATCCTCGTGGCGGTTCTGGCCGTTCTCTGCTGGCTGCTGCTGCGCCGCACCGTGTTTGGGCAGAACGTCATCGCCACCGGCGGCAGCGAAGAAACGGCCTGGCTCTCCGGTGTCCGCGTCGACAGGGTGAAAATCGCCGTCTATGCTCTCTCCGGCGTACTCGCGGGAATCGGCGGACTGGTCATCGTAGCCCGCATCAACGCGGCTCAAACCGACGCCGGTAGCCCGTACCTGCTTACAGCCATCGCCTCCGCGGTGATCGGCGGAGCCAACCTCATGGGCGGCGAGGGACGAATCGCCGGGACCCTGGTGGGGGCCCTGATCCTGGGTGCGCTCACCAATGGGCTGGTCCTGCTCAACGTACCGAGCTTCTACGAACAAATCGTCACCGGCCTCGTGGTCGTCATCGCCGTCGCCCTCGATCAAACCAGCAAAGGCTGGCCATTGTTTAAGAAGAAATCACCTCAAAAGAAGGAAGCGGCAGCCTAACCGAACCCCAACCGGTGAAGGTGCCCGGGAGGATGCCCCCGCGCCTGCGTGGGCGGGGACGGGCGGCCGCGGAGAAGTCCGTGGCCGCCTGTCGCAGCTTCACGTACTGCGGGGTCCCGGCTCGTCAACGGTCAAATCCGCAGGGCGCAGGCTACATGGTCAAGCCGAGGGAACGCCGCCCGGAAATTAGGAGATCTCAGTGCTCGATTTCGATATCGTCGACGCCCATCACCACCTGTGCAACTACGCCCGGTCATACCCGTGGCTCCAAGGCCCGGCGGAACCGTTCCGCTACCACGGGGATGATCGGCCGCTCCGGCGAAACTACCTCATCGGGGATTACCTCGCTGACGCCAAGGGATTGCGACTGGCCGGGTCAGTCCATGTTGAGAACGGGGCTGCCGATCCTATCTGGGAAGCAGAGTGGATCCAGGACGTCCACGCTGACAGCGGCTTGCCGTCCGTTCAAGTAGCCAAAGCCTCCTTGGTCGAGCCGGGAGTACTATCCCGCTTGGAACGCCTTGCGGCAATCCCTTCAGTACGCGGCATCCGAGACATCCTCAACTGGCACCCGGACCCCCGATACACCCACACGTCCCGCCGCGATCTGATCACGGACCCCTGCTGGCTGGAAGGCTTCTCGCATCTTTCGACGCTAGGCCTGTCCTTCGACCTCCAGGTGTTCCCCGAGCAACTGGACCAGGCCGCGCAGCTGGCCGCGAATCACCCCGATACTACAATCATTTTGGACCACGCGGGCATGCCCATTCACCGCGATCCCGCGTCCCTCCGGGAGTGGAAAGCCGGTCTGAAAAAATTGGCAAAGCAGCCAAACGTGGTCACAAAGATTTCCGCCCTCGGAACGAACGACCACTCCTGGACGACAGCATCGATCCGACCGGTCATCCTGGACACCATCGACGTCTTCGGTCCCCACCGCACCATGTTCGGAAGCAACTTCCCGGTTGACAGCCTCTACTCCAGCTTCGCCGCGCTCTATGCCGCCTTCGACGAGATAACCGCCGCACTGACCTCCGACGAACGCCGACAACTCTTCGCCGACACGGCCAGGAAAACATACCGCGTCGGAACCACGGCAGCGACTCCTCCCAGGGCGCACACCCGGCAGTGATAGCCGGCCCCGACCTCACGCCGGGCGGGGGTGCTCCATGCCACCAGCGGATGAACAAAGTGCCCAGCATGTCGCGACCAGAGGACCATCGCTTCCCATGAAGCGGGTAAGTATGGGAGAAGGTTCAGAGAACCTGAAGTTCTGGATCATGGAACCGGTTACACTTTGTGTCATACCTTATCCTCAGAGTCAGTACCTTGATCTGAAAAAGTCGCCTTAAGGCACGGGGAGAGGCCAGAAAAGAACCAGGAGCAAGCGTGCAAAAGCAACCTACGATCCGAGATGTTGCCCAGGCCGCAGGCGTGTCCGTCGCCGTCGTGTCCCGGGTCCTCAATCCCGGCTCGGGTCCCGTTGCGGCCCTGACCCGACGCAAGGTCAACGACGTGATGGAAACCCTCGGGTACCATCCCCGAACAGCCGCTAGGGAACTGAAGCACGGCCCTCCCACAACCCTCGGACTCCTGCTCGCAGACGTCTCCAATCCCTTCTTTGCCCGCTTGGCCGACCACGTGGTGCAAGAAGCCCATGCCCGCGGCATTCAGGTCCTTCTGATGACAACACAGGAGGATGACCGGCTCGAGTCCGAACGGCTCGCCACGCTCATCGAGCGAAGGGTCAGCGGCATCATAGCGACGCCGACCGGCAACAACCTCGAAATCTGGAAGAAGCTCCAGGGCCTGGGCACGGGTGTGGTCTTCGTCGACCGCTCAATCCCCGAGATGCCGGAAGTTGATGTCGTAAGCATCAACAATATCGAGTCGGCGCGGTCGGCAACTGCCCTGCTGGCTGCGCACGGGCACCGTCGCATTGCCATTATCTCCGGACCCGCCACCTCAACCACAGGGCGGGACCGGGTGGCGGGCTACCGGGAGGCACTGAGGGAAGCAGGTCTGAGCGAGGACAGCGCACTGATCCGATCCGCGGCGTTCCGAGGAACTGCGGGTGGCGACGCCGTCACGGCCCTGCTCAATCTCCAGGACCCGCCCACTGCCCTCGTGGTGGCCAATACCGCCCAGGTCACCACAGTGCTGCGCCGGCTCGTACACGCCGGGGTCTCCATTCCGGACGAGCTTTCCGTTGTCGTGTTCGAGGATTCCCCGTGGACAGAATTGATGACTCCGCCGCTGACGATCATTCGCCAGCCAATCGATATGCTGGCCAGACATTCCGTGCAACTGGCGCTCTCCAACGCTAACGGCACTACTACCGGAAAACCAACAATTGTCCGCGTCGACGCCGAGCTCGTCGAACGGTCCAGTGTCGTAGCGCCCAAGGCATACTAGAAGCGTCGCGCCGGCGGATCCCGGGCAGGGAAACGGCCCCGGCCGCCCTGGTCCCGAACCACTCAACTGCCGGCGCGCCTCGTGGTTTCCTTGCCCGCCCGAGTTGTGCCCCCCCAGGGCCGTCTCCCGGCGACCTGAGCGGGTACCGGCAGGCGGGGAGATAGCCGTTGCCGGCGTTCTGGCGCCTTGCACCGCGTGCAAGGCCCTGGCTCCGGGCCCGAACATCACCTCCGTGGAGAGATGGCGCCCAGCTACCGGCCCGACTTCATGCCCCGTGATTCCCTCATACCGCCACTGGTGCCATAGTTTCCGTTCGGCGATTTTCTCCTTTCAGGACCGGCACTGTTGACATGGCCTGAACCCGACTGGTACAAAAGTGGAACCGGTTCCACTCCGGTCCCACAAACTCCAGTTTGCGACGAAGAAGTTGCTCCGCCGGTCAGGCGGAGGGTCCTACTCGCCGTGGAACGTCAATCAGAGAGATCCCCATGAACCTCCACAAGCTTCTTAGCGACCGCGAGCAGGAAGGCCGCCCGGTCCGGGTCGGGCTCATCGGAGCCGGCCGCTACGGCACGATGTACCTCGCCCAGGCAAACAACATCCCGGGCATCCACGTGGTGGCGATCGCCGACATCAACGTCAAGCGTGCTGAGGGTGCCTTCGAACTGGTCGGGTGGCCCAAGAGCCAGATCGCACCGGATATCGCGACCGCCCTCAAGGACCGCTCCACAACGATCGTTGCCAACGCGGACGAGCTCTTCAATGTAGACATCGACGTCATTGTCGAGGCCACCGGAAACCCGATCGTCGGCGTGAAACACGCACTGCGTGCCATCGAGACGAAGAAGCACATCATCATGGTCACGGTGGAGGCAGACGCCCTCGCCGGTCCGGCCCTGGCCAAGCGCGCGGAAGCCGCCGGCGTGGTTTACTCCATGGCCTATGGCGATCAGCCAGCCCTCATCATGGAACTTGTCGACTGGGCGCGGACCAGCGGATTCGATGTCGTCTGCGCGGGCAAGGGCGCGAAGTTCCTCGAGCACTATCACGAGATGAACCCGGACAACGTCTGGGAGAACTGGGAGTTCTCCAAGGAACTCACCGATTCCGGGCAACTGAACCCGAACATGCACACCTCCTTCCGCGACGGCACAAAGGCCTCCATCGAGATGGCCGCCGTGGCCAACGGCGCCGGACTGGTACCGTCTGACACCGGGCTAACATTCACGCCGGGCGACGTCGAAGAGATCGCCACCATCTGCCGTCCCGCCGACGTCGGGGGAGTCCTCGCCCACGAAGGCACCGTTGACGTAATGTCCAGCGTCAAGCGCGACGGTACCTGGATCCCGCACAACACCCAGGAAGGCGTGTTCGTCGTCGTCAAGGCCACGAACGAATACGTGTCCGGCTGCTTCACCGAGTACCCCTGGCACCCGGACCCCACCGGCCAGTACGCGGCGCTGTACCGCCCTTACCACTACGTCGGCCTGGAACTGAACATGTCCATCGCCAACGCAGCCCTCCGCGGGATCTCCACAGGTTCCCCGGTCGGGTTCTTCGGCGATGTTGTCGCCACAGCAAAGAAGGACCTCAGAGCCGGTGAATTCCTCGACGGCGAAGGCGGGTACACGGTCTGGGGCCAGCTGGTTTCAGCCAGGCACTCCGTCGCAACCGGTGCCCTGCCCGTTGCGTTGGCCCACCACGTGGAACTGCGGAACGACATCCCCAAGGGCGGAATCGTCGGCTGGAACGACGTCATCATGGACGACTCCCTGGCCCAGGCACTGGAGGTCCGCCGGGAAACCGAAGCCCTCGTCGCACAGTCCGCGATCAACGCCTGACCCTCCCAGTAGCAAACCGGGCGCGGCAAATGAACGTCAACCGATATCGTTCACGCCTCCGGACTAAGACTCCTTCCAATGAAGAAAGGCATCACATGAAATCCATAACCCGCGCCCTCACCGGAGTGCTGGCATGCACCCTCGCCGCTTCAGTCCTCGCCGGATGTGCCTCCGGAGCCCCCGGCGGGGCGGGCGCTGGAGCACCACCGGCCAAAATCCAGCTCTCGATCCCCGACCCGCTCACGTCCTCCGTCGGGGTCTCAGCCCAGCACTTCGCCGACCAGGTCAAGAAAACGTCCAACGGGTCCGTTACAGTCACCGTGGTTCCCAACGGAACGAGCTTCAGCGGAGACCAGAACGCGGCCGTGACACGGCTGCAGGGCGGGTCCCTTGACGCGCTCATCCTCTCGACGTCCGTGTACGCCGCCGTCGTTCCGGAAATGAACGCCATCAGCATTCCGTACCTTTTCAAGGACACCACGGAGGAAGCGGCATTCCTGGCGGGCAAGCCCGGCCAGGCGCTGAAGGAAAAGCTCGCCGCCAAAGACACCGTCGCGCTTTCCTTCCTCACCCGTACCGGCCGGGAAATCACGAATTCCGTTCGCCCGATCGAACAGCCCTCGGATCTCAAGGGACTGAAGATCCGGGTCCCCGGCAACCCGTTGTGGACCGACTACTTCAGCAAGCTCGGCGCCAGCCCCACCACCATGGCGTTCTCCGAGGTGTTCACCGGCTTGCAGACGGGAACGATCAACGGCCAGGAAAACCCCATTGAGGTGCCCTGGACCAACAAGTTCTCCGAAGTCCAGAAGTTCGTCTCACTGACGAACCACATCAACGACGCATGGGTGCTCGCCCTCTCCTCGAAAAAGTGGGACACCCTGACCGATGACCAGAAGAAGGCCCTCACGGACGCCTCGGCGGAAACCGCCACCTTCAAGACAGGCTATGACGCCGAGCAGTCCAAGAAGCAGCTTGAGGAACTCGCCGCCAAGGGCATGAAATCTAACGAGCTCAGCGCTTCCGGGCTGGAGGAATTCAAAGCGGTCTCCAAGAGCCTCTACCCGACGTTCTCCCAGCTGATCGGCAAGGACTTCTTCGACCAGGCCGTCGCTTTCACCACCACCAAGTAGCCCCGCACGGGAGGGCCGGGTGCAAGGCGGCGCCCCGGCCCTCCCACCAATATCGGCTTCGCCTCCACTAACATCCGCTCTCAACGTCGACAGTCTGGAAGAACATGAAACACACCCTGGCACCCGAGGAACTCGAGGAGGTCCTTCCGTCCGACGCGGAAGAGATCCTGCACCACGGTCACGTCCCCCCAGGCTGGAGCGGCGCTGTCTGGCTCGACAAGGTCCTGGAATGGACCGTCGGCGCAGCCATCCTGGCGGAGCTCGTCGTCATCCTGCTGAACATTACGGTCAGGCTCGTCACCGGCGATTCGGTGCTCTGGACCCAGGAAGTGTCTGAAATCGCGCTGCTGACCATCGCGTTCATCGGCGGTGCCATCGCCTACCCCAAGGGCGCGCACATGTCCGTCCAGGCCCTCATCATGCGCCTCCCCGCTTCGTGGAAGCCTTACCTGGCCGCCCTGGTCGACTGCTTGGTCTTCGTCATGAGCGCTGGGGCATTTGCCCTGTTCGTTCCTACCCTTGCCCAGCAGATCGAGGAAAAAACCCCGGTCCTGCAGCTGCCCGTTTTCTGGGTGTCCCTGCCGTTCTCTTGCGGCATGGTGCTGATTGCGTGGTTCGCGCTGATCAAGCTATGGCGCCAGGACCGCCGGGCAGTCCTGGCCGCCGCCGGGATCGCAGCGGGGATGGTCGCCGTCGTCATGCTGGCCCCGCCACTCTTCTACTACGCCCCGCCGAATGTCCTCCTCGGCGTTGTACTCGCGGTCTTGTTCCTGTTGCTCTTCCTTGGCCTCCCGATCGCTTTCGTCCTGGCCCTCGCCTCCGGAATCTATCTCTACCTCGGCGGCATCTCAGACGTCAGCGCGATCCCGATCGGAATGGCCTCCGGCGCAAAGGGTTTCGTGCTGCTGGCCATCCCGTTCTTCATCCTCGCCGGCACGATTATGAACTCCGCCGGGCTGACCCTTCCCCTGGCCAAGCTCGTCGACGCGCTCATCGGGCACCTGCGCGGAGGCCTGCTGCAGGTGGTCGTGGTGACCATGTACATTTTCTCCGGCATCTCCGGGTCCAAGGTGGCCGACGTCGCGGCAGTAGGCACCACCATGCGCGGCATGCTCGAAGAACGCAAATACCCCCGCGGCGAAGTCGTCGCCGTCCTGTCCGCCTCGGCCATCATGGGCGAAACCATCCCGCCGAGCATCGTGCTCCTGATCCTCGGATCCATCACCACCATTTCCACCACCACGCTGTTCCTGGCCGGCTTCGTCCCGGCGGCGTTCCTTGCTCTCGTCGTCATGGCCCTCGTCTTTCTGCGGGCACGCAAGCAGGGCGGCGTCGCCAGCCCCAAGGCCAGCTGGCGCGCCCGCGGTTCAGCCACATTCTTCGCCCTGCCCACCCTTCTCCTGCCGGTCGGCATGGTGGTGGGCATCCTCAGCGGCTTTGCCACTCCCACCGAAGTGTCGTCCGTGGCCGTCGCTTATGCCTTCGTCCTCGCCGCCGCCTACCGGCGGGGCAGCAAGAAACTCCTCGGGGACACTTTGCGCGAAACGACGACGACGGCGGGCATGGTGCTCTTCATCATCGCCGCCGCCTCGCCCCTGGCCCAGACCCTCGCCCTGGCGGGCGTCTCCCAGCAAATCCACGACTTGATGTCCGGGCTCGGCGATTCCCCGCTCCTGTTCATGCTATTCACGATCATCCTGCTGATCATCATGGGCCAACTGCTTGAGGGCCTTCCGGCCGTGCTTATCTTCGCCCCGCTGTTGCTGCCCATCGCCATCGACTTTGGCGTCAACCCGGTGCAGTATGCCATGGTGCTGATCATCTCCATGGGGATCGGCTCCTTCGCACCACCGGCCGGCGTCGGCTTCTATGTCGCCTGCGCCACCGCCCGCGAAACAGTCGAAAACAGCCTCAAGCACTTCTGGCCGTATCTCGCGGCAGTCTTCGTCGGACTCCTCGTTCTGGCCGCCGTTCCCTGGTTCAGCACCTTCCTCCCCGCACTTGCCGGGCTCATCCCCTTCTAACCCAGGAGAGAGTCAACAATGGATGCTTCTTCCATCGGGCTGCCCGCAGCCGTGGCCCTGCTGGGAACAGGGCCCATGGGCGCGCCGATCGCCCGCAACCTCATCGCAGCGGGGGTGCCCCTGACGCTGTGGAACCGCACACCGGAAAAAGCCAACGCGATTGGCGGGGGCACCGTCGTGACCCGTCCGGCTGACGCGGCCTGTGAGATCGTGCTGACTGTATTGCCCGACCTGCCCCAGGTTGCAGCCCTGCTTCACGGTGAGGAAGGACTGCTGGCAGGATGGAAGACGGCCGGCACAGAGCATCCAACCCTCGTGATCCACGGAACGGTGTCACCCGTGGCAGTCGCGAAATTCGCCGACGAGTGCCTGCACAACTGGGGCGTCACGGTCGTGGACGCCCCCCTCAGCGGAGGCACTATTGGCGCAGAGGAGGGCAGACTGAGCATCATGATTGGAGGTCCCGGCGACGCAGTGGAACGCCTTAAACCGCTGTTCGCCCTATACGGCTCGACAGTCACGTGGTTCGGCGAGACGGGTGCCGGGTCAACAGTGAAGGCATGCAACCAGATCGTCGTTGCCGCCACCGTTACAGCTCTGGCCGAGGCGATGGCCCTGGCGAGCACCGCCGGCCTGGACCTTGAGAAGGTACAAACTATCCTGGCCGGGGGTCTTGCCAACTCCGAAGTCCTGCGCCAAAAGGGACGGCGCTGGATCGACCAGGACTTCGAAGGCGGCGGATCTGCGAAAAACCAGCTCAAGGACCTCAGGTTCATCACCGAAACTGCAGGGTATGAAGGACTCAAACTCCCGTTAGCGGCCTGCCTCGAAAGCGCATTCGAAAACATGATCGCAGCCGGCCACGGGGACCTGGACCACTCAGGGATCTACCGGACCCTGCGGACCTAAACGGCCAACCTAAGGACCAGGCCGCTGACGTGGATAGGGCCTCTTCATCACGGTGCAATCCACGCACTGACAGACTGTAAGGAAGCACGAACATCTAAGAGATGTAGGGCCTCAGCGGAATCGTTCCCCCGAGATGAACGTCAACGTCCGTGGGCGTGGATGGTGGGGGCCGTCCAGCTGGCGAGTATCCGCATGGCGTCGGCGGTCGGGGATCCGGGCTCGACGGTGTAGACGAGCATGACAAGGCCAGGGTCGGTGGACAGTTCGAATGATTCGTAGCCGAATTCGAGATCGCCGACGGCGCAGTGCGTGAGCATCTTGGCCCCGGACCGGTACCGGAAGACGTCGTGGGAGGCCCAGAGCGCGCGGAACTCCTCGCTTTGGGTTGAGAGGGTGCCGATGATGTGGATGAGCTCTTTGTCGTAGGGGTCCCGGGCCGTCGCGGCGTGGAGGAGTGCGACGACGTTGTGTTTGGCTGTGTCGAAGTCGCGGTGGAATCGTGGCGCCCGTGCGTCCAGGAAGAGGTAGTGAGCGTAGTTGAAGCGGTCCCGTGATCCGTCCTCGGGCAGCGAGTACAGTGCGCGGCCGATCCGGTTGGAGGCGAGGCGGTCCAGGCGTGCGTTCTGCACGAAAGCCGGGGCTTCGATGGAGTCGAGGACGCGTTGGATGCCTGGCCTGACGGTGGTGCGGTTGGAGAGTTTGCGCCGCGGGGACCGGCGTTGGGTGAGCCTGGCGAGGTCCAGGAGGTGGTCGCGTTCGTCTTCGTCGAGCTGCAGTGCCCGGGCGATGGCTTCCATGACTTCGCGGGATGCGCCGGAGATCTTGCCGCGCTCGAGCCGGGCGTAGTAGTCCACGCTGACACCGGCGAGGTGCGCTACCTCTTCGCGTCGCAGGCCGGGGACGCGGCGGCTGCCGCTGTATAGCGGGACACCTGCCTGCTCCGGGGTGAGTTTGGCGCGGCGGGAGGTGAGAAAGCTGCTGATCTCAGACCGGGAATCCATATCTCCAAGGGTAGGCCCGGATCCTTGATGCCGGGCAGGACCTGCCGAACCAGGACCTGCCGGGCCCTCCCGGCGCCTGTTGTCAGTCATTGCGCGGGAGGCGGGTCGCAACGATTGCCATGGCGAGCGCCAGGCTGGCAGCGATCAGCAGGCTGGTGGAGAAGCCCTGCAGGAATGTTGTTGAGCGGGCCAGCAGGGATCCGAACACCGCGACGGCCAGGGCTCCGCCAATCTGGCGGCTGGTGTTGAAGATGCCGCTGACGGTGCCGGCGCGCTTCGCGTCGAAGCTGTTGAGCAGCACGGCGGTGATGGTCGGGATGACCAGCGGGCCGGCGAGGCCGACCAGGATCATCACGGCGGCGAGGACCCAGACCGGTATCGCGGCCGGGAGGAAGGCGATGGTTGCGAGTCCTGCGGCCATGACTGTCATTCCGCTGGCGATGAGCGTGCGGGCGCCGAAGTGCTCGGAGAGCCTGGCGATGAACGGTGTCAGAACCGCACCTCCGAGCATCATCGGAACGAAGACCGCTCCTGTCTCGACGGGTGAGAGGCCGCGCTCCTGTTGTGCATAGAGGCTCATGACGAAGGGCAGGCCGAAGTATCCGACCATGTACGAAAAACCGACGCCGATCGAGACGGCCATCGTGCGGTCGCGAAGGAGCGGGAGCGGAACCATCGGGTGCTGACCGCGGCGCTCCGCGGCGATGAAGCCTGCCCCGGCCACGACAGCAACAGCGAAGGCGATGAGCGTCTGCGGGGCCGCAATCCCGACCGCGCCAGCCTCGATGGCACCGTAGGTCAAGGCGCCCATGGCAGTGACAGCGGTGAGCTGGCCGGCCCAGTCGATCGGAACGGATCGGTGCGCCGACCGCGGAACCCGGCGAAGCGCGATCAGCGCCACGGCTCCGACCGGAAGGTTGACCAGGAAGATCAGCCGCCAGTCTACGAGAGAGAGCATCCCGCCGAGCACGGGCCCGGAGATCGACGCAAGCGCACCACCCATCGCCCACATGCCGACGGCGCGTGCGCGCTTCGCCGGGTCGGGGAACGCCTCACCGATCAGCGCCATGGATGCGGGCAGCATCACCGCGGCTGCCATTCCCTGCAGAATCCGGGCCAATATAAGCACAGCGACTGTGGGCGCCAGCCCGCACGCGAGCGACGTGATGACAAAGGCCGCCATGCCGAAGGCATAGGCGCGCCGCGCCCCGATCCGGTCAGAGAACGCTCCGGCAGATAGGAGGCAGGACGCAAACAGCAGCGTGTAACCGTCAACGATCCATTGCAGCCCGGTGAGGGTGGCGCCGAGGTCGAGGCTGATTTCGCGGAGGGCAACGTTGACTACAACGGCGTCGAGGGTGATCACGAAGAAGCCGGTTACGGCGGCGAAGAGTGCGGCCCGCGAATGGCGTAGTCCCGGCGCAGCAGCGACCGTGGTTGTGGAGTTCACAGAAGATTCCTTCTCAAGGGGCGGCGTGGGTAGCTGAGGTTCGTCAGTACCAGGCTGGTCCCTGGTTGACGTACGGGGCCTCCAACGTCTGGACTTCCTCATCGCTGAGTTCCAGGGACAGGGCGTCGACCGCTTCCTGGAGGTGGTGCGGCTTGGTCGCGCCGACGATGGGCGCCGAGACGATCGGGTTGCGCAGCACCCATGCCAGGGCGATTTGTGCCATGCTCACGCCACGGGCGCCGGCCAGGCTCTGTACTGCGTTGATGACGGGCTCGTCGTGTTCGCTGTCGAATGACTGGACCACCTTGTCAGTGATGGAGCGGGTGCTCTGTTCGCCCACTGGCCGTGCGAGGCGGCCTTTGCCGTTGGGTGAGTACGGCACCAGGCCGACGCCCATGTCTGCGCACATGGCCATGAGTTCGCGTTCGTCCTGGCGGCGGAGCAGGTTGTACTGGTTCTGCATGGACACGAACCTGGTCCAGCCGCCAAGGTCGGCCGCGTGTTGGAGCTTTGCGAACTGCCACGCGTACATCGAGGAGGCGCCGATGTATCGGACTTTGCCGGCCTTGATGACGTCGTGGAGGACCTCCATGGTTTCCTCGACCGGGGTGCCGTCGTCGAAACGGTGGATCTGGTACAGGTCGATATAGTCCGTGCCGAGGCGGGTGAGCGAGGCATCGAGCTGTTCAAGGATGGCTTTGCGGGACAGGCCCTCACCACCTGGCCCGTCGTGCATTTTGCCGCGCACTTTGGTGGCCAGAACGATGTCTTCGCGCCGCGAATACTCAGTGATTGCCCGCCCGACGAATTCCTCGGAGGTGCCGGCCTGGTACACGTTGGCAGTGTCCCAGAACGTGATACCCAGTTCGGCGGCCTGACGGAAGAACGGCCCTGCGGTGTCTTCGGTCAGCGCCCAGGAATGTGCGTTCGGTGCGGTGGGGTCCCCGTAGCTCATGCAGCCAAGCGCAAGCCGGCTGATTTTCAGGCCTGTGTTACCCAGTCGGTTGTATTCCATCGCAGGGGTTCCTTCTCTAGGGGTCTTCAAGGTGTGTCAGTTGCGGGGGGAGATGAGTACGGTCGCGGAGCGTGGACCGGTGCGCAACATCGGTGGCAGGTAGGGGTTGTTGGTGCCGTATTTCGCGCGGTACGCGGTGTCCACCTCACCGAGGACGTCATCGGCGGCGGGTGTGAAACGGACTTTGTGATCGGTGCCTGCGATCCGGATCCGGCCGGCCTTCTGCCTCATTGCCGAGCGGTACCAGCGGGAATTCTGCCCGTTGTAAGCGCGTACGTAGAGCTGTCCTGCAACGACAACGGACCAAATCCAGGTGGGCGTGCCGTAGGTGATGCCGTCCTCACGGAACGGTGAGATGTGCAGGTCATCGGCCGCAGCCATCGATGAAAGTTCAATGTCGTTCCAGGCGGTCATGGGTGGTTCTCCGTCTGTCGTTTGTTCCGGGCGCACCGAGGACTTGGTGAAGGGCGTTTTCCGGGGTTCGTCTGTTCCACGTTACGAGAGTCCAAAGGGGCGAAACAGGACCTGTCAGACCATGTCTCAGCAGGTCCTTCCGCACGGCATGCAGGTACGGCATTGTCGATAGGGCGGAGCGTTTCTGGCTCCCGACTCAACCCTTGTGAAGGAAACCACCGAACGAATGACAACGTCTATCACCTCGACAGCGCCAACACGCCAACGGTTGCCCATCATCGTGCCACTGCTCGCGCTTGGCACGTTCCTGATGATCACCACCGAATACCTCGTTGCAGGGCTCCTCCAGGAGCTGGCCGACGACCTTCAGGTGGGCCTGGCCCAGGTTGGTCTCCTGATCACGGCCTTCGCGATCGGCATGATCATCGGATCGCCGGTCATGGCCTTGGCCACCCTTCGCCTACCGCGGCGCGCCACGCTCGTCCTCGCCCTTCTTGTTTTCGCGGCCGGGCACATCATCGCAGCATTCAGCAGCGACTTCGCGATTGTTCTCATGGCCCGCGTGGTCACCGCGTTGGCAGCCGGTGCGTTCTGGTCCGTCGCCGCCGCTGTTGCCACCCACGCGGCCGGGCCGGCCAATAGCTCACGCGCCCTCGGCGTCATGATGAGCGGGGTAGGTCTGGCGACCGTCGCCGGCGTCCCGCTCGGTGCCTTTGCCGGCCAACTCCTTGGCTGGCGCGGAACCTTCTGGGCACTGGCAGTCCTCGCCGTCCTGGCGGCACCGGTCATCGCACGCTTCACTCCCGCAGATGCCGGCCGCGGCGCTCCGTCCATTCGCGCCGAGCTTCGCGCGATCACGAGCCGCCGCATGGCCCTCCTCGTCATCGCCACCGTTCTTGCCACCGGCGGCTACATGACAGTCTTCAGCTACCTCTCCCCGCTCGCGACCGGCCGCGCCGGGATACCGCCCTGGGCTGTCCCCCTGCTGTTCGTGGTGTTCGGACTCGGCGCCATCATCGGCACCAACCTCGCCGGACGCTTCGCCGATAAGCGTCCGGTCACGACGTTCATCACCGCCACAGCGGGAACGGTCGTCCTGATGGCGTTGCTCGTGCCGCTATCCACGAATGCAGTGGCAACCTTCTTACTCATGTTCCTGCTCGGCAGCGCAGGCATGGGAATTCCGCCCGTCGGCACCGGCCTTGCCGTCCGCTTCGCCCCTGCAGCGCCCACAGTCGCAGCCGCCATTGCGGTGTCTGCATTCAACGGCGGAACCGCGATCGGCACCTGGCTCGGCGCAGCGGCCCTGGAATCGACGCTGGGTGTCATCGGACCACTGACCGTCGCGATCACTATGGCTGCAGTCGGCCTCCTTACGCTTCTGGCCATTGCTGCAACGCGAATGACCCAGCCCTCAGAACTTGACGGTTGAGCAGCCCTGCCTGCACGTCGTCGAGTAGCACCGGAGTGACATTGATGGCGTAGGCCAAAGCCGTCAGCGATCCGTGGCGGTTGCCGCGAGGCTGGAAACAGACCGAAAAGGCGCTTTTCCGTCAGTAGATCTTCGGCCCAGGTTATCCATGCGACAAGACTTGAAGGTTTGCAAGGAGCCGGAGTGGCGGTTTCACCAACCAGCTACAGTATCAGTCCACGAGGTTGCCGAGTTCGCGGAGCGGAGTCTTGCTGGTTTCGCGGGCCCACACGGCCCCTGCCACGGCGAGCAATGAGGATGCCGCGACAATCCATGCGGCGGGTCCCCAGTTGGCTTTGTCCGCGCCGACGAGGGCGGTACCCAACAGCGGGGTGAAGCCGGCGCAGAGGATGCCGATCTGCAGGCCGATAGCCATGCCGGAGTAGCGGACCTTGACGTTGAACAGTTCCGAGAACCACGCGGGGTACACAGAGTTGGAGGCCGCGTAGGTGCCCGCCGTGATCAGAGTGCTTGCCAGGAAGATCATAGGAATGTTGCCTGTGGAGATGACCGAGAAGTACACGAAGATCATCAGGCCCGAACCAAGGACGCCGGTGATGAAGACGGTGCGTCGGCCGAACTTGTCCGAGAGGCGGGCGAAGAGCGGCTGGCTGACGATGGCGATCACGTTGCCGAGGATGCTGACCCACAGCATGGTGGCCGCGTTGACTCCGACGGAGACAGCGTACGCCAGACCGAACGACTGCATAAAGGTGTTGGTCACAACCTGGAAGGACATCAGAGCTACCTGGAAGAACTGAGCCGGGTGGGTCCTGAACATCTGGGCGAAGGGTAGTTTCACCGTCTCGCCTTTGTCGTGCTTCTCCTCGAAGACCTCAGGTTCCTCCAGTGATCGGCGTACCAGGAAGGCGGCCACGAGAACCAGGATCGAGAGCCAGAACGGGATGCGCCAGCCCCAGGCGAGCCGGTCCGCCTCGTTCATGGCGGCCACGGGCAGGAAGGCCAGCGAGGCCAACACGATGCCGAACGAAATGCCGCTCATCGCAAAGCTGGCAAAGAATCCGCGGCGTCCTGCGGGCGCTTCTTCCATGGTCAGCGCCGACGCGCCGGCCGTTTCGGCTCCCGCGGAGAGGCCCTGCATGAGACGCAGGAGCACCAGCATGGCAGGGGCGAAGTAGCCGGCGGTGTTGAAATCCGGGAGGACACCGATGAGGAAGGTGGCCGCGCCCATCAGGACCAGTGTCAGGACGAGTGTTGTCTTGCGGCCCATTTTGTCGCCGAGGTGGCCAAATAGGACCGCACCGAAGGGCCGTGCCACGTAGGCGACGCCGAAAGTGGCGAAGGACGCCAGGAGGGCCACTGTCGGGTCCCCTGAGGGAAAGAAGATTTTGGAGAAGATCAGTGATGCCGCGGTGGCATAGATGAAGAAGTCGTAGTATTCCAGGGCGCCTCCCAGGAACGCGGCAAGGGCAGCCTTTTTGGCCCTCTTGAGCCGGCGCTCCTCGTCGACGACGAGCGGGCTCTTTACGAGATTGGTCATGGTGCTGGTCCTTCCGCACTGAAAGACGGTGGGGGTGTTTGAATAAATGATTTGTGCGGATACCGAACAGCTGTGCGATATGCGACTATGTAAGAGCATAGCGCAGCGTGAACTGGCTCACAAGCGCTGATTGCCCCAACCGGTCTTCAGGAAAGGCGGAATCATGGACGAAAACGTAGACGGCACCAGACTGTTCCTCATAGGGTCCGAAGCCTCAGGGGCTATGTCCCCCGGGTTGTGGAACCCGGTGCTGGAACAGCTCGGCACTCAGTGGCGGTATGAGGCGTGGGACGTACCAGCAGCTTTTCCGATGGCAGGTGTCCGTGCCCGGCTTCTGGAATCGGACGTTGTGGCCGCTAATGTCACGATGCCGCACAAGCAGTGGGCCGCCGGGACTGCGGATATCACATCGGAGCAGGTCCGCCTGAGCGGCGCCTCGAACCTGCTCATCCACATCGGCGGCAGGTTGACGGCGCATAACACTGACATCACCGCCGTCGGCGAACTGGTCGGTCGGCGCCACCAGCGGCATGTCGTGATGCTCGGTGCCGGCGGCGCCGCCAGGGCGGCACTGGTCGCGCTGCAGAACCAGGCCGAGCGAGTTACCATCTCCGACCGGGACCCGGCGGCGGCCAGTCAACTCCTGGCTTTGGCCAGGGCCTTGGGTCTTTCTGCCGAATCCGCAACGTGGACCGATGCCCAGCACCAGGCCTTGCAGGCATCCCTCATCGTGAACGCAACGCCGGTGGGAAAGAAGCCCGACGACGGGCCAGTCTGGGGCCGAGGGCGGCTAGCCGATGACGCATTCATATACGACTATGTCTACGCAGGACACGTCACCGCCAGCATCAGGGCTGCGAGGGAGCAGGGCCTGGCGTGCGCGGATGGCTGGGACCATCTGCGAGCCCAGGCGGCCGCGATGATCCCGCTCCTAAGCCTGACACCGGGGGCGGACGCGCTACTGAAAACCAGGCTCAAGCTCCTACAGAGCCAGAGCCAGAGTTGAGCTTGCGGGCTGTACGGCGAAAACGTCGACCTCAGCGCTTAGCTTGATCGTAGGCGGCATAACGCGTTGGACATGCGTGCCGCTTGACCCCCTTTGGCCCCGTCCCTCAACTGCAAAGCCAGAGATGCAGAGGCCCGACGGAGAGGACCCATTTGCCCCGGCGGCATCCAGACAAGGCTCGATGGGTTCATCTGGCGAGGTTTTGCCCACTGAATCTCGCTAGCAGGCCTTTTGTGTAGGCGTCGCATTTCTGACTGCCTGTGAGACGTGCTGAGAGTGTTCAGCTGGAAGAACTCTCGGCGGAAGAGCAGAGTGGGAACTGCTGTTGCATCAAGAGGCTGGCAAAGGACTGTCGCAACGTCGAACTGCTAGAGCTTTCCGGCGAAAGCGAACGAAAGCCCGACGTCTCGCTTAACAGCAAAATCATCGAAACGCTCCGGGAGTTGGGCCCCGGCTTCTTCTTCGTCGGCAAGCAGGATCACTTCGAAGTCGATGCCGACGACCACGGCATCTTTTGCCTGCGGCTCTGCAATCTCCGCGGGCCGCTTTTCACCCAGGGTCACCGCAGCAGGGGACCCGGGAATCACGGTTGGGTTTACTTGTAGAAGCGGGCCAGGAATTCGGCCACGACGGCGGGGCGTTCCTGGCCTTCGATCTCGATGGTGTTGGACACCTTGATCTGGGCGCCCCCCTTGACTTCGGTGACCTCGGCGATGGTGGCCTGCATGCGGATCCGCGAGCCCACCTTCACCGGTGAGGTGAAGCGGACCTTGTCCAGGCCGTAGTTCACCTTGGTGGTGACGCCGTCGACGTCGAACAGCTCGCCCCAGAACGGGATGATGAGCGAGAGCGTGAGGAAGCCGTGGGCGATCGGGGCGCCGAACGGGCCGTCCTTGGCGCGTTGGCTCGATGCTGCTGCCGCGGTAGACGAATTCGGCGTTGATCTGGCTGGACTGGGTCGCGTTCAGCGGCAGTGTCAGTCCGTCCTTGGGATTGCCGTCGTACGGGGAGACGGTTGTGTCTCCGACGAGGAGTCCGTCGCGGATGGTCATTCCGCGTTCGGCCAGTGCGCAGGTCAGGGCTGCGATGGTTGCTGCGTACGGTTGGGGCTGACCGGGTTTCTGGGTTTCGGAGGTGTAGACGGCGAAGAGCACGCTGGCGGCGCTGGTGTCGTGGGCGAGGTAGTCGGCGACTGTGCGTGCGTAGCTGAGTCCGCCCTCGCGGTGGGGGAGGTCGACTCTGAGGGTGGCGCCGATGCGGTTGGCGTCCAGGGTGATGCAGACGAGGCTTTCCTGCGGCCAGAAGCCGAGGGTGTGTCCGACGAAACTGAGGACGTCGGCTGGGGTTTTGATGGTGAGCGGTTCCATGGTCCTTCTCCTTCAGCGGCTGGCGGGCACCGGGTGTGTCTGTCAGATTTGTGCGTCGTTCTGATACATGGAGTCACCGCTGGGTTGGAGGGTCCGGAGGGCAACTTGGGGAACCGGGAACGGTCCAAAGTTCCGCGAGGAAATAAGCGACGCAGGAGCGCCTAGCGAAACTTTGGATGGTGACCGGCGCGTAGCGCCCTGGTTGCATGGAGGACCCGCCCAGCGATGATGGGGAGCAGAATGACAAACAGCGAAGTTGCTTCTGGTGGTTCATAGGCGCGGGGGAGTGGGGCGGCATGACGCCTCCGTCCAGTTAGCGGAACCCAGAAGGTGGGATGCAAAATTGCCATCTCCAGCGCGGGCTGCAACTTTGAGGCCGACGTTGCGTTGTTCCACGATCCGTTCGAGCGCTTCAATTCGGGACCTCGCCGATGATCACCTTTTTCAGGCCGCTTTGCCGCGTGGCCCTCAGAACAGGTCCAGCGGTGCCAACACTTTGACGTGCATCATTTCACCCTAAGCGTTGATTTAATAAAATATAAAAGCTATGGTCGTCTCATACCCGGGAAGTGCCCGGTGTCACACGGAGGCCCTAATGGACGACTCAACGACGAGCACATCTATCCCGCCAAGCGCGCTGGCAATAGATCCCGATTTGTCTGTCTCGACTCCGCGGCAGCAGCGGAGAGTTCTGCTGTCGAGCCTGGTCGGGGCTTTGATCGAGTGGTACGACTTTTACCTGTTTGGAATCGCGTCCGCGATGGTGTTTAACGTCCTGTTCTTCCCGCAGTTCGATCCGCTGGTGGGTACGCTGCTGGCCTTCATCACCCTTGCTGTTGGGTTCTTCGCACGGCCCCTTGGTGGAGCCATTTGGGGCCATTACGGCGACAAGGTTGGACGCAAGCAAATGCTTGTTTTGTCCATCCTGGCTATGGGTGTCTGCACCACGGCCATGGGATTGCTTCCCACCTACGCCCAAATTGGGGTCGCGGCGCCGATCCTGCTGCTAATCCTTCGACTTGTCCAGGGCATTGCCGCCGGGGGCGAGTGGGGTGGAGCGGTTCTGATGGCCATGGAGCACTCGCCCAAGCGCCGAGGATTCTCCAGCAGCTTTCCTCAGATGGGCCTGACTGGCGGAATCCTCGTTGCTAATGGTGTGTTCGCTCTGGTCGCCGGGATGATGCCCGAGGAGCAGCTGCTGGCCTGGGGATGGCGGATTCCCTTCCTGCTTTCGGCTGTGTTGGTCATGATCGGTTTGTGGATCCGTCTCGGTGTGAGTGAAAGTCCGGTCTTCCTTGCCGAACAGAAGAAACAAGCGCAGGCGCCCTCCCAGAGGAAGGCGCCGCTAGTAGAGGTGTTCAAGCACCCCCGGACGCTGATCGTCACCATTCTGCTGGTTATGGGGCCCTTCGCAGTCAGTGCCGTATATCTGACGTTCGCCGCTTCCTATGGCCTGCAGGTCGGCTTCTCCCGCTCGGACCTGCTGACAGCTTCCATCGTTGCGGCTGCCTTGGGTGTGGTCGGACAGCCGATCTTCGCCACGTGGTCCGACTACATCGGGCGCAAGAAGGTCGTGGGCCTGGGTCTCATCCTGCAGGCCGTAACGGGTGTAGTTTTCTTCGCCCAAGTGAACGCCGGAAGCGTCGCAGGACTCTATTGGTCCATATCCCTCATTTCCATCGCACACGCCATTTGCTATGCGCCGTTGGCGGCATGGCTGGGCGAACTTTTCCCCACCCATCTTCGTTACACCGGCTCCTCAATGGGCTATCAGATCGCAGGCACCCTGGGCGGCGGCCTGACTCCCGCCGTCTGCACCTGGCTGCTGATCACCGGCGGCGGGGCGCCCCATTCCGAGCTGGTCGTCATCTTCACTGCAGCCGTCAGCCTGCTGTCACTCGTGGGCGTGCTGATGGCCAAGGAAACCTACAAAGCAAAGCTCTAGGGATTCCGTCCATAGCGAGAGTCCAAGAAGGAAAACAATGACTATCACAGACCTGAGCGTCTCCAAGGTGCCCACTGGATCCAAACTCGGTGTAATCGACGTCGATTTCCATCCGATGCCCCTGCCCACAGACCCGCAGGTGGCGGTTCATCTCCCGCAGCAATGGAAGGAGTACATCAGCCGCTATGGTCTGGGTGCCATGGGCGGCGGTGTCTACCCCTCGCAGCGTGAGTTCACCCACCGGCTCGACGCCGTTGATGACAACGGACGGGTTGGCCTTGATCCATACCTGGCGGTCGAGCAAGTACTTGACCCGTTCGATATGACGGCTGCTGTTCTGACGTGTCCGCAGACTTACATCATCACCAACGGTGGAGCGAACATGCCTCACAAGCTGGCTACCAGCCTGTACCGCGCCTACAACAACGCGCTGGCCGAAACCTGGTGCGCAGCGGACGACCGGTTCAGGGCTTCAGTCACGGTGGCCCGTGACCTTCCCGGCGGGGAGCGGGAGATCCAGCGCTGCAAGGAGGGAGAATTCGGAGACAAGTTCGTGCAGGTGCTGATGTCTCCTTCCGGCCAGGACCCCCTTGGGAAGCGCAGGTACTGGCCGATCTTCGAGGCATGCGAAAACTACGACATCCCGTTGTCCTTCCACGTTCCCGGCATGGGGCGGCAGCCCACTGGCGCCGGGCGCCAGAACTTCTATGCGGAAACCCATGCGGCCTTTGGGGTCCTGCCGCTTGCACTGGTTCCGAGCCTCATTTTCGAGGGCGTCTTCGACCGCTTCCCGAAACTAAAGATCGCGGTCCTGGAAATGGGATGGGACTGGGTCGCCCCCTACAGTTGGCGCCTCGACGCAACCTGGGAGAAGCTTCGCCATGAACTGCCCCATCTGCAGCGCAAACCCTCGGAGTACCTCAAGGAACATTTCTGGTTCAGCACCCAGCCCTTGGAGGAACCCGAACGTCCTGACATGCTCGAAGGTGTATTCGGCATGTTCGAAGACTCCGGGTTCGCTGACAGGCTGATGTTCTCCTCGGACTATCCCCACTGGGACTACGACTCACCATACGAATCCGTACCCGAGAGTTTTCCCGAAGACCGCCGACGGCGCATCCTCGGTGAGAACGCGAGCAAGCTTTACGGTATCCCGCTGCGTGAAAACAGCGGCCTGCCTTCGCCGACGGGGGAGTAGATACCATGGCTTTCCCAAGGACCTGGGCAGACCGCCGTCGGGCTGCTGTCTTGAACTATGACGACGCACGGGACAGTGCTAGACGGCAACTTCCTCGAGCCATCTTCGACTACGTCGACGGCGGAGCCGAAGACGAAGTCACCCTGCGGAGAAATGTCCAGGGGTTTCGCGATCTGGCCTTCGAACCACGCGGGGCGACATGGGTTGAAAAACCTGATCTAAGAACCAAACTGCTGGGGCTTGATCTTTCGATGCCGATCCTGACGGCACCTTGCGGGGGAATGCGGCTCGTGCATCCGGACGGGGACCTCGGAATCGCGGCTGCGGCATCCAAAGCGGGCATCGCCCACGTTGCGACCTCGGCGTCCGGATACACGCTGGAAGAAATCGCGGAGACACCAGGACCGCAGTGGTTCCAAGCCTACAAGTTCGCCAGCCAGGACGCCATGCGATCCCTCATCGGCCGCGCCAAAATGGCCGGTTTCGAAGGGCTCGTGGCGACCATCGACACCAGCGTGTCCGGCAACCGTGAAAAAGACTTCCGCAACGGCTTCAGCTACAACATGAGCATCAATCTTTCCAACGTATTCCGTATGGCCCCGAAGATGCTCAGCCGGCCCGGGTGGGTTTACCGGTTCATGCGGGACGGCATGCCGTTTGTATTGCCCAACACTGCCGATCTCACCGCAGACGGCAAACCCATGGAACTCACCGAAATGATTCGGACCGGTAAAGAATCGCATTCCCCCTCATGGGAAGACATTGCCTGGATGCGTGCGAACTGGGACGGTCCCCTGATCGTCAAAGGCATCCTCAGCATTTCCGATGCACGCATCGCCGCCAGCCTCGGTGTGGACGGAATTATCGTCTCGAACCATGGCGGCCGCCAACTTGACGGCGCCCCCGCCTCCATCGCCGTACTTCCCCAGATCGTGGAAGCGGTAGGCGAGGATGTGGCCGTCATCCTCGACAGCGGAATCCGCCGCGGAAGCGATGTCCTGAAGGCCCTAGCTCTTGGCGCAAAGGCAGTAATGGTCGGCCGGCTCCCCGCGTGGGGATTGGCGGTGGATGGAGAAGCGGGCGTATCCCACGTTCTGGAAATAGCCCGCACGGAGATGGTCCGCACCATGCGCCTTTTAGGTTGCTCATCGATTCAGGAGCTGGATCCAACATGGCTCGGCACACAACCTCTTGCCGGTGTCGGCGTCCTTGCCCCGTAAGCAGAAAGCGAACATGAAATGAACGAAGCAGCAGCTTCCGTCAAGAAGCCCCAGAAATTCGTGGTTGCCAGAGCAGAAGAGATACCGCCAGGAAGCCGTCTCATCGTCGACGTTGGCGGCCGCGAAGTGGGTGTCTTTAACATCAAAGGCTCTTACTACGGCATGCTCAACCGCTGTCCCCACGTCGGCGGACCCCTGTGCCTGGGACAGCTGGTCAATTCCGTGACCGCCACAGTCCCGGGAAAAATCATCCTGGACGACTCGCAGGATCTGCTCACATGCCCGTGGCACAACTGGGAATTCGACATTAAAACAGGACAGTCATACTGGGACCCCAAACACATGCGCGCCCGGCCCTTTGCCGTGAACGTAGAAGCCGGAACCGACGTGGCCGAACAGGTCGACGGCGGGAGCGTAGGGCGAATCAAAGGCCCTTACCAGGCCGAAACTATCGAAGTGTCCATCGAGGCCGACTATGTGGTGCTGTCGATGCGGCCCCAACGCCCCGGATCTCCCGCCGCACCCGGCGCCTGCGCGCCCCCGCCAACTGTGACCACCGAAATGAAAGTAGAGGTAGCGCCATGACCACACCCCTGCTCGCCAGCACCCAGAGAAGTACCTTGTGGACGGGCCCCGTCATCGACTGCGACGTCCATGCAAACGTCCCCACTATCGAGACACTCTTCGACTACATGGATCCGGTATGGGTCCAGGGGACCCGGGAACGCGGCTGGCACGGACCCACCGGCCCCCGCCTGAGCTACCCGCCCGGGGCAGCCACCACTGCGCGCGACGAATGGCGACACGACGGCCTGATGCCCGCCTCGAAGCTGTCGATGCTCCAAAACGACATCCTCGACCCCTGGCAGGTCGACCGTGCGGTCCTCAACTGCTACTACGGCGTCGACTCCCTGCGGCATCCCGACTGGGCGGCAGCCCTGGCGTCCGCCGTCAACAACTGGATCATTGCCGAATGGCTGGACAAAGACCCACGCCTCGTGGCATCACTGGTGATCCCGGCACGTGACCCGATCGCAGCGGCCGCTGAAATCGACCGCGTCGGATCCCACCCCGGCTTTGTCCAGGTCATGCTCCCCGTCCGGTCAGAACGACTTTACGGTCAGCGGATCTTCAACCCCATCTACGAAGCCGCCACCCGCCACGACCTCGTTATTGGTCTCCACTGGGGCGGCACCACAGAGGACGCTCCATCCCCGACCGGCTACGCCTCCTGGTACGCCGAACAGTATGCGGCCGAAACTCAGGTCTACCTTGCCCAGCTCACCAGCATGGTCTTCGAAGGGACCTTCCAGAAGTTCCCCGACCTCCGAGTTGCCGTCATGGAAGGCGGATTCAGCTGGGTCCCCACATGGGGATGGAGCATGAACAAGAAATGGAAAGGCCTTCGCCGCGAGACACCATGGGTAGACCGACTGCCCCTTGACATCATCCGAGACCATGTCCGGTTCTCCGTTGCCCCGGCAGATCTCGGCCCGCGGGAACATTCGCAACGGATCATTGAGTGGCTCGGCTCCGAGGACCTGCTGATGTTCGCGACAGACTACCCGCACCGTCACGACGACGACATTGACGAACTCCTTGCCGTCATCCCCGACACGATGAAGGCAAAACTGATGTCCGAAACTGCCCGGTCCTGGTACAAGCTGTGACCGCCCAGAGTCGGCCGAACAGGCTCAAGGCCAGGCTGGCCGACGGAGGGGCAGCGGTGGGGTTCTCCTGCGCTTTGGGGAGTGCCCAGATCGCCGAGGAATTCGCTATGGCCGGGTTGGATTTCATCTACATCGATCAACAGCACGGTCTGACATCCCACGACACGCTAATCGAGATGCTCAGGGCCGTTGCGCGCAGTGAAACAACCCCTCTGGTTCGCGTCGCCGCTAACGACACAGCCCTCATTGGCCTCGCATTGGACGCGGGTGCCGAGGGAGTCATCGTGCCGATGATCAACAACGCCGACGAGGCGAAGCTTGCGGCACAGGCGTGCCGCTACCATCCCCGCGGCGTCAGGAGTTGGGGTCCGATCCGGGCGCGGTACGGCCTCGGGTCGGATCCTCAAACTGTCAACCAGGAGGTGCTCTGCCTTGTCATGATCGAGACCAGCGAAGGCCTCATGAATCTGGAGGAGATCCTGGATACGCCAGGGGTCGACGGTGTCTACATCGGTCCCGCAGATTTAGGAGTGAGTCTCGGCGGCCAACCTCTCAGCTTCGAACAGACCAGCGATCGGTTGCAGCTGGACGCCATCAGCAGGATCCGCCGAGCGTGTACTGAACGAGGCCGGATCGTCGGGCTCAGCGGCGACCCCGAGGAACTCGCCGCCCAAGGCTTTAACATGATCACCGCCGCCCTGGACTTTGCCATGATCCGCAGAGCCGTCAGCGAAGTGCGCCGCCCAACCGCCATCACCGCGGTCCTCTAAGCAGAGGCTCCAACCCCATTGAAAGGCAAGCCATGACTACTGTTGAAACCGTCCGCGGACCCATCGCTGTGGAGGATCTTGGAACGACCCTGACACACGAACACCTGTTCACTAAAAACCCCGAACTGGAACAGGACTACCCACATCCGGAATGGGACGAAGAGCGATTGATCCGCACCGCCATCGACGGACTCAATGCCCTTAGCGCGAAAGGCATCGGGACAGTGGTCGACCTGACTGTCCCGGGACTTGGCCGATACATCCCCCGGATCCAGCAGGTGGCTGCCGAAACAGAGATCAACATCGTAGTCGCCACTGGGTTCTACTCCTTCAAAGACCTCCCTATGTTTTACAAGATCAATGGACCGGGCCTCATGGTGGACCGGTCCGAGCCGCTGGAAGAGTTTTTCATCAAGGACCTCACGACCGGCATTGCCGACACCGGAGTGAAGGCTGCCATGATCAAGATCGCCACCGACGAATACGGGATTACCCCGGATGTTGACCGGATCATGCGAGCCGCGGCCGTAGCGCACCAGGAAACCGGCGCGACCATCACCACCCACACACATGCCGAGGACTTCACCGGCAGGGACCAACAAAAATTCTTCGAATCCCTCGGCGTCCCGATGGAGCACCTCGTCATCGGTCACTGCGGGGACAGCACGGACCTAAGCTACCTCCGCGAACTCATGGACAACGGATCCACGCTCGGACTCGACAGGTTCGGAATGGAACAGGTCCTGCCAGACGAACAACGGATTGACATGCTCGTAAAACTCTGCGAAATGGGATACGCCGACCGCCTGACCCTCTCGCACGACGCCGGGTTCTTTAGCATCAACACGCCCCCGTCCTGGCGGGCCAAGAACGCACCGAACTGGCACCACGCCAACATCTCCGACCGGATCCTCCCAGCCATACGGGAAAAAGGGGTGTCCGAAGAAACCATCCAACAGATCATGGTCACCAACGCCGCCCGGATCATGGTCGGCCGCAGGGCCTGACACCCACTTCACACACGAACACGTTAGGAAAAATGCCATGCCAAAAATCTTCTTCCACCACCCAGGAGGGGCCACGGACGTCATCGACGCTGTACCCGGCACCTCTGTAATGCGGGCCGCCATCACCAACGGGGTGGACGGGATCATTGGCGAATGCGGAGGGCAAGCCATGTGCGCAACCTGCCACATCTATGTGCGCGACGAATACATAGAAGGCCTGCCGGCCATGAATGAGGACGAGGAAGAAATGCTGGACGTCACCTCATCCCCCCGAGACGATCAGCGTTCACGCCTCGGGTGCCAGATAAAAGTCGGACCGCACCTTGACGAAATCGCCGTCGATCTTCCCCTCACGCAGGTGGAACCATGAGCCGCATCGTCATCATCGGAGGAGGCCAGGCCGGCGTGCAATTGGCCGACTCACTAAGAACGGAAGGCTACGAGGGCGCCATCGACTTGTTCGCCGATGAACCACACCTGCCCTACCAACGACCACCCCTGTCCAAGGACTTCATGGCTGAGGACGACAGTGCAAGTCCACTTCCCCTCAGGGCAGGCACGTTCTTCGGCGAACGCGCAGTACAGTTCCACCCGGGAGTGCAAGTCACGTCCGTCGATCCCGCCGGGCAAACAATCGTTGCCAGCGACGGCACCATCCTTTCGTACACAAGCCTTGTGTTTGCCACCGGAGCCCGCAACCGAGAAATCACGGTCCAGGGCTCCGAGCTGGACGGAGTTCGCTACCTCAGAACGCTCGATGACGCCAAAGCGCTGCAGGCCGAGCTCGGCACAGCCAAACACGTTGTCGTCATTGGGGCGGGTTTTATAGGCCTGGAGTTCGCGGCGGTAGCCCGAAACCGTGGGCTTGACGTCACGGTTCTCGAATTCGGACCTCGCCCCATGGGACGAGTCCTTTCACGGTTCATGTCCAGCTACTTCGCAGACGTCCACACAGGTAACGGCATCAAACTGAGGCTCGGGGAGGGCATCGCTTCGTTGACTGGAACTGGAGGGAAGATCAGCAGGGCCATCAGCACCACCGGCGCGCAATACCCTGCTGACCTCGTCGTTGTCGGCATCGGTGTTCTCCCGAATAGCGAGCTGGCAGAACAGGCCTGCCTGGAGACAGACAACGGCATCGTGGTGGATGCTTGCCTGCGAACGAGTGACCCGCACATCTTCGCCTTAGGCGACTGCAGCAGCTACCCCAACGCATACACCGGGACACGGATCCGGCTGGAATCAGTCCAGAATGCCACTGACCAGGCCAGAAGCCTGGCCAAGACGCTTACCGGCAAACCTACGCCCTACGACAACCTTCCGTGGTTCTGGTCCCAGCAGGGAACGGTAAAGCTGCAGATAGCCGGCATCATCCACAGCGACGACGAATCGATTGTTCGTGGCGAGCCCGCGACAGGGAAGTTCTCGGTCTACTGCTTCCGGGACGGCCAGCTCACCGGAGTGGAGTCAGTAAACAGCCCTGCCGAGCACATGGCCGCCCGAAAAGTACTCGAACAACAGCTTCCGCTCACACCCGGCCTGGTGCTGGATGCCGAATTCGATCCGAAAGCATTTTCGAGGCAGTCGTTCGTCCTCACACCCAGTGAACGGAAAAGCCAGGAACGGCCCGCTTCGGTCTGAATGGCACAGGTAATCGGAACAAGGGTGAGTATTTGGAAAGCCGGTAAGTTTCTCAGAACCGGCGTCGTAGAAGTTGCCGCCGCATCCGGAACCACCGCCTGGATAGCCGCCGAAGGAGTGGAATCAAGACTGATAATAGAGAAGGATGCCGGTTATGAACTTGGGAGACCACCCACAGAAGTCACAAGGGGGCGGTGGTAATAACCAAACAGGTTCGTTTGTCCGCCCAGCCCACACCGCGGCCGATCCTGCCAGCGCCGGCGAACGACATGTCGTGCGGGACCCAGCCGTGTCCCACACCGGAGCGGACCAATACAGTTTCCCGTCCGGTGAGCTCGTCTCTATGGCGTGGGAGGGCTGGTGGAGCCAAGGATGACGACGGAATGTCGACCTCAGGCTTGACCGTGACCGGCCGTGTGGCTTCTCGGGACCAGCCCGGCGGAGCCCATCGGGCGCATGATAAATTATATTTTATGCAAAAAGGGCTAAAGCTTGAATTGATGGGTCAGGCGGTCGCAGCCCTAATCCGCGAGCAAATTCTCAGCGGCGAAGTTAAGCATGGAGATGCCCTGCGCCTCGCCCCCCTCGCTGAGAAACTGGACGTGAGTATCACTCCGGTTCGGGAGGCCTTGCTGCAGCTGGCGAGAGACGGCTGGGTGGTGCATCAGCCTAATCGTGGCTTCCGGGTGGTTCCCATACGGCGCGACAGCGTTATTGACACTTACTTCATGTGGGCCACCGCTGAGGGTGAGCTCGCGGCGCGAGCTGCGACCCGGTCCAACTCCGAAAGTATCTTCGTGCTACGCAAGCTGGATGCTGAGCTGCACAAACTCGAGGACCATCACAGCAAGCATGCACTAGACCTCAACGCCGAACTGCATACCGCTATCCATACAATGGCTGATGCTCCTAAACTGCTTTGGTTTGCCGAGGCTGCGCGGCGGCTGGTACCCCTGCAGTTTGACTCATCCTTCCATTCCGTTCCCGGCTGGGCTGAAATCAACCGTTTCGGCCACTCGGCAGTCATCGACCGGATCGAGTCAGGCGATGCTTCAGGCGCCAGGACGCTCATGTTCGATCACTTTCAAAGTACATGCAACTTGCTCGTGACCTGGCTGGACGGTTTGGATTTTTGGGAGTTGGAGTCGTCACCGGCGTCGCCCCCAGCCAACGAGGTCGGGTGATCCTGCTCGGCATGTACGGGCGGCAACGCCCATTTGCGTCTAGTGTCCCCGGCTGGTTTCCTACTTAGCGATGCCGACGCAGCGGTCGCCACGTGGTTCCAACCCTGCTGACAGCGGGATTGACATTCACGGGGTCCCCCCAGCGGGTGCCACTTCGAACACCTTGAGTGCCGGTTGTGACGTCGATGCCCAGTCCCCGTCCGCCCCCTGGGTTGCCTGCCAGCCGTCACTGACAGGCTTCCCAGAGGAAACGCGCCACAATTCAACGCACCTCCTCTGGGAATTAATCCTGAGCGTCAGACGCTCTGTGTGTCGAGCGCGTTCTGGAGTTCGTCGATTTGTGCACGCCGGACGGGCGGTGCCAGGACGCCGTCGGGTATCGGACAGATGTAAGGGGTCTCTGCTGTAACGGCGTTGAATTCGGACTTTGCCTGGTCGATGAGCGTGTTGTCCCTAAGCAAGGAGACAGCTGTGCCCGACATGGCTTTGGCCGCGTAAATCATGCCCTTGTGGGCTGCCGGCAGCTTGCCTTGGGCGACCACTTGCCAGGTGTGGAAAGGGGTGCCCATAGCGAGACTTGCGGCCATGATCTGGACCGTGGGCACGGACCAGCTGACGTCGCCGACATCGCTGGAACCGGTCAGCTGCACGCGCGGCAGGTTGTTTGACTCGGGTACGTCGTCATGCAGCGCCTTTTCCTCATTCGGGGCCCAGCCGATTGATGTCTTGATGCTGCGTATTTCGCGGCGGTCCAGCCCAGCTGCGAAGCGGTCGGCGGTGGCTTGATCCGTGGCGTCGAAAGGAACACCGCCGAGGACCTTTACGTTTTGATAGAGGACCTGTTCGAGGACGTCGTTGGGCAGAATCTCTGAGCATGCCCCGTCGAATTCGACGGTGAGCTCCGTTTCAGTCATCATCGCTGCACCCTTTGCGACCTTGAGCACCCGTTCGTAGAGCTCGCGCATTTGGTGCCCATCGGTTGCCCGGATGATGTAGTAGACCGAGGCCCGGGGCTGGACCACGTTGGGCGACAAACCGCCGGCGTCGGTGATGGCGTAGTGGATCCGCGCTGTGTCCGGCATGTGCTCGCGCAGGAAGTTCGTGCCGACGTTTAGCAGCTCGACGGCGTCGAGCGCGCTGCGGCCCATGTGAGGTGATGCGCCGGCGTGTGCTGCGACGCCTTTGTAGTGGAAGTACACCTGCGTGTAGGCGAGCATCAGGTTCTGTTTCCACAGTGTGCTCGCAAAGGGGTGCCAGGTGATAGCGGTGTCAACGTCAGCGAACGCTCCGCCTTTGACCATGAAGCTCTTTCCGGCGGCGGCTTCCTCGGCGGGGCATCCGTAGTACCGTACCCGGCCTGGCAGGCCGTTCTTGTCGAGGTATCGAGCTGTGGCGATTGCCGCGAGGAGTGAACCGGCCCCCAACAGATGGTGGCCGCATCCTTGGCCGTTACCGGTGTGGTTGCCCGGATCGGGGCATCGCTCGGGGTTTCCGCTGTCCTGGCTCAACTCAGCTAAACCGTCATACTCCCCAAGGAAAGCAATAAGGGGACCACCGGAGCCCTTCTCCGCAGAAAACGCGGTCGGAATCCCGGCAACATCGCGCGTGATGGAGAATCCGTACTTCTCGGCAACGGTGACTTGTTTGGCGACTGCGCCGTGTTCGTCCCAGCGCAGCTCGGGCTCGTCCCAAATGGCGTCCGACAATGCGGTGAATTCCGGGGCCAGCGCCTCGATGTCGTTGATCAGATGGTTCAGGTGTTCCATAGGTGGTTTCCTTCCACAGAGGATTGAGTGAGGTTGGCGGGGGTCAATGTGCCTGGACCTGCGGCGGTGAAGCGGTTTCCGGGTTTCTAGTGGGGAACAGTTGCCGTCGGGGACCCTGTCGTGCTGGCCGCCTGGTTTTTGGAACGGGCGAACCATGCAACGATGATCGTCAGAATCACCGCGATTGCAGTGGCGAAGTGGGTGATCCCGGGAGCCAGGGGTATTCCTGTGAACACAATCAGACCGGCAAGGGCCGCAGCGATGATTGTGGTGCGCAGACTCTTGAGGGCAAGGACACTCTGGAGGACGACGGCTCCAAAAATGGCGGGCAGGATGTACAGCCTCGCAACACTGATCATCGCGGGCGGCAGCAGGCCGATGATCCAGGTACCCAAGAGACCTACGAAGATGATGAGGGTTGTGACATGAACGAGTACGGCGCCGATAATGGCGCTTCC
This sequence comes from Arthrobacter sp. CC3, assembly GCF_039907775.1. NCBI lineage: Bacteria > Bacillati > Actinomycetota > Actinomycetes > Micrococcales > Micrococcaceae > Arthrobacter > Arthrobacter sp. CC3. The sequence goes on from NZ_JARCCY010000007.1 coordinate 191,777, forward strand.
GGCAATCAGCTCCGCCCGCCGGCTGCCGGGCTTTTCGTTCAGCTGGGCTTGGGCCACGATTGCCGCAGGGAGGAGTTTGTTAGAGATGTTTCCGATCAGGAAGGCCTGATACATGGCTGAGCGGCCAAGGATGGGGAAATATGACACGGGTTCGACAATTGCGAAGAGGCCGAAGGTGGCCACTACGGCCCCGACGGCTGCCCACAATTCCGGGCCTGTGATTCCGAGACCCGTCCCGAAGGCCGCGTAGACGGCAGCCGCCAGGGAAATGGTCAGCCCGAGTGCCAGGGTTATGGGGCCCCAGATTGAAGTGGTTCGGTCAAAGGCAGCTAGGCCGCTGCGTGTTTGCGTGGAAGCTGACATCGGATGCTTCTTTCTACGGGTCAGGCGACCGGTGCGGAGCTGGTGACCAGGTATGCGACGGACAGGGAGGCGAAAATGGCGATGCCCAGGCCCCATTCGCGAAGCCACGGGAGGTGGAAGCGTTTGGCAATCAGGAGGCACAGGCCCATGGCAGCGGCGGATGAGATTACGGTGAGAAGGTGCACAGGGGACTTGAGGGTCTCCTGGAATGTCAAGGTAAAGAATGCCGCCAGGAGTGCTGCGGCCGGAACGATCGTCATGACCGCTGGATTAACCTGGCGGAGCTTGGCATCACCTTTACCCAGAATGGGCGTCAAGATCAGAGTCGCAAGCATCCAGAGCAGCCCGCCCATTGTCATGGCAGCGAAGCCCAGCGCGAATACCTTTTGCGTGTACGTGGGGCCGCCCAGTTGGGCGCCCTGTGTCCCTGCGGCAAGTCCTGCAGCGGCGACGTCAAAAGCCGCCGACCCCACCAAACCAATTCTGGTCAAAACCGCGGGAGTGCCGAAAAGCGGTAGCAGCGAGATTGCGATGAGGGCGACAGCCAGGGACGGGCCGATGGCCGCTACGGCTCCGGTTCGTACGGAGCGTCGGATTTGGGACTGGCTCAGATCGGCGTCGCCTGCGGCTCGCCGGATAGCCCTGAAATAGATGGCGGACTGAAGAACAATGACCAAAAAAACACCGGCAGCGCATATCCAGAGCACCGGGTGATTGACCAAGGGCTGGATATCCGTCGATGTCGGATCGACAACTGTTGCAACCACGTCACTCCTTGGGATTTCGAAAGATGGGGAAGGCCGGTGGCGCCTGACCACACAGGCGACCACGGACGTCGACGCGCACGGGCACAGTCCGGATGACTGCGATCACGGGCAATTTGTCTGCTCCAGATTAGGATTCCGGTTGAAGGCCGGAGTGAAGATGCACGATATCGCCCTGTAGAATGCTTTCCATGCAGGAAATGGCTCTGGACGAGCTTGATCTCAGGCTGATCAACGCCCTTCAAATCCAGCCCCGAGTCTCTTGGGCGGCTTTGGGGCGAGTACTTGGGGTTGATCCGGCCACTCTGGGGCGCCGCTGGGATAGGATCTCCACTGAGGGCCTTGCATGGGTGACGGGGTATGCCGTTGACAGACTCTCTCCCGGAGCCATCGTCGAAGTTGAGGCGATGCCAGGCAAGCTCTTGGAACTGGCGAAAGCCTTACTCGAGGATCCTGAGGTTGCAACAGTCGACATAACCGCTGGGTCGCGGGACCTGGTGCTCTCGGTCATAGCCCCTACGAGCGAGGCTCTTTACAGGTACGTGCTTGAGCGGCTGGAAAAGCCCAACCTGGTATCGAAGGTCTATTCTCATCCAATCGCCAAGGTTCTTGCCGAGGCGAGTCAATGGCGCCTTCGTGCACTCGATACGATGCAAGTGGAAGCCCTGCGTGCGCTGAAGCCCGAAAGCGGGCGGATGAGGCGCTTCAATGAATTCGACGAAGCTGTCGCCGAGGAACTGTTCCGCAACGGACGTGCGACGGCGAATGAGATTGCGGCATCTATTGGTGCCAACCAGCGCAGGGTCCGTGAATCGATCGCCAGCCAGCTGTCCGCGGGCACCATCAGGCTCCGGACCGATGTTCTACGTTCGGAATCAGGCTGGCCGGTCAACGCATGGTATTTTCTGTCCCTTCCGGCCGCCCATGCAGACCGCATCGCCAGGCAATTGAGCCGGCTTGATGAGATTCGTACCGTACTCTCCATAGTGGGCAGGTACAACATCGCGATGACAGTCTGGATGCGGACGTTGGAGGACGTTTCCAGGCTCGAGGCTGCAATAGAAGAGCAGCTGCCCGAGGTGCGCATAGCTGATCGTTCGGTGGTCATGCGCACAACAAAACTCGTGGGTACACTGCTCGATGAAAATGGACGCCGACGGGGTTACGGCGCGACCTATTTGCAGCGTTCTGCCACCCCATAGGCGGTCAGCACGCGATGATGTTGACTGCCAGGTCACCGCGCAAGGTTTCCTTGTACTTTCTGTTCATGTCTGGCCCGGTCTCGCGCTTGGTCTTGACTGCTGTGTCGAGGGACACGTCATGGTTTCCATCGTCGCGCAGGCTGATCCGTGCAGCGTTGAAGGCTGTGCTTGCCTGAGGACGAGAAGAAATGCGTTCGTCTCCCACGGCGGGGTTGCCACGAACGTCATCGCGGATGAGTCCACGGTCCAGGTTGAGAAGCGGACGGGCGACGCGGACGTGTGGCGAAACCTCAAGCGGCGGGTGCTCGTCTGCTTCGAGGGCGCGGCCCTTGCCACCGGGTGCTCGTGGACCACCGGCAGACCGAAGACCCCTACGTGTCCCTGGACATCCACGAAGGGCTGGGTGCGGCCTGGTACGCGAATATGGAAGCCGTGGGCCGGCCGGTGGACACGATGCCTGGCTTCGTCGGCGGGTCCTCGGACGTGGGGGACGTCTCCCAGGTGGTCCCGTCCGTGCACGTAATGGTGGTCGTCCGCAACAGCACGGCAGTGCCCCATCACCCCGGCCTCACCGCCGACGCTGTCCTGGACGGCGGCACTGTCGTGGCCCCCACCGTGCTCGACGCGGCCTTGGACCCCGGCTGCGCGCCGACAAAGAGGGCAAGCATGTCCTCTTTGCAAGTGATCTTGCTGTGGCTTCTGGTCCTAGTGCTATTCCAACAGTTCGTGCCTGTAGTGGAGGAGAAACTCGTGCCGGTAGTGAAGTCCAACCCATGGTGAGGCGCAGATTTCGTCGATATACAAGGCCGGCCGAGGATCTCGTGCTTCCTTGGCCAACGCGGCTGGCTCCCGCCGACCGGACTGGCAATCCACTTGGGACGGGCTATCTGAACTTCTTACGCGGCGTCTTGGCACAGTAACCTTCTCGTCTTTGCAGATGGCTGGGCGGGTTGAAATTGTCCCATCGATCAAGCCAATCGAAGGGTTTTGCGTGCTAGAACGCGCGGAGGATGTCTTCGACGCGGGCTTTGGCGTCGCCGAAGAGCATTTGCGAGTTGTCGCGGAAGAA